>NZ_CAXQQP010000005.1:0-332276 GCF_964226795.1 Mesoflavibacter sp.
TGCTGGATAAGGATTGTTAGTCGATGTTGTTGTACCATCTGTTGTTGGCCCTCCTGTTCCTGCTGGTTGTATCCAAATTTGCCATTCAGTCTCTGATCCGCCTGCTAACCATGTTATATCTGCAGTGGTATCTCCTGTTGTGACAGCAGTTACACCTGTTACGTCTGCACATGCTGGTGGCATTTGAGAATATAGTGTTGGAGAACTAAAACACATTCCCCATCCCCAAATTCCTCCATCATCATAAAAGAGACGGTATTTGAAACCAGATAACTGTGTTGCTGTAAAACCAGCTATGTTTAATTGGTCTGTAGTATAAGCTTCAGATGTTCCTGCACAAAAATCATTTGTTGGAGGTGTAGCTGTATCTGCTTGAATTGGTGATCCCCAAGGATTCCATGTTCCTGCATCTGCATCCCAATATTCAACTCCGATAGCGTCTGAACTTATCCAGTTGAAAACATAATCTGTGTCAACAAATAGCCAAGTTTCGCCTGCACTAAATGCTGCTGTTAAATCAATTACTGGTGATTCTGCTTGTATGGCGTCTGTACTACCGCTACCTGCATCATCATCATCAAATGCAAAGTTTGCTGTTGTTGTAGGGTCTGCTTCAAAAGCTGTAGGATCTGTATTGTAGCTTCCAGTTACAGTCCAATTGGTATTGGGCCAGTTTGCTGGCTGATTAATTACCTGAGCTTGTACAATTATACTAAATAATAGTAAAATTAGGAGAGTAGTTTTTTTCATAGGTATGAAATGATTGTGTTAGTTTAATTTATATGATAAACATCCCAAAATTTCATTTGGAATCTTAAAGGTATATTTTTTTATGAGACTATCTAAATTCAGATAGATATAATGCTCTTTTTTTCGTTGAAATGTTAGTGTTTTGTTAAAATTGGTATTTAATTTTCTGTGTTTTTGCTGTTTTAATGAGAAATTTCTATGGTTTTTTTGATTTCGTTGCCGAATTCGTCAGTGACTGTAATTGTATATTTACCTTCTTTTGGTCGTATAGACATGTTGTGGATTGTAGTTGTTTCACCTAAAAAAATATGGTCTAAATACCAATATAATTTAGTGTTTGGTTTAGAGTGTGTAACTTTTAAAATCAGATCGTTAGTTTTTTCATTGAAATCTTTAGGTAGAAAAATCTTTTTGATATCTTTAGGATAGATAAATTCCATTGTTTCTTTTTTAGAATTAATGCAATCCTCTCTAAAAGCGGGTAAGGGTTTGTAAAATGGATGTTTGTCTTTATAGTAGTAAGCCATTAAAGGAGGTAAAATAAACCAAGATGTGTTTTTAATTTCGTTTATATTTTCGCAAGAAGAATTTACTTGGAAACTCTCAGTTTTATCTAAATGTATTAATTTATGATAGGGACAAGCTTTAGTTTTTAAGCCACTTTTTTGTATATATTTTTCATCTACATTATTACAATTTACAGACGCTCTGTAACCACTAGTTAAGCATATCTTTACCTTTTCCATTTCATCAAAAGGTTTTTGAAACCATTGACTATTAGGTAATAAATCAAACACATCAAAAAGTATTGGTGCAGCTGTTTGTACACCAACTAAGCCAGGTCTTCCTTCTCCATCTGCATTACCAACCCAAACACCAACTACATAATCTTTTGTAGTACCTATAGCCCATGCGTCTCTAAAGCCATAGCTAGTCCCTGTTTTCCAAGCAATTTGTTTAGAATTATCAAAAAATTCCCAATTATCATCGCCTTCAGGTCTATTTACTTCTTTTAAACTTTCATAAGTTAAGTAAATGGAAGCGGCGTCAAAAAGTGTTTTTTCGTTGGATTTTTTACCAAAATTTATTTTTTCGTCTTCGTAGAAAGTAGGCTCACAAAATTCGTTACTAAAATATTCGCTTGATGTTTCGTTAAAATGATTAATAGTTGAAGAAAACGCTGCATAACTTTTACATAAATCCCAAAGGTTACTTTCTGCTCCGCCAAGTACTAAAGATAACCCGTAGTGGTTAGCATTAAATCTAATATCTTTAAGATGAAGATTTTTTAAATAGTAATGAAATCTGTCCAAGCCAAAATCTTTTAACATTATAACAGCAGGTACATTTAAAGATCTTGATAAAGCTTGTTTTGCAGGTACAGCACCATCAAACTCTTTATTGAAATTTTCTGGTGAATAATCGCCAAATTGTGTTGGTACATCTGCAACTAAAGTATTTGGTAAAATATCACCAGCGTCTAGCATTGCAGCATATAAAAAAGGTTTTAAAATACTACCTGTGCTACGTGGTTTGTTTATAATATCTACACTATTTTGATGATTTTTATCGGTTGGAGCATTACCTATATAGGTTAAAACTTTTCTGGTTTTTACATCTAAAATTAGTACCGAAATATTATAAATTTCGTTTAGTTTTAACGTGTTATAATGGTTAAAAACAATAGTGTTAGTTTGCTGTTGAAGTCTCTTGTTAACACTAGTTTTAATTCGTTGCCCTTTGTTGTTTTTTGCAATGGTTTGCAGTAAATGTGGCGCAATTTGTGGTAAAGGATAGGGTTTTTGTGGTAATCCTTCGGATATTGATAGTCTGTAAGTTAGGCTATCAATAGTTTGATTATCTAAAAGCTTTTTTAGTAATCTATTACGTTTCTTTAATAGTTGTAATTGGTTTTTACCAGGATATATCAAACTTGGTGCATTTGGTAAGACTGCTAATGTTGCACTTTCTGCCCAAGATAAATCTTCAGAATTTCTATTAAAATATCGCCACGATGCTGCATCTAAACCAACAACATTTCCGCCAAAAGGCGCATGACTGGCGTACAATGCTAAAATTTCATCTTTTTTATGCCTAAATTCTAGCCGCGTTGCTAAGATAATTTCTTTAAATTTTTCCCAATAAGTACGCTGTTTTCCTTTTCGCGATAAGCGTATAACTTGTTGTGTAATGGTACTTCCGCCTCGTTTAATTTCACCAGAATTTATATTTTCTTTTAAAGCTTTAAAAATTGAAATTGGATTAAAACCAGGATGATTGTAAAAGTATTCATCTTCAAAAGCTATGATACAAGTTTTAAATTTATCAGGAACTGAATCATTTTCAGGAAAGCGCCACTGCCCATCGTCTGCAATTATAGCTCCTAATAACTCATTTTTATTACTTGTAATAACCGTTGCAGTTGGGTCTTTAAAAAGGTGTTTGGGTAAGCAAAAATAGTAAGCCACAAGTAGTAAAAACAATACAATTGTTTTCTTTTTATTGTTTTTAAAGTAGGCTAACAGTCTTTGCATTAAAAAGTTATAGTTTGTAACAAAGTTTTAAAAAGTGAATTTAAGCATTTAACATTAAAAATGACCAATTAATATTTATCTTTAAAACGTGAAAAACGATAAGTTACTTCTTAAAATAATTATAATTTTTATTGTTCTATTTTCTATTGAAGATGGATATGCTCAGTTAGGTTTTTGTAATGGAAATTCTGGTGACCCAATCTTCACAGAAACCTTTGGGACAGGTACAATACAAACACCTTTGCCAGCAGGTACAACAACTTATACCTTTTCTTCTGCAACACCAAATGATGGGTTTTATACAGTTTCAAGTTCAACTGCGTTTTTTGATTGGCACGATGTACCAGATCATACAGAAGGTGATAGTAATGGGAAATGCTTAATTGTAAATGCAGATTTTACTGCTGGCGAATTTTATAGAACAACAATTACAGGACTTTGTGAGAATACATCTTATGAGTTTTCAGCATTTTTAATAAACCTTTCAAGAAGTACGGGTTGTGGAGGAAATAACATCCCAATAAATGTAAGGTTTGAAATTTGGGATGATACTGATACTACACTTCTTGCAAGTGGTGATACAGGAGAAATTGACGCACAAGCCACACCAAATTGGGAGCAGTATGGATTAGTTTTTCAAACATTACCAGCGCAAACCGAAGTGATTTTAAAAATGAGAAATAATGGCGCAGGCGGTTGTGGTAACGACCTTGCAATTGATGATATAGTTTTTAAATCATGTGGAGATAATGTAACCATAGAAGATACAACTAATGAAAGTGATGTTTTTATTTGCGAAACACAAACGCCTTATAATTTAAACTTACAAGCTAATCCTGACGGCACAATTTTTAATACATATGCATATCAATGGGAAACCTCTACAGATGGTATAAATTGGACAGAAATTGTAGGTGAAACCAATCAAAATTTAAACATCAATGTTAATACAACATCTTTATACCGTGTCAAAGTAGCCGAAGATGCTATAAACCTAGCTAATGCATTGTGTAATGTAATTTCAGATGAGTTTTCTATTACGATAGTACCAACGCCATTAGCACCTGTTAGTAACGGAGATATCACAATTTGCGAAAACGAAAATCAACCTTTAGAAGTCACTGTACCAACAGGAGTAACAGTAAATTGGTACGATGCTGTTTCTGGAGGAAATTTACTTGAAGAAAATAATACGAGCTTTTCACCTGAAAATGAAGGTGTTTATTATGCTGAAGCCATTTCGATAAACGGAAATTGTATTTCAAACACAAGAACAGCAGTAACACTTACTTTTTCCCAATCGCCACAAGTTTTTGATGAAGCAGTCTTTTTTTGTCAAGATGAAAGTATTGAAATAAGTGCAAACATCAATAACGTGAGTTACCTTTGGAATACAGGTGAAACAACCGAAAGTATTACAGTTTCAACCGAAGGTATTTATACTGTAGATGTTACAAATCTTGATGGTTGTACAGTTACAAAAACAATAGATGTTACACAATTAGATGCGCCGATAATTGCTGAAGTTTTTACTGAAAATAATGACTTAATAATTACTACCGAAAACCAAGGTAATTTCTCTTATTCTGTCGACGGAATTAATTATCAAAACACTCCAGTTTTTGAAAACCTTGAAGGAGGAAGATATACCGTTTACGTTAGAGAAAATAGTGATTGCGGCATAGATACTCAAACTTTTATTCATTTTATAGTACCAAAATTTTTCACGCCAAATAATGATACTTACCATGATACTTGGCGATTAAAAGGCATAGAATTTTATGCGTCTTCTGAAGTGCAAATTTTTGACCGTTACGGTAAATTACTTTTTTATAGAAAGAACAAACCAATCTCTTGGGATGGAATGTTTAGGAAACAACAATTACCAACTTCAGATTATTGGTACGTTATTACTATTAATGGACAACGTCGTGTTGGGCATTTTACGTTGAAGCGATAAAATAATTTAGTCCAAACTATCTAAAAAGGCTTTTAGTTCGTCAATTTTTTGAGAACCGATTAAAAACTTTTTTCCATTTTTAAGCTCTAAGGCTAAACCCATTTTTCCTTTAATGTTGTAAACGGTTCCGTAATTGGTCCATAATCTAATTCCCCAACCGCCAACAAAACCATAATTTACAATTTGTGCTTTTTCAACTTCAGACCATTTCATAGCTCTTTTAACTAAAGGGAAGAAGTGTATTTTAATATCTTGTTGCGTAATTTCGGTTCGCAATTGTATCATCCAGAAAAAAGTAATTAACGTAAAAACAAATACAGAAAATACAATAAGCCCTTCATCAGACATAGGTTTATCTCCCATAGGTTCTCCTAAGTAAAGTTGCTTGTAAATACCAGCAATAGGCAAAACACCAATACTAAGTAAGATTAGCCAAAGCCACCATTGTGTAAATTTTTGTGTTTCTGTGAATTGTTTTTTCATATTTCAATAATATAAAAAGATTCCCGCTTTCGCGGGAATTTGTTACTTCTCAACCTCAATCCATTGTCCTTTATTTCTAACAAAAAACTCGTTATCATACATGGCTTCTGCTTGTATACCTGGTAAATAATAAGACCCTAAGTAAGACGCATTAAGCATAACGTTAAAGGTTTTAGTTTCCTTTTGTTTTAAATCAAAATAGAAATTAACACGGTCGTCTCTAATATCTGTAAATCGGGCTTGACTTGTTGTATTATCTCCAAAATCTGTAAAACGTGTGTTTACAATTTCCCAACCTGAAGGGAAAATTTGGGTTAATGCCACATCATTAACGCTATAGTTTTTAGCATTAGTAATTTGTACTGTTGCAACAAAATCTTCACCTTGTTTAAGTGTTGAGATGTCTATTTTATCACCTTTTAAGTTTTTAAAGACAACGTTTGCAGTTAATCCTCTTTGCTCGGTTAACTCTTCGCCTAAAGGTAATTTACCAGAAGTTAATACGCGTACATACACTAAATTGTCGTAGTTGTTTTTAATACTAATTTGGTTAGCACCATCTTTGATTTTTAAATCACGTTGCGCTAATGCATTACTACTATTTACGGTTTCGGATTTACCATTAATACTGTAGTTAATTTTTATGCCTTTTCCGCCATTAGCAATAACCATTTTACCCATTGCAAGCAAGCTGTAAGCTGTGGTTTGTGTACTCATCCAACGTTGGCTAGACAATTCTTTAGCAATAGTTTCAGCTAAATCTTTAAGGCGTTTATCTTTGGTAATAACCATTGTTTCTAGCGCCATAGCACGATTTCGGTCAACAGAACCGTAGGTGTAATAGTTACGTTTTACAGGTTGAAACTCGATATTTGCAGTTTTAGCAACTGTGTTACTAGCTTCGGTTTGACCTGCTAAAGCATAAGCTGCTGCAAGACGCCATTTGGCTTCGTTAGATAATTCTGAAAATTCGCGTAAGCGATTCATTGCTGCTAAATCAGGACTATCAGCCAATGCTAATGTGTACAATCTGTAAGCTTGTGCTAAATCAGAGTTGTAGTTACTGTAACTAGGTCTCCAGTTTTGCGCTGCTTCTTTTTGGTATTTTATCCAATTGCTTTTAAACGTTAATGGTAATACAAAACCTTTCTTTTCGGCTTCTATCATAAAATGTCCAGCGTAACTTGTTCCCCAATCATTAGTGTTATTTTCTCCAATCCAATAACTCATGCCACCATTTGGTCTTTGGAAATGACCAAGACGCTTGATTCCGTTTTTAATATTATCCTGAATTTTTAATTGTTGATCTTGAGGTAAATCAAAAATATCTGTCAAAAATAATTGAGGGAAAACGCTAGATGTTGTTTGCTCTACGCAGCCATGAGGATATCTAATTAAATATTCTAAACGACGTGTAAAGTCCATTGGAGGTAATGTAGAAAACTCAACCGTTGCGCTATTTGTACCTGTAACACCAAAGGTTGAAAAATCTATAGTTTTACTCTCGTTTGCGGTTAAAGATTCGTTGTGACTTTTAGTAGATATTGGATTAACATTTTCAACATCAATTTCAACTTTGTAAGTTGAAGTTTCGCCGTTTCCAGATGCTACAACTTCAATTGTATTGATGCCTTTTGCTTTGCTAACATCCAGTTCAAAATATTCCATCTTTTCATCTGGTTTTGCAAAACTTAAAGATTTTGAAGACTCGCCAACTACTGAAATTCCGTTGCTTAATTTTAATTTAAGTGATACGTTTTTCACCTTAGGTTCCATAGCAAAAACCGTTACCGGAAGTGTTACTTTTTCGCCAGGACTTAATTTGCGTGGTAATGATGCTAATACCATTAAAGGTTGTTTAACTTGTACCGATTTTTCAGCATTACCGTAGGCTTCATTTTCTACATGACTAGCTACAACCATAGTTCTTACTGCACCAATATAATTTGGCATTTTTATGGTGTGAGATTTGCGATCTCCAGCCTCTAGTTTAAATGGACCTAAAAAGGTAACCACAGGTTTAAAGCGGTTAGCCTTTTTGTTTTTTCCTGCTGCTGCATTACCATCTCCACCAATTGCAAACACTTGATCAATACTACCGCTGTAAGCGCCAATAACATCATCAAATATATCCCAAGTTTTTACACCTAAAGCCTCGCGTGCGTAAAATGCATCCCAAGCATTTGGAGTTTTGAATCGGGTTAAATCAAGCAAACCTTCTTCTACGACAGCAAGCGTGTACGTCATTGGTTTGTTATTTTTTTCTGAAACAAATACCGTGTAATCTTCTTTTGGTTTTAAGACACTTGCCATTTTAATTTCTGGATGTAAAATGGTATTTGGATCTTCTACCATTAATGGAATTACACCGTATAAACGCAACGGTAAATCGTTAGCAGTAGAGGCATGTGGTTGCAGTAACAATATGTTTACAAATACGTTTGGCGCCATTTGTTTGGTAATAGGAATATCTACTGTTGTTTCTCCAGTTTCGGTTTTAACCCATTTGTGTTCTATAACTTCAGAGCCATTTTCTATACTAATTAACGCACGACCAGAAGTGCCAGACGGGAAAGTGATTTTTGCAGTTTCGTCAACATTGTAATTTTCTTTATCTGCTGAAAACACAAGCATACTTGCAGCTTCTTTGTCGTTTGATGGTTGACGTTTCCACCAATTTTTATAGAAATATGCAGTTTGACCTGTTGAATGTCCAGAAACAGGATCTTTAATTGTGATGTAATAACGACCACCTTCTTCATCAGGAACATTGATATTAAAAGACGTTTTTCCTTTGGAATTGGTGTTTAATTTGCTTTCTAAAAATGGTTTGTAAAACGAACTTGAGGTGTATTTTGATAGATTATCTTCTGAAGAATTCCACCACCAACGCCATTCAATTTTATAAACTTTTACTTCTAAACCATTACGTTGTATAGCATTACCTTGATCATCTACAACGACTAGATCGAAGTTGTTATTAGCATCCGTTTCATAAGAACCGTAACGTTTTGGCTCTGGTGATTTTAAACCAACAAACGAGTTGTAAGGTGCGTAAGGCATTGTGAATGCATCCATAGAGAAATCGCCACCATTTTCAAAAGCTCTGACTAAAAATTGTGCGTTTAACATACCTGGTGCGCCTTTACCAATAGATAAGTTTTTGGTAATGTTGGCTAAACCATCGGCATCTAAATTGCCTTCAAAAATGGTTATTTCTTCGGTATTGAAAGATTTTGCAGGATCTCTAAATTTGTAATCTGGATAGTTTTTAAATCCTGAATAGGAATTAGAAAACTTTGCTTTTACTTCTGCTTTTAAATTTTTTGCTGGTGCGCCATGTAGCCAATTAACGGCTAATTTTCCTTTTAAATTAGAATTGCTTTTTAGGATTTCGTCATTAAAATCTATCTTAATTTTTAGACGGTTTGGTTTAACGGTTTCAACTTTTAACCCTTTATAAAAATTAGCGCCACCAACGGTTACTTTTGCATTCCAATTACCAGTTTTGTCTTCGGTAGCTGTTGGAACGGTAAAGGTGTAAACATTGTTTAATCCGTTGCTTTTTACTTCTTTAAAGGCTAATTTTCCGTTAGGATCTGTAATTTCAAGTTTTACTGGATGACCTTTAGGTAGTTTATTTGCCGCATCATTAAGCATAAATGATAAATGAATGGTGTCACCAGGTCGCCAAACACCACGTTCTCCATAGATGTAACCTTTTAAACCACGTTGCAGCGTTGTGCCCGAAACATCAAATTTACTTAAGGATAAAGAGTTACCATCGTTAAGTTTTACATAAGTAGTGTTGTAGCCTTTTGTTACAGTTGCAAAAGCAGCGTGCTTATTAGCGCTTATAGTTGCAAAACCATTACTGTTAGTGGTTGAACTAACTATTTTTTGTTGCTGAAAATTGTATAATGCTATAGTTGCTCCTGCTTCTGGATTAGTATTTAAAATATTACTTACTGCAAATAAATAGTTGTTATTAGCTCCTTTTTTAACAATAGTACCAAGGTTAGAGCTAATTAAATTTTGAGCAATAACACGATTAGAGTTATAGTACGATTCGTGGCAAGGATTGTTGCGTTCTCTCCAGTTATAGTTATCGTTGCGGTAGCTATAGGTTAGATTATCCCAATACTCTTCTTCTTTAAGGTCTTCGTCTTCGGTGTTGGTTTGGTTGTAATTGTCGCTGTAATAATCGTCGTAATAGTAATCGTCTTCGTAGTAATACTCATCCTCGTCATCATTACTACTAGAAGCTGTGGTATTACAGTCGTAAAGTGAATAGGCTTTTTTAAAGTCAATTTCAACTCTATAAATAGCGCCAGGATCTGCTTTTATGTATTTTGAAAGATCTACGCTGTAGGTTTTCCATTTTCCGTCGTTATCTAAAGGGTTTTCAATTAGGTTAATGGTATGTTTTGCAATGCGTCTTCCTACGCGTCTAATAGCTCTACTATTGTTGCTATATAGTTCATTATCTTGAAGAAATTGAAGTACGTTATCTTCAAAAATTTTAATAACTCTAAGATCTACAGCTTTTAAATTTACTGCTTTAAAATTGAATTTTAATTCTTTAGAATTTGGCAAAAACACACCGCTATTTACCAGTTTTACTTTTGGTTTTATGTCTTCAAAAGCAATAGTTTGACTGTAAGGTGTTTTTAATTTGTACCCATATGTGTTTTTTATACCTTGAAATACATCAATTTTTAAATTACCTGACATTTTGGATTGTGGATACACTTTAAGCACATTGCCATCTACAATAAATTTTGGGTTTTTAGCATTTTGAATAGTTACTAAACCATCAAAATTTTGTTGTTTTTTTATTGGGTCTGAAAAATTAATAGATAAAAATTGCTCTGGTAATTGAAACACTTCTACACCAACAATTTTAAAGTTGTTAATACCAGGAATGGTTACTTTGTTCTCTCCAGAATTGTCTGCATTTATTGGTTTTCCGTTCCATTTTACTAAAATATCTGCATCATCAATTTTTCTAGTAATACTATCAATTTTAAATTCAAAATATTTTGAAGGAAGCAGTTTTTCATCCCAAACAATGTTTAATTTTTTTCCATCTTGACTGGCTTCAACCAGTAGCTTTGCTTTATCAATAGTAGTGATATCTGCTAATTTTAACGCGCCATTTAAATACTGTAATTCTTTAGTGTAAGATTGTAGGTTGTTAGTTTCAATAATAAAATTTGGTGTAATAGTTTTAAAGCTAAAATCATAAGTATCAAAACCATCTGGTAAATCGTTATAAAGATCTTTTAGTTTTACAGAAACGGTATATTCTGTGTCTGGCGATAAGTTTTCGTCAGGAATAAAAGTAAACGCGTGATCATTTACAACTTTAAGTTGTCCTTCTACAAAAGGTTTGATTTTAAAAAGACTTTTGTCTAACTCTTTGTCAGCTTCCCAACCGGCTACAGTTTTTGCAAGACTAACGTTAATATTATCTGCAACAGATACTCGACCAGCAGTTGTGTAACTAATATAGTCTCTATATTTAAAAAGATTGTCTGTTTTTGGTGTTTTTTCTTTACATGAAAATGTTATGAAAAAAACTAATAGAGTGGTGTAGAAAGATTTTAACTGCATTGATTAATAGGTTTGTAGATGAATGTTTATCAAGAGAAATAGTGTTAAATAAATTACGTTAACATTTTATGATTTAGTTTGTATGAGATGTTAAAAAAAAGATAAATTATTGATTGTAGATACCAACATAAACTTCTCCTTTGTCATTAACAGAAGCTCTATACATGCCAGCAGTGTTAAAGTCCATAACAATGTTTCCGTATTTATCAATAGCAATAATACCACCGTTCCCACCAAGATCAGGTACCTTTTTTTGAATTACTTCTTTTGCAGCATCTTTTAGGCTTAAACCTTTATATTCTATTAATGCAGAAATATCATGAGCAACCGTAGCGCGAATAAAAAATTCTCCCCAACCAGTTCCAGAAACAGCGCAAGTAGTATTGTTTGCATAAGTACCAGCTCCAATTATTGGTACATCACCAACCCGACCAAATCTTTTATTAGTCATTCCTCCAGTAGATGTGCCAGCAGCTAAATTTCCGTTTTTATCAAGAGCTACACAGCCAACGGTTCCAAATTTTGAATTTTTTATTTCAGCGTCATAAAAAGCTATTTGCTTTTCTTTATTAGTTTCTTTCTCTTTAATTCTTTTTAAACTTTTAAGTCGTTTTTCTGTTTTAAAGTAATTAGGGTCTACAATTTCAAGTTGTTGTTCTTTTGCATACTTTTCTGCACCTTGACCTGTCATCATTACATGTGGAGAAACATCCATGATTTGTCTAGCTAAATTAATAGGATTTTTAACGTTTGTAATAGCAGCACATGCACCAGCATTTAAGGTTTTTCCATCCATAATTGAAGCATCAAGCTCAATAGTTTCTTCATTTGTAAAAACAGCACCTTTACCTGCGTTAAATAAAGGAGAATCCTCTAGTATATTTATTGTTTTTTGTACAGCATCAACACTGCTGCCTCCTTCTTTTAAAATGTTGTAACCAACCATTACGGCTTCTTCTAATTTTGCTTTGTAGGCTGCTTCATTTTGTTTAGTCATATTCTTTTTTAAAATAGTGCCTGCACCACCATGAATAACTATAGCGAACTCATTTACTTGAGTATTGGTAGTTTTGTTAACTATGTCTGATTCTACATTTTTTGATTTTTCTGTAGAATTGCAGCTTAGGTTTAATAGAAATAAAAGCGATAGAATAGATTTTAGTAAAGTCTTCATTAGATAAAAATTATAGCATTAAAATTAGCAATTTTTAAACGGTTTTTATGCTAAATAACCAATGAAATATTAGTATATTCGCTAAAAATTAAATAATTCGTAAAAAAGAAACATTTATGGAAGCAATTGCTACCGATTTCGGAATAAAAGAAGCTTTAAAACAATTAGGTATTAAAGACGTTAATGATGGTACTTCTACAGGCTCTGATAGCTTTGGAAGTGGTGAGTTAATTTCATCTTACTCTCCAACAGATGGACAATTAATTGGTAAAGTTTCTACTACAACAAGAGAAGACTACGATAAAGTTATAAAAACAGCTCAAGATGCCTTTTTAGAGTTTAGAGCAATGCCAGCACCACAAAGAGGTGAGATAGTAAGACAGTTTGGTAACCGTTTAAGAGAATTAAAAGAACCATTAGGTAAGCTAGTATCTTACGAAATGGGTAAATCTTTACAAGAAGGTTACGGAGAAGTACAAGAAATGATAGATATCTGCGATTTTGCAGTAGGTTTATCAAGACAGTTAAACGGGCAAACTATTCCTTCGGAAAGACCAGGACACGTCATGAGAGAGCAGTGGCACTCTTTAGGTATTGTTGGGATTATTTCAGCATTTAACTTTCCAGTTGCAGTTTGGTCTTGGAACACAGCTTTAGCATGGGTTTGTGGTGATGTTTGTGTTTGGAAAGCTTCAGAAAAAGCACCACTTTGTGCAGTAGCATGTCAAAATATAATTGCTGAGGTATTAAAAGAAAATAATTTACCTGAAGGTATTTCTTGTATTATAAACGGAGATTACAAAGTAGGAGAATTTATGACAACAGATCATAGAATTCCGTTAATCTCTGCAACAGGATCTACACGTATGGGACGTATTGTTGGTAAAACAGTAGCCGAGCGTTTTGGTAAATCTTTATTAGAATTAGGAGGAAACAACGCCATCATCATTACACCAACTGCAGATTTAAAAGTAGTTGTGCCTGGTGCAGTATTTGGTGCTGTTGGTACTTGCGGACAACGTTGTACAAGTACACGTCGTTTAATTATACACGAGTCTGTTTACGATAAAGTAAGAGACGCTATTGTTGGTGCCTACAAGCAATTAACTATTGGTAACCCATTAGACGAGAAAAACCACATTGGACCATTAATCGATAAAGACTCTGTAAACACGTATTTATCTGCTATAGAAAAAGCTAAAGCTGAAGGCGGAAATGTACTAGTTGAAGGTGGTGTTTTAGAAGGAGAAGGATACGAGTCTGGTTGTTATGTAAAACCAGCGATTATTGAAGCTGAAAATGATTTTGAAATTGTACAAACCGAAACTTTTGCGCCAATTTTATATTTAATGAAATATTCTGGCGATGTAGAAAATGCAATCGAAATGCAAAACGGAGTTGCGCAAGGATTATCTTCTGCAATCATGACTAACGAAATGAAAGAAGCAGAAAAATTCTTATCCTTTGCTGGAAGCGACTGCGGTATTGCCAACGTAAACATTGGTACTTCTGGAGCAGAAATTGGAGGTGCTTTTGGAGGCGAAAAAGAAACTGGTGGCGGACGTGAGTCTGGATCTGATGCTTGGAAGGTTTACATGCGTAGACAAACTAACACGGTAAACTACTCAGACCAGTTACCTTTAGCGCAAGGTATTAAGTTTGACTTATAATATTATTTCGCTTTCGCGGAAGTTAAGCCACATCAAAAAAGATGTGGCTTTTTTATTTTCATAAAATTTAACCTAAAATTTTAGTTTTTTATCGATTATTTGTGTTTAATTCAAATAATTAATAATCAAACAGTTAAAAAATCACGATTTTTTAATAACTTAATACTCATAATATTAAAAACTAACCATTATGAGTAAAAAATCTAGATACCTTCTTGGTATTTTACTTACCATCATAATCGGTACAGTCTTGTACTGGTTTTTTTGTTGTCAATATTGCACAGGTAATATTGAGAATAAACAAAAAGATGTGTCCGTAGCACCAAAAGTAACTATCAAACCAATTACACTTAATGATCCAGATGGAGATTTTAATTTAGAAATTAAAGACAATTTTAGTTTCAAATTTTCAGATTACCATTTTATTGAGCCAATTTCAACAGAATTAAATCAAGGTTTAGATCAAATAGCAACTTATTTAAATAATCATCCTGAAAAATCACTTGACGTTAAAGGTTTTTACAAGTCAGTAGAGATTAATAACTCGGCATTTCCTACCATTGGGTTAGCACGTGCTAACGTGATAAAAAATCTTATGGCTTCTAAAGGTGTAAATTTTAAAAATATAAATACATATGGTGTTTTAGATAACGATTTAAATCGAGAAAATGATACTATAAACGGAGGTATAAGTTTTGAAATTTCTGCATTTAAAGAAAGAAATTCTGATCAAGATGAAGCTTTAAAAGATTTAGCTAAAAGTATTAAAGCTAATCCGTTAATACTTCATTTTGAAACAGCTCAAACTAATATTGTTCTAACTAAAGAACAACGACAAAAAGTGGCAGATATGGTTGATTATGTATATAAAGTAGATGGTGCAAGTATTACGGTAACCGGACATACAGATAATCAAGGTAGCAGAGATACTAATATAAAAGTTGGACAAGAAAGAGCAGATTTTGCTAAAAACTATTTAATAGATAACGGTATTTCTTCAAGTAAAATATCGAGTACTTCTTTAGGTCCAGATCAACCTATTGCAGATAACACTACTGAAGAAGGTAGAGCAGAAAACAGACGAGTTGTAATAACCATTAACTAAAAAAAATAAAACCATGAGAATATTATTAATTAGCATACCGTGTTGGTTAATTCCTACTTTGGTAGGATTAATTTGCGCAATTTTAGGATACTTATTAGGTAAACTACTAAACAGAAGTAATGATAATAATGAAAATATTGATATTTATAAAAACCGAATTTCTAAATTAGAAACAGATTTAGCAGCTTGTATGTCAAGCAAAGATGTGTCTCATACTTCTGGATTAGCAAATACTATTGCTCCCAAAGCATCAGGTATTGAAGCTGTTGTTTTTAATGCAGATGCAGCTAAAGCAGCTTTAGGGAAAAAAATAAAAGAAAACGATTTAACTGTTGTTGAAGGTATTGGACCAAAAATAAAAGAATTGTTCCATAGCCATAACGTTATAACTTGGAAAGATCTAGCTAATTGTACGGTAGAAAAATGTCAAGAGATATTAAAATCTGGTGGAAAACGATTTGAAATACATAAGCCAGGTACTTGGCCAAAACAAGCAGAAATGGCTGCTAAAGGCGAATGGCAAAAACTTAAAGATTGGCAAGATCAACTTGATGGAGGTAAATAAGAAATAATAAAGATTTAAAAAGTAAAACCACTTTCTAATAGAAAGTGGTTTTTTTATGTAAACCCTAATTCAATGCCGAAACTTTATCGGGAGAACTAAGGTTTTTTAAAATGTTAATTAATACATTAAAACATTGTTTAATTAACTAATTTATAGACAGTTTTAAATTTATATATAACCAATTATCTAGATTAACCGTTAACTGTATTTAACCTTTCTTAAAATTCTAATAGCATCTTTATATTTTTGATACACTTTAGGATGCTTTTTTAAATATGGTTTTGCTTCATGAAGTTTATCTATTGCTTCATGAAATAAATTTAGATAACATATAAGATACGTTTCTGGTAGGTTATTTAGATCTCGTAATTCTACTTTATTTAAAGAAATTCCTTTTTTAAGTTTTTCTAAAACAGAATTATTAGTATTGTAAATGTGATGTAATACTTTTTTGTCATACTGTGGCGGATTGAAAACCAAGGTAGAATCTATATTATAATTTGCATTATCATTAAAACTAATAACAGTTTCTTCTAAAGGGTAATATTTATAATGATCTTGAATACCTAGCTTTACATAATCTAAAATTGAAAACGAATTTTCATCATATTTTATAGCAACTTCATCTAAAGTTGAATAAAACAATCGTACTTGCTCGTTAACCAGTTCTATATCAACTCTAGAGTAAAATGTTTCGTCTTTAACGGTCTTTTTAATACCTGACCAACACACAATAAAATATTCTTTAAAGACAATATATTTTGGATTGTAATCTTGTCTTTTTTGCATAAAATCTATAACTCCATCTAAAATATGCTGAATATTATTTTGGGCATGTTTCTCGATAGAAGCTACAATTTCTGAATTAACATCTTTAATCTCTATGTCAAAAACCTTAGGCATACTAATACTACCTTCTCTAAAAAACACAGAGCCACCATAGTATTTCCAGATGTTTTTTCTTAAAGATGTAATACCTGTACTTGGTCTAATAGTTACTAGACCAACTACTTTGTGATCTGGTAAATGCGGAAAAGGAATATTTTCATATTGTACAATTGGCGGATTGGTTAAATAGGCATTTATTAAATTCTGAATTTTAGAATCGTCAAAAAAATCTACACCAACTATTTTATTATCTTCGTCTTCTACGCCAATAACGATGTAAGAATTATTTTTTGGGTTAGAGTTTGAAAGTGCGCAGACGTGCTTTAAAAATTTAGCTTTTCCTTCCTTTTGACCAATATCAATTTTTCGTTTTTTGTCATAAAAACTGTTCTCATCATTATGAGCTAGTAAGTTTTTAATTAAAAGACGTTTATTGATCATATGTCTGATATTCCTGCGCATGCAGGAATCTTTTTAAAGGTTATTCCTTTTTCACAATAGTACTACTAGCTTGTGCTGTACAAAACATCAATACATCTGCAAGGTTAACATGTGCAGGACGTGATACAGCAAAATAAATAACTTCGGCAACATCATCTGCTTGTAAGGCTTTGTAACCGGTATAAACGGTATCTGCTTTGGCATCTCCTTTAAAGCGTACTTTAGAGAATTCGGTTTCTACCAACCCAGGATTTATGGCTGTAACTTTAATCCCAAAAGGGTTAAGGTCTATACGCATACCTTCGGTAATGGCGACAACTGCGTGTTTGCTTCCGCAGTAAACATTACCATTAGGATATACTTCTTTTCCTGCCGAAGAGCCAATGTTAATAATATGTCCGCTCTTACGCTCGGTCATATTAGGGATTATGGCTTTGCTAACGTAAAGTAAACCTTTAACGTTAATGTCCATCATTTTATCCCAATCGTCTAAATTTCCGTCTTGAATGGGATCTAAACCATGTGCATTTCCTGCATTATTAATTAAAATATCTATGGTTTTAAATGCTTCTGGTAAAGAATTTATAGCGTCAAAAACGGCAACTTTATCACTAACATCAAAATTAAGTGTATGTACGTTAGTTTGTTTTGATAAGGCTTTTTTAATAGTATCTAATCGCTCTTGACGTCTTCCGCAAAGTATAAGATTGATGCCATGTTTGGCAAATTGGTGTGCTGTAGCTCTTCCTATGCCGCTTGTTGCTCCTGTTATTAACGCAGTTTTTTGACTCATTTTTAGGTGTTGTTTTAAACACCTAAATATAAGGGTAATAAACTTCTGTGAAAACTTTTTTAAATTAAATTAAGGTACTTTATGACCTTGACAAGCTACTAATATTAAGAACCAATCTTCTAGATCTAAATTAATTTTAGTAGCAGCATAAGCATCTTTTAAACGTTGTTTTGTTGTAGTGCCAACTACAGGAATAATGTTTGAAGGATGTTTTAGTATCCAAGCTAATAATAATTGATCTTCGGTAGCATTATATTTATCTAATAAAGCACCTAATTGCTTGTGTATACGTCTTGTTTGCTCTGTATCTTCTTTAAACACATAGCCTAATGGTGACCAAGACATTGGTTGTATATTGTTTAGCATCATGTGGTCTAAGGTACCATCATGCATTGCTGTATGTTGCGTTAAAGAAAACTCTATTTGATTAACCTCCACACCAACGTATTTATTTAATAAGTCGGTTTGACTAGGTGTAAAATTAGAAACACCAAAAGACTTTATTTTACCTTCTTTTTTTAATGTTGATACTGCTTCAGCAACAACTTCTGGTTGTAATAATGGACTTGGTCTATGCAATAATAACAAATCTAAATAATCTGTTTTTAGATGTTTTAAGCTATTTTCGGCAGACCAAATAATGTATTCTTTTGTGTAATTATAGTGTTTTACTTTTAAGTCTGGTCTAGAGTTGCCAATATACTGTATACCGCATTTGCTTACTAACTCTATTTGACTTCTTTTAATACCACTTTCCGCGAAAGCGTTACCAAAATCTGCTTCTGTGCTGTAGTCTCCATATATATCAGCGTGATCAAATGTATGTATGTTATTTTCTAAACAATGATGCATCAAATCTATCATTTCTTGTTTAGACAGTTTTTTTCCCCATTGTCCCCATGTCATTGTCCCTGCTGTAATTTTAGAAAAATTCATACTATATACTTTAGTTTTTATATTTGTGCTAATAATGTAAAATTACTCTTAAAAGACTTATAAATTAAGAACTTTTAACCAATTCTTAACATCGGTAATTGAAAAAAAATTACAATTTGCAGAGCTTGAAATTATTAGAGTTTCAAATTCCTAAAAAACTAATTTATAATGGAAGATACTAGTACTGTTGATATTGCATCAATAAATGCAAAAATTGAAAAGGAAAGCGCATTTGTAGACTTACTTATGCTAGAGATGAATAAAGTAATTGTTGGACAAAAACACATGGTCGAGCGTTTACTAATTGGATTATTAGGACAAGGACATATTTTACTAGAAGGAGTACCTGGTCTAGCAAAAACATTGGCTATTAATACGTTGTCACAAGCAATAGATGCTAGTTTTAGCAGGATACAATTTACACCAGATTTATTACCAGCAGACGTTATTGGTACATTAATTTATAATATAAAGGAAAACGATTTTACTATTAAAAAAGGTCCAATCTTTGCCAATTTTGTTTTGGCTGATGAGATTAACCGTGCGCCAGCAAAAGTACAATCGGCTTTATTAGAAGCGATGCAAGAAAAGCAGGTAACTATTGGTGACGAGACTTTTAAATTAGATAAGCCATTTTTAGTAATGGCAACTCAAAACCCAGTAGAACAAGAAGGAACATATCCTTTGCCAGAAGCGCAAGTAGACCGTTTTATGCTAAAAACGATTATAGATTATCCAAAACAAGCCGAAGAGCAACTAATCATGCGTGCTAATTTAAAAGGAGCTTGGGATAAAGTAAATCCAGTAGTGACTACAGAGCAAATTATAAGAGCACAACAAGCGGTAAGAGAAGTGTATATGGATGAAAAGATTGAAAAATACATCCTAGATATCATCTTCGCTACACGTTATCCAGAACAATATAGACTAGACGATTTAAAACCATTAATCTCTTTTGGTGCGTCGCCACGTGGTAGTATTAACTTAGCTACTGCAGCAAAATGTTACGCATTTATCAAACGTCGTGGTTATGTAATTCCTGAAGATGTACGTGCTGTTGTACAAGATGTATTACGTCACCGTATCGGAATTACTTACGAAGCTGAAGCAGAAAATGTAACTGCAGAAGATATCGTAAACAAGATTGTAAACGAAATTGAAGTACCTTAATCAGTTGGCAGTATTTAGTCAACAGTCTTCAGTAAAGTTTAATTTACCGAATTCTTTTAACTAAATACTATTTAGCACTGCAAACTGCACACTGAACACTGCATACTGAAACAATGGATACTAAAGAAATACTAAAAAAAGTTCGAAAAATAGAGATTAAGACACGTCGTTTGTCTGATCATATTTTTGGAGGCGAATACCATTCGACTTTCAAAGGTCGTGGTATGACTTTTTCTGAAGTACGCCAATACCAATTTGGTGACGATGTAAGAAACATCGATTGGAATGTTACCGCACGTTATAATGAGCCTTATGTAAAAGTTTTTGAAGAAGAACGCGAGCTAACCATGATGCTTATGGTAGACGTTTCTGGATCTGAATTTTTTGGAACAGAACAACAATTTAAAAACGAAATTATAACCGAAATCGCTGCTACTTTAGCCTTTTCGGCAACTCAAAATAACGATAAAATAGGTCTGATTTTATTTTCAGATGACATTGAACTTTACATTCCACCAAAAAAAGGAAGATCTCATGTATTGCGTATTATTCGCGAGTTAATCGAGTTTCAACCTAAAAGCAAACAAACCAATATTGCCGAAGCTTTAAAGTTTTTACGCAACGTCATGAAAAAGAAAGCTATTGTTTTTATGATGAGCGATTTTATTGCAGAAGATTACAAGCAAACCCTAAAAATTGCAGCCGGAAAGCACGATATAACAGGAATTAGAATTTACGATAAACATGAAGAAAATATACCAAATTTAGGTATGGTAAATATGCAAGACGAAGAGTCTGGCGAGCTAATGTTGGTCAATACAAGTTCTAAAAAAGTAAGACAAGAATACGCAAAGTTTTATACACAAAAGGTTAGCTACTTTAAAGATAGTTTTGCAAAATCTGGCGCAGGTAGTTTGTCTTGCAGAACCGATGAGAGTTACGTAAAAAAACTATTAGGCTATTTTAAAACAAGAGGATAAATTATCAGGTTTAGCGTAGTCCAAACCTAATTTAGTATGAAGAAACAGTATTTAAAATATAATAAAGTAAAACTAAAAGGCTTTTGGTCTTTGGTCTTTTTTCTTTTCTCGTTTTTATCATTTGCACAAGTTACATCATCCATAGATTCTACTTCAATAAAAATTGGTGAACAAATTACCTATAAAATTGAAGTCGAAACCGATACAACAAACGCTGTTATTTTTCCTGAAGGGCAAACATTTATGCCTTTAGAAATGATAGAATCCTATCAGCCAGACACTACAAAATATGATGCTAAGTATAAACTGATTAAAAAGTACGGTTTAACACAGTTTGATTCTGGTAAATATGTTATCCCAAAGCAAAAAATAATCATTGGAGGAAAGACGTTTGCAACAGATAGTATGTTGGTTGAGGTTAACGATATAGTTGTAGATACAACCAAGCAAAAACTATACGATGTTAAACCAATGATAGACGTTAAAAAACCTTCTAGCAATTGGTGGTTATGGGTATTGTTAACTATTGCATTGGTTGCAACAATTGGCTTTTTAGTGTATTGGTTTGTATGGCGAAAAAAACCATTAACCGAAGAAGAAAAAATAGCACAATTACCACCTTACGATCGTGCAAAATTAGCCTTAAAGCAATTAGACGAAACCAAGTATTTAGAACGTGCCGAAATCAAAGAGTACTATTCTGAGCTAACCTTTATCATCAGAAAATATTTAGATGAAAAAGTTTACGACAAAGCTTTAGAAAGTACAACAGATCAATTA
This sequence comes from Mesoflavibacter sp., assembly GCF_964226795.1. Lineage (NCBI taxonomy): Bacteria > Pseudomonadati > Bacteroidota > Flavobacteriia > Flavobacteriales > Flavobacteriaceae > Mesoflavibacter > Mesoflavibacter sp. Next base: position 21,846 of record NZ_CAXQQP010000005.1, read on the forward strand.
ATAGATCGATTAAATATTTTACAAGAAGGTAATCAAATAGAGCTAAGCAAAGATGATATAAAAAATATTGAAGCTATTTTAAAACGTGCCGATTTGGTAAAATTTGCAAAATCTGCTCCAGATATCGAGCTTGCTAAATTAGATAGGCAAACGGTAGATACAGAAATAGATCAAGTAAAAGACGCTTTACCAGAACCAAGCGAAGAAGAATTACTTAAAAACGAAGAATACCAAAAGCTAAAAGCTAAAAAAGAAAAGCAAAAAAAAATCTGGATTACAGCAGCAATTGCATTTATGCTTTTAATAGGTACTGTTGGTGTTTTTAGTTATAAATACGGTATTAATTACGTTATAGATACGGTAACAGGTAAAGACACTAAGCAATTATTAGAAGGTAATTGGGTAACTAGTCAGTATGGTTTTCCGCCAATGACAATTTCTACTCCAGAAGTATTAAAAAGAGAAGATGTTGAGGTAGAACAAAGTATAGCACGACCAATTACAAAAACAGCATTTAGTTACGTTCTAGAAAATGAGTTTTATGTAACCGTTTCTACCACAACAATAGAGGTTAATCCGCAAGCAGAAAACAAACCATCTGCAGAACAAAATATCCAAAAAGCAATAGAAGATAATTTTAAAGCGCTAGAAGACAACGGAGCAAGAAACATCTTGCCTGTTAACGATAAGTTTGTAACACCTAATGGTGTTGAAGGCTTAAAAACATCAGGAACATTAGAGTTTCCTGTTGATGAAGCTAAAGAGAAATACGTATCAGGTCAGTTTGAATTATTAAGTTTTGCTAGTGAAAACGTCATGCAACAAGTTATGATATATTATCTAAAAGATGATGTCTATTTAGACCAAGTTGTAGAGCGTGTTTTAGCTTCAGTAGAATTAAAATCTAAAGAAGAATAATGTTACAAGGTATCACTTTTGAAAATAAAATATTTTTCTGGTTGCTGTTAGCATTACCACTAGCTATACTTTGGTATGTATTAAAACATAAACGTCAAACAGCTGAGCTTAAAATTTCAAGTTTAAAAGGATTTAAAACCAAACAATCTTGGTTGCCAAAATTAAAACATGCATTATTTGCATTACGATTAATTGCATTAGCCTTATTAATTACCGCGTTAGCACGACCACGAACTTCAGAAACTAAAAGCAAAACTAAAACCACACGAGGTATCGATATTGTTATGGCAATAGATGTATCAGCTAGTATGTTGGCTAAAGATTTGCGTCCAAACCGTTTAGAAGCTTTAAAAGATGTAGCGTCAGAATTTATTAAAGGCAGACCAAACGACCGTATAGGATTGGTCGAATATGCTGGAGAAAGTTACACCAAAACACCAATTACTAGCGATAAAGCTATTGTGTTACGTAGCTTAGACGAAATTAAATATAATACAATTATAGAAGGTGGTACAGCAATTGGTATGGGATTAGCCACTTCGGTTAACCGTTTAAAAGATAGTAAAGCAAAAAGCAAAGTCATTATTTTACTAACCGATGGAGTTAATAATTCTGGAGCAATAAACCCAACTATTGCTAGTGAGTTAGCTGTTGAGTTTGGTATTAAAGTCTACACCATTGGATTAGGTACAAATGGTATGGCATTGTCTCCTGTCGCAATTTTACCAAACGGAAGATTTCAATACGATCGTGTACAAGTAGAAATTGATGAAGAACTACTAAAAAGTATAGCAACTGCAACTGGCGGGAAATATTTTAGAGCAACCAACAACCAAAAGTTAGCAGAGATTTACGACGAAATTAATAAACTAGAAAAAACAGAAATAGACGAGATAAAATTCACAACCTACCAAGAACATTTTAGACCATTTGTTATTGCAGCAATGGTATTGTTGTTGTTAGAATATCTAATGAGAATTACAGTCTTTAGAAGTTTTGTTTAAAAGAAATTCCGCGAAAGCGAAAAAATAAAAATTTATGTTTCAACTAGAAGAAAAAATATGGTTTTGGGCACTACTTATCATTCCGGTGATAGTTGTTTTCTTTTTGTTGCTACTGCTTTGGAAAAAGCAAACCCAAAAAAAGTTTGCAGACAAAGCACTTTTAAAGCGATTAAGTCCAAATCAGTCGGTATTTAAATCTGTACTAAAAATAATCGTGTTAAGCTTAGCATTTGCAAGTTTAGCAATAGCATTGGTAAACCCTAAAATTGGAACAAAGTTAGAAACCGTAAAGCGCGAAGGTGTAGATATTGTCTTTGCAATTGACGTGTCAAAAAGTATGTTGGCAGAAGATATTAAGCCAAACCGATTAGAAAAATCAAAGCAATTAGTATCTCAAATCATTAATAACTTAGGTAGCGACCGTGTTGGAATTATTGCTTACGCAGGAAAAGCGTTTCCGCAGTTACCAATAACTACAGATTATTCGGCAGCAAAACTGTTCTTACAAAACATGAATACAGATATGCTGTCGTCACAAGGAACAGCTATCAATGAAGCTATTTTACTTGCAAAAACGTATTATGACGATGATGAACAGACTAATCGCGTATTAGTCATTATTTCTGATGGAGAAGATCATAGTGAAGCTGCAGTGCAGGTTGCAGAACAAGCTAGCCAAGAAGGTATAAAAATCTTTACCATTGGTGTTGGAGAAGCAAAAGGAGGACCAATTCCCTTAAAACGAAACGGAATCGTTACTGGATACAAAAAAGACAGTCAAGGCGAAACTGTAATTACTCGTTTAGATGAAACCACGTTAAAAAATATAGCAGCACAAGCCAACGGACAATACATACAAGGAAGAACAACAGATAAGGTGGTAAACCAAATGAAAGACATTTTAAACAAAATGGACAAAACCGAATTTGAAGCCAAACAAATTGCCGATTTTAAAGACCAATTTCAGTGGTTTTTAGGCTTAGCAATTTTGCTGTTTTTTATAGATATTTTCCTTTTAGAACGTAAAACAGCTTGGCTAAAAAAATTAAATCTTTTTAATGAGAATTTATAAAACCCTTAACAGCAACAATTAGAGGTCTTTAGTATATTTACAAGTTGTTTTTTGATAAAAGCAGGCAGTATAAAAAAATGAAAAAAACATTAAGCTACATATTATTTTTCTTCACAATTGCACTTATAGCGCAAGATAAAAATGAAGAAAAAGCATTGCAAAAGCAGACTAATAAAGCATTATCTTATGTTGCAGAAGCTAATGATTATGCTAAAAGTGACGATTTTGTAAATGCAGAAATGGAGTACCGTAAAGCATTATCTACAAAACCAAGCCAGTCAGTTGGAGCTTATAATTTAGCTTATCAATATTACCAAAAAGGAAGCTTAGACGAAGCACTATACCGTAACCAACAAGCAGCAAAAAATGCAACTGATAAAGTTGAAAAACACAGAGCATTTCATAACATTGGTAACATTTTAATGAAAAAAGAAAAATGTAAAGAAGCGGTAGAAGCTTATAAAAACGCACTACGTAACAACCCAAAAGATGACGAGACGCGCTATAATTTAGGTTTAGCTAAAGATTGTGCAAAAAACCAGCAAGACGACGAGCCTCAAGAAGACGATAAAGACGGAGAAAATAACCGTGATAAAGACGAAAACCAAAACGAGGACCAAAAAGAAAATAACGAAAAACAACAAGAAGACCAAGATCAAAAAGATCAGAAAGATCAAGGCGACCAAGATAAAAAAGAAGGCGATCAAGACCAAGATGGTAATCCTAAAGATAATAAAGATCAAGATCAAAAAGAAGGCGATCAAGATAACAAGCAACAACAACCACAACAAGGACAATTATCGCCTCAGCAAATTAAAAATTTGCTAGAAGCTATGAATAATCAAGAACAAAAGGTACAAGAAAAAATAAATGCTCAAAAGGTAAAAGGAGCAAAAGTACAAACCGATAAAGATTGGTAAAAAATTATAAATTTGAAGCTTAATATTCAGAATTAAACCAATTAAAAGTGAAATTAATTAAACACATATTCATTTTATTACTTGCTATTGCACCAATATTTGCTTTAGCGCAAGATGAAGATGCAATAACGTTTCAAGCAAAAGTAAGTAAGAAAAAACTTGGCTTAAACGAACGTCTACGTGTCGATTTTGAGATGAATAAAGATGGAGATAATTTTAAATCTCCAAACTTTGATGGCTTTACCGTAGTAGGCGGACCAAATCAATCTGTAAGTCACTCTTGGTTTAATGGTAAACGTAATTTTTCAAAAACGTATAGTTACTTTTTAGCTCCAAAGCAAATGGGTACATTTACTATTAATCAAGCAACTATAGAGATTGATGGTATAACTTATAAAACATCTCCAATTACAATAAAAGTAACAAAACCAATAGAAGTACCAGAAGATCCTAATGATCCAGATTATATCTTAAAAGAAAGTATTCATTTGGTAACAGAAGTATCAAAAACTAACCCATATTTAAACGAGCCTATAACCGTTGTCTACAAACTTTATGTGGCACCAAAAGCGGGTATTAGCAACTTTAGAGAGATTGAAAGTCCAAAATTTAATGGGTTTTGGAGTCAAAATATAAATATAAAAGGATTAAAAGCACAAGAAGGAACTTATGATGGTGAAGAATATAGATACGTTATATTAAGAAAAACTGTACTATTTCCTCAAAAAACTGGAAAGTTACAAATAGAGCCACTTAGTTTAGACTTAACCATAGATGTTCCAACTAACAAAAGAGATCTTTTTGGAAGAAGAATTACAAATCAAGCACATAGAACTATTACAGCAAACCCAAGGTCTATAAATGTTAAAGATTTACCTTTAGAAGGAAGACCAGACAATTTTACTGGAGCTGTTGGAGACTTTGATTTTAATGTGTCAGTATCTAAAACAGATTTAAATGCAACCGAAGCTTTAGATGCAAAAATAGAAGTTTCAGGTAACGGAAACCTTAAACTTTTTGAACTACCAAAATTTAAGGCACCAAGTGCATTAGAAGTTTATGAGCCAGAACACGAAGAAAATATTAGAACCAACTTATCAGGAATGCAAGGTAAAATTTCTGATAATTATACAATAGTACCTCAGTTTAAAGGTAAATTTCCAATACCACCTGTTACATTTTCGTATTTTGACTTAAAAACAGAAACATACAAAGAATTGTCTTCTGAAGAAATTGTTATTAATGTTTTAGAAGGTCCAGCTTATGCAGATGCCGATAATAATTTACCTACTAATACCTCAGGAAAACAACCAGTAGTTTTAAATGAAAATCAATTTGCATTTATAAAAACTAAATCTAATTTTTCATCTATAAAAGAAGAAGATTTTTTCAATACAACAGCATTTTGGACAGGATTATTAGCGCCACTATTAGCAATACCTTTAGCATTAGTATATAGAAGAAAACGAGAAGAACGTAATGCAGATGTTGTTGGTAATAGGTTAAGAAAGGCAGACCGATTAGCTAAAAAATACTTAAGCGAAGCTAAAAAAGCACTAGGTAATAAAGAAGCATTTTATATAGCATTAGAAAAAGCGTTACATAACTATTTAAAAGGACGTTTAAATATTGAAACTACAGATTTGAGTAAAGAAAAAATTAAAGAATTATTGCATAGCCGAAATGTAGAGCAAAGCGTAATTTTAGATTTTGAAACGCTTTTAAAACATTGCGAATTGGCAAGATATACACCAATGACTCAAGTAGCAATGGAGCAAGATTACAATAATGCAGCTACAACAATTAGCATTATAGATAAACAACTAAAATAAAGTAGTTAGAAGATGAAAAAATTACTTTACATATTAGTCTTTGCACTTTCAGCTATAAGTTTAGCTCAAAATAATGAATTATTTGATCAAGCGAACGCATTATATAATGAAGGTAAATTTAGTGATGCAGTAAATAAATATGAAGCTATTATAAAAAATGGGAAACATTCTGCAGAGCTATATTACAACTTGGGGAATGCACATTATAAACTAAATAACATTGCACCTAGTATTTATTATTACGAAAAAGCGCTACAGTTAAAACCTAACGACAAAGAGATACTAAATAACATTGCTTATGCAAAAAATATGACTATTGATGATATAGAAGCAGTGCCAAAATTAGGATTGTCAAGATTCTTCAATAAAGCAATTAACGCTTTAACTTATGATAATTGGGCAACACTGTCTATCATTTTCGTGGTAGCTTTTGTATTGTTGTTTATTACTTACTTTTTCACATTTAGTACTTCAAAAAAACGATTAGCTTTTGTTTCTGGATTAGGAAGTTTATTAATAGGTTTAATTTGTTTGTCTTTTGCCTTTAAAAAGCAAAACTTAGATAAGAATAATAATCCAGCTATAGTTTTTGCAAAAGAAACAGAAGTAAAATCTGAACCTAACATGGGTAGCACAGAAGCTTTTGTACTTCATGAAGGTACCAAAGTTCAAGTTTTAGATACTATTAATAATTGGAAAAAAATAAAACTTGCAGATGGAAAAACAGGTTGGATAATATCTGGAGACATAAAATTACTAAATACTTTTTAGTATATTTAGCTTTAACAAAAACTAAAAAGCTATATTTGTTTCTTACCTTATCAGACTATGTCTAAACAATTAGTATCTATATTTTTTTCAATTTTATTTTTTGGGCTAATTACTGCACCATCAATTATTATTGCTATAGATGCAGATGTAGATGTTTCTATTTTGTACAGTGTCTCTGAAGAGGAAGAAGAAAACAAAAGCATAAAACTAGTAGTAACAGAACAAAAAGAAACTACAGAAAGTATTTATAAAAAAATTGCTTATCAAAAGTTAGACTATTTGTTTAAATCTTACACAAAACCAGCACTTAATTTAATATCTCCACCTCCAGAATTTTTCATATTATAATTTTGTTTATATGAGACTGTAAAGTCTTCTCTTTTATTAACTTTTAAAGTTACCTTGGTAAAAAGGTAACAATCAAACTTTATAATATGTTTAAATATATTAAAAACGATTTACCGGCAAGTATAGTCGTGTTTTTTGTAGCATTACCTTTATGTTTAGGTATTGCTTTAGCTAGTGGTGCACCATTATTTTCTGGACTAATAGCAGGGATTATAGGTGGTATTGTAGTAGGATCATTAAGTGGTTCTAAAATTGGTGTAAGTGGTCCAGCAGCAGGTCTGGCAGCAATTGTATTAACTGCTATTGGTACTTTAGGTGGTTACGAAAACTTCCTAGTAGCAGTTGTTTTAGGAGGTATTATCCAATTAATTTTTGGATTATTAAGATTAGGAATCATTGGTTACTACTTTCCTTCTTCAGTAATTAAGGGAATGTTAACGGGTATTGGTATTATCATTATTTTAAAACAAATCCCTCACTTTTTTGGATACGATCCTGATCCAGAAGGTGATTTTGCTTTCTTTCAAGTAGATGGTGAAAATACATTTTCTGAAATTTTAAATTCGATTAATCATATTACACCAGGATCATTATTAATTGGTGTTATCGGTTTAGGAATTTTATTATTATGGAGTAATGTGTTATCCAAAAAAGGTAAAATATTTCAATTAATACAAGGTCCATTAGTAGCAGTTGTTGTTGGTATTATCTTTTATGTGTTAACTAAAGATAGTTCAAGTATGGCAATTCAAAGTTCGCATTTAGTTAGTGTACCTGTTCCAGAAGATTTTTCGTCATTTTTAGGGCAATTTAGTTTTCCTAATTTTTCAGTAATAACTAATCCAGAAATATGGGTTGTAGCCTTTACAATTGCATTAGTTGCAAGTTTAGAAACACTTTTATGTGTTGAAGCAACAGATAAATTAGATCCTTATAAAAATGTAACACCTACTAATAGAGAGTTATTAGCACAAGGTACCGGAAATATCCTTTCTGGTATGATTGGAGGATTACCTATTACGCAAGTAATTGTTCGTAGTTCGGCAAATATCCAATCTGGAGGACGCAGTAAAATGTCGGCAATAATTCATGGTTTCTTTTTATTAATTTCTGTAATATTAATACCTAAGCTATTAAATATGATACCTTTGTCTGTGTTAGCAGCAATCTTATTAATAGTAGGTTATAAACTTGCAAAACCAGCTTTATTTAAAACAATGTACAATTTAGGTTGGAAACAATTTTTACCATTTATTGTTACCGTTACAGGTATTGTATTTACAGATTTACTAAAAGGAATTGGTTTAGGTTTAGCAGTTGGTATTGTAGTAATACTAATAAAAAGTTACCAAAACTCACACTTTTTACATAAAGAAGGAGAAGATGTAGACGATGGTAAAATTAAAATGACACTTGCAGAAGAAGTAACCTTCTTTAATAAAGGAGCAATTTTAAAAGAATTAGATCGTTTACCAGAAGATTCTTACTTAGAATTAGACGTAAGAAAAACACGCTATTTAGATAATGATATTATAGAGATTTTAGAAGACTTTTCAATTAAAGCAAAAGAACGAAATATCAATATCAAGTTAATTTCAGAAAGAGGAACGATAGAAAACCCAGAAAGTTTTATAGAGTTTTTTAAATTAAAACCTAAAACACAATTAAACTAACAAACAACACAATAGAAGATACTATGAAAGCACATACTAAAGAAACACAAGCTACAATGACTCCAGAAAAGTCATTACAGTTTTTAAAAGAAGGGAATCAAAGATTTCAGCAAAACTTAAAAGCAAATCGTAATTTATTAGAGCAAGTTAATGATACAAGCGAAGGACAATTTCCGTTCGCAACAATATTAAGTTGTATAGATTCTCGTGTATCTGCCGAGCTTGTTTTTGATCAAGGATTAGGAGATATTTTTAGCGTACGTATTGCAGGTAACTTTGTAAACGAAGATATCTTAGGAAGCATGGAGTTTGCTTGCAAATTAGCAGGAACAAAACTAATTGTAGTATTAGGACATACAAGTTGCGGCGCTGTAAAAGGTGCATGTGATCATGCCGAAATGGGTAACCTAACCAAGTTAATCCAGAAAATAACACCAGCTGTAAATGCAGTTTCAGAGCCAAAGGATGAGAGTTTAAGAAACTCTAAAAACTTAGAATTTGTAGATGAAGTATCAAAGAAAAACGTAGAACTTACAATAGATCGCATCCATGCAGAAAGTCCAATACTTTCTGAAATGGAAAAAAATGGCGAGATTAAAATTATAGGCGCTATGTACGATATTAATACTGGAGACGTACAGTTTTACGAATAAGATTAACATGAAAAAGAACACATTTGCAGCATTACTAGTTTTAGTAATGCTGCCTTTTTTAGGGATAAGTCAAAATAGCGAATTAGGTAATTGGTTAATCGTTTTTGGTAACAAACAATTAAATAGTAAATGGAATTTACATGCCGAAGTCCAATACCGTAATTACGATGCTATAGGCGATCTAGAGCAACTACTGTTAAGAACAGGAATAGGATATAATCTAACCGAAAATAATAACAACCTACTATTAGGTTACGGATATATCAAATCTGAAAATTACGTAGGTCAAACAGACAATAAAATTAATGTAAACGAACATAGAATTTTTCAGCAGTTTATAACAAAACAGCACCAAAACAGATTAAACATAACACATCGTTATAGGTTTGAACAACGTTTTGTAGAAGACGATTTTAAAATGCGATTAAGATACTTTCTATCTCTAAATTATCCATTAAATCATAAAAATTTAGAAGACAAAACATGGTATTTATCAAGTTATAACGAGCTGTTTATTAATACCGAAAATGATTTGTTTGATCGTAACAGGATATATTTTGGTACAGGATATAAACTAAATAAAGCTATAAAATTTGAGCTAGGTTGGATGAATCAAATATTCAGTTCAGGATCCAGAGACCAAATAAACATGATAGCCTTTATTAACTTTTAAATTACAATAAGAAGGTAATGGTACTTAAGCTTGCACGTCGTTAGTCTCTTCAGCAGGATCTATAATATCATTATCTTCTTCTAAAGTTTCATCTCCAGACTTAATAATACTAGGAAAAATCATTGGTGCCAAACCCTTAACAGGTTTGTAAAGTAAAGAATCTTCAATATTCTCTTCATCAACAAACGTAATTGTGTTATTCATTTTATCAAAAACAATAAGTAACACACTTAAAATCAATCCAATTTTTAAAGCACCAAAAACAGCACCTAAAAGTTTGTTTAAAATACCTAAAGAGGCAAAATCTGCTAATTTGGTAAGCGCTTTACCAGCCAAACTAATTAGTAAAATAATAACAACAAAAGTTATAGCAAAAGCAGTAATATTAATAGTTTTCTCGTCCCATTCGGTCTTATTCTCTAAAAAATTAGCTACAAAATAACTAAAATGTATAGCACCGTAAACACCACCAACAAGAGCAATAATAGAAGCTAATTCAACAAAAAGACCTTTAAACAATCCGCGTATTAAACCAAACAAAATTAACGCACCTAAAACAATATCTATAACCGCCATAAAGTTTACAATTTCAACAAATATAAACTAACTTTGCAACTTTAATAAAATTATGTCTAGAGACGAACAATTAAAACAACGCTGGGAAGAGATAGTAACCAAATTGTCTAATCAATTTGCAGATGGAGACACCTTAGATTTAGACGCAATAATCTACTTAATTGGTGTGCAAGAGTTGGGACAATTACATCGCAGATTTAAAAAAGATCACAAATTAGATTTAATGCACATAGCCATATGCAAACTATTAGAGCCTTACGGCTATTATGAGTTTGATTTTGTTGATGAAGATGGTTGGCCACACTATAAAATAAAAGAGCAATTACCAACATTAAAAGCAGGAGAGCAGTCTATTTTAATGAAAGAAGCTATAGTAAACTACTTTTTAGAAACCAACTATATACAATAATTATTACAGCGTTACCCTATCGGGTCAGGCTCTCGCAAGTCGCAATCAAAGATGTGCTCCAACAATTGCTCCATCCTTAACGCGCCAATCCGCCAACAAAAAGCTTACACTAAGTAATGTGTAAACCATAAAAAATAGTAAATTTGCCCTTTATTTTATGATGTCATGATAGATAAGATTAAAGAACTTATAGCCGAAGCAGAAGCGTTTAAAGCGCAAACCAAAGAAGAGGTAGAAGCATACCGTATTAAACTTTTAGGACAAAAAGGATTAGTAAAACAATACTTTGCCGAGTTTAAAAACGTAGCTAACGACCAAAAGAAAGAGTTTGGACAAGCCATAAACAAACTAAAACAAACGGCTCAAGACAAAGTAAACCAGCTAAAAGAAGAGCTAGATAATAATGCTCCAGAAACAAGCATATCTGGTGATTTATCAAGACCAGGCGAACCATTAATTATTGGTTCTCGTCATCCAATTTCAATAGTAAAAAATCAAATAATAGATATCTTTTCTAATATCGGTTTTAACGTTAGTGAAGGACCAGAAATAGAAGACGATTGGCATAACTTTACAGCATTAAACCTACCAGAATATCATCCAGCAAGAGATATGCAGGACACGTTTTTTGTGCAAACTAATCCAGATATTTTATTACGTACACATACCAGTTCTGTACAGGTACGTTACATGGAAAATAATCAACCACCAATACGTACAATATCACCAGGTAGAGTATATCGTAACGAAGCTATTTCTGCACGTTCGCATTGTTTTTTTCATCAGGTAGAAGGATTATACATAGATAAAGATGTAAGTTTTGCTGATTTAAAACAAACGCTTCAATATTTTACAACCGAGTTGTTTGGAAAGTCTAAAATAAGACTTCGTCCATCTTACTTCCCGTTTACAGAGCCTAGCGCAGAAATTGATGTATATTGGGGATTAGAAACCGAAACCGATTACAAAATAACCAAAGGAACAGGTTGGTTAGAAATTGGTGGTTGTGGTATGGTAGATCCAAATGTATTATCCAATTGTAAAATAGATCCAGAAGAATACTCTGGTTTTGCATTTGGAGTTGGTATAGACCGTATAGCAATGTTATTACATCAAATAGGAGATATTAGATTATTAAGCGAAAACGATGTACGATTCTTAGAGCAATTCAAATCGGCTTTATAATAAATTAACAACGAATTATAGTTAAAGGCTAATATGTTAAGAAATTTACATATTAGCCTTTTTTATTTAACAACAAATTAACTTCGTTTAGTTCGGTTTGTTCCGAACCTAATGTATTTTTGCAGCATAATTTTTTAGAATAATTTATGACTAAAGATATATGTAGCAAAAAAATGGCACTGGTTGAAAAACTTGGTGTGCATTTAGAAAGTAGAGAAAACCTAGCACCTGTTGCTGCACGCATTATGGCGTACGTAATTTTAACAGGTAAGCGCGGCACTACGTTTGATGAAATGGTTACTGTACTTCAAGCAAGTAAAAGCACTATTTCTACGCATTTAAACCACTTACAAGATTTAAAGAAACTAGAATACTTCACCAAAACTGGTGACCGTAAAAAGTATTTCATCATTAATAAAGATTCTGTTTTACATCATATTAATGAAATGATAAAAGAATGGGAAGAAGTTGCTACGCTTCACAAAGAAATGAAAGCATACAAAGAAGCCATTAACGTACATATTACAGATGAAGAAGAAAAATTCGATTTAACCTTTCATAACGATTATTTGCGATTTGTAGAAGATGCTTCGGCTTCAATAGAAAACTTAAAAGAAAACCTAATTAAAAATAAATTCAACCTTTAAAATAATGACAACAAATAAATTAATTTCAATATTAACCATAGCTAGTGTATTTCTAGTCGTGGTTAGCTGTGGTAATAAAGACAATGCACAAGCAGCTGAAGCGCAACAACAGCAAGCCTTACCATTTCCGGTAACGCAAATTCAAACCCAAACGGTAGAAGGCTATAACGAATATCCTGTAAATATAGAAGGTATTGTAAACAGTGATGTGCGTGCAAAAACTTCAGGATATATTCAAAAAGTACTAGTAGACGAAGGTGCTAGAGTACGCAAAGGTCAACCACTTTTTAGATTAGAAACGCAATCGTTAAGTCAAGATGCAGAAGCGGCAAAAGCACAAGTTAATGTAGCTCAAGTTGAGGTTGATAAGTTAAAACCTTTAGTAGAAAAAAATATTATTAGTCCTGTACAATTAGAAACTGCAAAAGCCAATTTAGCACAAGCCAAAGCAGCTTACAGTAGTATTGCTGCCAATATTGGTTATGCAACGGTAAAAAGTCCGGTTGATGGTTACGTAGGTTCTATTAATTTTAGAGAAGGTGCTTTAGTAAGCGCTGCTGATGCAACACCATTAACGACGGTTAGTGATATTAGTCAAGTGTATGCGTTTTTTACTTTAAACGAAGCGCAATACATAGACCATTTAAAACGAATGAAGGGTAAAACCAAAGCAGAACGTATTAAAAATTCGCCAGACGTAAGTTTAGTATTGGCAAATGGCGATATATATTCAGAAAAAGGTCGAATTCAAACCAGTACTGGTCAAATTAGTGAAACAACTGGTACCATTAAAGTAAGAGCGGCTTTTGATAATCCAAATGAACTTTTAACAAACGGAAACAGTGGTAAAATACGTATTCCATCAACTTACGAAAATGCGGTAGTTGTACCACAATCGTCAACCTTTGAACAGCAAGGTAAAGTAATGATTTACACCTTGGGCGAAGACAATAAAGTAAGCAGTAAAATTATTGAAATTGAAGCTAAAGTAGATAATCTTTACGTGGTAAAATCGGGTATAGATGCTAGTACAAAAATTGTAGCTTCTGGTGTTTCAAAATTACGCGATGGTATGCCAATTGCACCACAAGAAATTCCGTTTAACGAAGCCACAAAAAAAGTAGCTACGTTATTTAAAAACTAAATTATCCCTTAAACATATTTATTAGTTATGTTAAAAACATTTATTGAAAGACCAGTGCTTTCAACAGTAATCTCTATTATCATAGTTATACTAGGTGTTATCAGTATAACATCCTTACCTATAGAGGAATACCCAGATATTGCGCCGCCAACTATTAAAGTTACGGCTAACTATACAGGTGCAAACGCAGAGACTGTTTTAGAGAGTGTAATTGTACCTATTGAAGAGCAAATTAATGGTGTAGAAGGTATGACGTATATTACCTCTACAGCATCAAACAACGGTACTGCCGAAATTACCGTGTATTTCGACCAAACTATGGATGCCGATATTGCTGCGGTAAACGTACAAAACCGTGTAGCACGTGCAAATCCGTTGTTGCCTTCAGAAGTTATTCAAACAGGTATTGTAACGCAAAAGCAAGAAACCAGTGCATTAATGTTTATTGCTATGTATTCTGATAGCGAAGATTACGATGCTACTTTTATTCAGAATTACTTAAAAATAAACGTAATTCCTGCAATGCAGCGTATTAAAGGTGTTGGTGATGTATCGGTGTTTTCACAACAAGATTACGCTATGCGTGTTTGGTTAAAACCTGAAAAATTAGCAGCTTACAATTTAATACCATCAGATATTACAGCTGCTTTAAACGAACAGAATTTAGAAGCTGCAGCTGGTTCTTTAGGTGAAAATAATGGTGAATCTTTCTCTTATATTTTAAAGTATAGCGGACGATTTAAAGAAGAAGGACAGTATGCAGACATCGTAATTAAAGCTTTAGGAAATGGCGAATATTTACGTTTGAAAGATGTTGCAGATATCGAGTTAGATGCGCAATCCTATTCATCTAATGCTACAAGTTTAGGACATCCAGCGGTATTTATGGGAATTTTCCAAACCAAAGGATCTAACGCTGCCGAAATTATTGAAAACATAAAAACCACATTAGACGATGTAGAACAAGGTTTGCCTGATGGCTTAAACTTCTTTGTACCTTACGATACAAGTTTATTCTTAAACGCATCTATAGATAAGGTAATTAGCACACTTTTAGAAGCCTTTTTACTGGTGTTTTTAGTGGTGTTTATCTTCTTACAAGATTTCCGTTCTACATTAATTCCTGCAATTGCAGTACCGGTTTCTATTATTGGTACCTTCTTTTTCTTGAATGTCTTTGGATATTCTATAAACCTATTAACGCTTTTCGCATTAGTGTTGGCTATTGGTATTGTGGTAGATGATGCTATTGTTGTGGTAGAAGCCGTACACGCCAAAATGGATGAAGGTGAGAAAAAACCGAAAAGCGCCACTTTAAAGGCTATGAGTGAAATTTCGGGTGCGATTATTTCTATTACGCTGGTAATGGCAGCGGTATTTATTCCAGTAACCTTTGTAACTGGTCCAACAGGTGTGTTTTATGAGCAGTTTGGTGTTACTTTAATTATTGCCATTTTAATTTCGGCAGTAAATGCCTTAACGCTAAGTCCGGCATTATGTGCATTGTTATTAAAAGAACATAAAGATGATGAAGAATTAAAAGGAAAAAATGCGCTTCAAAAATTCTATACTGTATTTAACAGAGGATTTGATGCAACGGTGAATAAATACGGTAAGTCATTACAGTTTTTATATAAAAATAAGTTTGTATCAGTAATGCTATTAATCATTGCTGGTGTAGGTATTTACTGGGCTGCAACAACAACACCAACAGGATTTGTGCCAAATGAAGATAGAGGAATTATTTTTGCTAACATAGAATTACCTGCAGGTGCATCATTAGACCGTACCGAAGCAGTAACTAAAGAATTATACGCAAAAATTAAAGACCTTGATGGTGTAACAGATGCCAGTTTTATTAAAGGACGAAGTTTAATTAGTGGTGCTGGTAGTAACTTTGGTATTGGTTTCGTGAAGTTAAATGATTGGTCTGAAAGAGAATCTGAAGCCTTATCTGCACAAGCCATCACCGGAAAATTATTTGGTATTGCGGCAACTATTCCAGAAGCAAAAATTATTTTCTTCTCGCCACCAAGTATTCGTGGTTTTGGTAACTCAGCTGGTTTTGAGGTGAATTTATTAGACAAATTCGGTGGTGAATTTACCGATTTAGATAAAGCAAATAAAGAGTTTGCAGCAGCCTTAATGAGTCATCCAGAAATTCAGTATGCGCAATCGGCATTCAATACTAATTATCCGCAATACGAAATGGAAGTTAATGTGCCTTTAGCAAAAGAAAAAGGTGTGGCTATTAACAGCATTTTTGGGACGCTTCAAGGATATATAGGTGGAATTTACGCGTCAGATTTTAGCCGATTTGGTAAACAGTATCGTGTATACATTCAATCGTTACCAGAAGACAGAGCTGATGAAAACGACCTTAACAGTATGTATGTGAGAACGAGTTCTGGTGAAATGACGCCAATTACACAGTTTGTAACCTTAAAACGTGTGTATGGTCCGCAATCGGTAACGCGTTTCAACCTATTTAATTCAACAAATATAACAGGTGCAACCAATCCAGGATTTAGTACCGGTGATGCCATTAGAGTTATTGAAGAAGAAGTAGCAAAACTACCAAGTAATTACACCGTTGCGTATTCTGGTTTAACACGAGAAGAGGTAAATGCAGGTAACCAAACCACGTTTATCTTTATCTTAAGTATTCTGTTTGTGTATTTCTTATTAAGTGCGCAGTACGAGAGTTATATTTTACCATTTTCGGTGTTATTATCGTTGCCATTTGGTGTATTTGGTGCGTATATAAGTACGAAATTCTTCGGATTAGAAAACAATATTTACTTCCAAATTGCACTGATAATGTTGGTTGGTCTATTAGCTAAAAACGCCATACTTATTGTTGAGTTTGCATTGCAACGACGCAAACAAGGTGAAAGTATTGTAAATGCCGCAATAGATGGTGCTAAGTCACGTTTACGACCAATTTTAATGACATCATTCGCCTTTATACTTGGGTTAATGCCGCTTGTATTAGCCAAAGGTGTTGGTGCCGAAGGAAACAATTCTATTGGTACAGGTGCAGCAGGTGGTATGTTAATAGGAACCATTTTAGGTGTATTTGTTATCCCAATTTTATTCATCTTTTTCCAATGGTTACAAGAAAAAGTATCGCGTAAACCAGAAGTAGAAACAATTGAAGCTTAAAAAAATGAAATCGACTATAAATAAAAATTTTAGTAAAGGCGCATTAGTTTTAATGCTGGTGCTAACACTGCAAAGTTGTTTTGTGGCGAAGGATTACACACGTCCGGAGTTAGAAGAAACAGAACATTTGTACAGAACCGATAACTTACCACAAGACAGTATCTCGTTAGCAGATGTATCGTGGAAAGATATGTTTAAAGACCAATATTTAACGCAATATATTGAAGAAGGTCTTCAAAACAACTTAGATATTCGTGTGGCTATTCAGCAAATTGCTATCGCCAATGCGTATATGAAACAAGGTAAAGCAGGTTATTTACCAACGCTAACTGGTACAGCGCAGGCAACACATCAAGAACTGTCTGAAAACAGTCAGTTTGGTGGTTTTTTCTCGTCTGTAGATCAGTATGAATTATCAGGAAGTTTATCTTGGGAAGCCGATATTTGGGGTAAAATAAGAAGTAATAAACGCGCAGGTGAAGCTAGTTATTTACAAACAGTAGCAGCGCATAAAGCGGTAAAAACCGAATTAATTTCGGCAATAGCATCAACCTATTATCAGTTATTAGCCTTAGATGAGCAATTAGAAATTACTGAAAGAACTATTGCCACTAGAGACAGTAGTGTTTACACTATTAAAGCATTAAAAGATGCCGGAAATGTAACACAAGTTGCGGTAGACCAATACATAGCGCAGTTTAATAACGCCAAAGCCTTAAAAGTAGATTTACAAGCAGCCATTTTTAGAACCGAAAACACGTTGAATTTCTTATTAGGAAGGCCTGCAGAACCAATTGAACGAAGCAAGTTAACCGAGCAACAGTTAGATGAAAAGATTACACTTGGTGTGCCAGCAACCTTGTTGAGAAACAGACCAGATGTGATTGCTTCAGAATACAATTTAATCAATGCGTTTGAGCTAACCAATGTGGCAAAAAGTAACTTTTATCCATCGTTAACCTTAACGGCAAGTGGCGGATTTCAAAGTTTAGAATTAGATAAATTATTTAATGCTAATTCATTATTTGCAACAGTTATTGGTGGTTTAACACAGCCAATTTTTAATCAGCGTAAAATAAAAACACAGCACGAAGTAGCTAAAGCACAACAAAAACAAGCATTGTTAAACTTTAAGAAAACCTTGTTAACAGCAGGAAACGAAGTGTCTAACGCACTTTATGTTTACAATGCTGAAACTGAAAAATTTGAATATCGTAAAAATGAAGTTGAAGCGCTACGACAAGCCGAAGCAAACTCAGAGGAATTATTGCAAAACGGTTTAGCTAATTATCTTGATTTATTAACCGCTAGAGAAAGTGCGCTTAATGCCGAGTTAAACGTTATTGATAACAAATTACAACAATTACTAAGCGTCGTTACTTTATACGAAGCACTTGGTGGTGGTTGGAAATAAAATGCTATGATTACCAAAAGCGAATTGCTACAATGCGCAATTGCCAAATTCACAAAATTTGGTAGCAAACACGTGACTTTAGATGAGTTAGCAACAACGCTTGGTATATCTAAAAAGACCATATATTCATTTTTTAAGAATAAAGAAGATCTTGTCGTTGCAAGCATTGAAACTTTATTAAATGAGTATAAAGAAGATATAAATAGAATCATTTCTGAGAATGAAAACGATCCTATTTTGAGTGTTATATTTATCTATAAAAGAGGGTTTGAATATTTAAAATATTTCAAGCCTTCTTTTCTTTTTGGATTAGAAAAATACTACCCAAAAGCCTTTAAATTATTTAGTGAATTTACTGAGAATTTATCAGAAAATACTGCAAGTGTCTTGCTTAAAAAAGCCCAATCACAAGGTGATTTAATTGAAAGTGTAGATGTAGATTTGTTAGTGAAAATTTACTTTTTTAGAGTAGATAATTTATTGTTTAAAGACAATAATTTGTTTGAGATATATTCAGAAGATATGCTTTTAAGGCATATGGTAATTTATAATTTACAAGGTGTAGTAAATACAAGGTATCAAAATAGATTTTTTAATAATTAAAAAGCCTTAGTTTTTAACTAAGGCTTTTTTCACTTTTTAATCAATTACAATTAACACTATTGTAATAAGCTGTATACAAATTCTGGATAGCCACGTTCTCCGTTTTCGTTAGTTAGGGCTAAGAATTTTAATTTGTAAAGGTTACCATCTGTATCATTAACGATATAAAATACATTGTCTTTTAAAGACGGTAAAGTACCTGGTCCACCACCATTTCTCCAACTACTACCAATAGTTCTTCTATCATTTTCAACAAATAAAGAAGTTTCTACATCGGTTAAAGTAAAATTGTCATAAGATAATTCTGTGTCTACTTCTGTATCTATCATATAAACAATAGCATTTTCTAAGGTATTATTTAAAACATAATCTGAATATCCATAAGAGCCATAACCAGGTATCTCGTTTGTAAAAACAGTAAAGTTTAAGTCCCATTCTTCTTTTTTAGGTTCTACATTTACAATACTATTGGTATTAAAACTAAAAAATGTAAAATTGTAATCAGCATCTTTAGATATGGTAATTTCTTGGTGTGTAGTATCGTCAAGATTTGCGTATTGTAGGATGTAGTTATTACCATCTTGTAAGATTCTTACTTTTTTCCATCCTCTAGACTCGCCAGAAATTTCAACGCTTCCTGTACTTGCTGTTGCTGTTCCTACTTCGTCACCTAAGTTTACTAAATACACATAATTATTTGAGTTTGTTGCAGAGATTTCAGCGAAAGCTGTATTTGATAAATCTCCATTAGGCGCATCTATATAAGCCATATTTGCATCATCAAAAGTACCAACAGCTACTTGAGGTTGTAAGTCTTGAACTTCTTGATTATTTGAGTTTACGGCATCAATATCTGTTGAAGATAATTGTCCTGCCGCCATAAATATAGAGCTGTTTATGATAACTTTAAAGTCTGATCCTGTATAAAACCCTAAATCCCAAGAATCACGTTGTACACTAGTCATTGTGTTAGTGCTTAAGTCTACATATACTTGGTTTTGTTGGTTTGGACCACCAACTGTTGGTGCTACATCTGCACCTTCGATAATAACTTGTATTGGCTCTGACGGTAAGTTATTGTCATCATCACTGCTACAATTAGTTAGAGCTAATGCACCTAAACATAGTACTAATGTTAAAAATTTGTTTTTCATTTTGAGTTAGTATTAAAAATTTAAATTATATAATAGTTTGAAATAATATGATCTACCATAACCTAGTAATAAACTAGAGTTATTTGTGCTGTGTATACCAGATGTTGAGGCTCCATTTATTGCTACAGTGGTAACATCAAAAATGTTTCTGGCACCAATTGTAAAGTCTACTTTTTTATCAAAAAATGTCTTTTTTATAGAAGCATCCATCCAACTAAATGCATCTGTAGTGTATTTTTTAAATAATGAATTTCCTTGGTCGTCACTACCTTCGGCAATGTAATTTTCTTGTTTACCATTATGCTTTAGCAATATTGTAAATGCAGTATTCCATTTTTTTACTAAATATGATGCGCTTGTGTTTAATTGTAAGGC
This sequence comes from Mesoflavibacter sp., assembly GCF_964226795.1. Taxonomy (NCBI): domain Bacteria; kingdom Pseudomonadati; phylum Bacteroidota; class Flavobacteriia; order Flavobacteriales; family Flavobacteriaceae; genus Mesoflavibacter; species Mesoflavibacter sp. The sequence continues at coordinate 42,382 of NZ_CAXQQP010000005.1, forward strand.
GTATAGGTAGTCGTTTTTAGCATTTTCTTCATTATTCATAATTCTTGAAATACCTTGATATGTAGCACCTAAATTAAGCGTCCAATTATCTTTTTTAATTGTGTTTTCTGAAGTAATTCCCCAAAGTCTGTATCCGTCTATATTTATATATTGATATTGTAATGGCGTTGGATTTATGACAGCTAGTTCTATTTTATCTTTTAAATCGATATAACTTAATTTAATGTTATTTGATAGTGATATATCCTTAAACCAAGTTCGTTTTTTTAAGTTTAAAAATGATGAGAAACCATGTTCTGGAGATAAGTTTTGGTTACCTCTAATATCATGATTAGAGTCTACTAAATAATAGTAAAGTTCTTCAAAATTAGGTGTACGATACGACGATCCTATACTTGCTCTAATTTCATATCCTTTATTAAGTAGATATCTAGCATTTAATGATGCTAATAATTGAGATTTGAACATGGAGTTATATTCGTATCTTAATCCTGGTCTTAGGGAAAACTTATCTATTAGTTTTATTTCTGCAGATCCAAATACAGCATAGTTTTCTTGTTTTAAGGTTTGGTCTTGTTGTGTTACATCGCCAGATGCTTGTGTATCAAATCCTTTTATAAAACGTGTTTCGTAACCTAATTGATAATTAATTTTGTCACTTTTTGACAGATTATTTATAGTTCCTTTAGAAAAGAAAACATCACTAGATTGATAAGTTTCGTCGGTTTCGTTAGTTTTCTCTTCAGTTAAGATATAATAGTTAAATTGGTTTAAATCTCTTTTCTGTGTTTGATAGGAAAATGTTGCGTTATAGACTGCACCAGTTTTTAAATGACCATTAATATTTAAATTATTTATTAGTCTATTAGTTTTAAAAATTCTGTCTGTAGCAGATGGATTACTTGTTTGCGATTGTACATCTATATTAGCTCTAACAGAAGCGTCGTAATAATTTAATGTTTCGTTAAAATATTCGAATTTATAAAAAGCATTAAAATTATCTGAGTTGTAGTTTATAGCGGCTTTACCATTAAATTGTGTTTTAGGTAACCAGTCATAACCTCTTAAACCATCATTAAAATAGTGGTTTTTTCCTTTTTTGTTATTAAAAAAACCAGCAAAATCATTTCTATTGGCACTCAATTTTGCATTCCAAGTATCATCTATTCTATGTCCAATACTTAAGGCTTGAATGTGTCTACCTTTATCAAACCACTCATACTCGTCACTAACAGTTTCTTCTTGTATAAAGGTTTGAATCTGCCAATCATGATCTAGTTTTTTCTTAGTTATAATATTAATAACTCCAGCAACGGAGTTTGCTCCGTATTCTACACCCATAGCACCTTCTACAATCTCTATACGCTCTACGTCATCTAAGTTTATTTGTGTTAAATCAATGTTGTTACCTAATCCATTATCACTAACGATTTGAACATTATCAAGCATGATATTAAAGTATTGGGCATCTAATCCAAAAAATGAAATTGTAGATTTTCCTGTTTGAGCATTAGGGATAATGTTTAAGTTTAAATTAAAATTTAAGACATCAGCTAAGGTGTTAGCAGCTTGTTTATCAATTTTTTCACGGTCTATAACAATAACGTTATGTACCGATTTTTTGATAGACTGAGGATTGTATTGTCCAGTAACAACAACTTCTTCTAACTGTTCAATTTTGGTAGTATCACTAACTTTTTCTTGAGCAAAAAGAAGTGTAACCGAAAAAAAAGAAAAATAAAGCGTTAAAAGTTTTTTATTTAGAATCATTCTTGATTAAATTTGCCACAAATATAAACGTTATTTTAATTCAGTCTAAATAAGAACAATATTTTTTAAAAAAAATTAAAATTCATCAAAATGAAACATTATCTAGTTATTACTTTATTATTCTTTGTAGCATTTAGCGCTACTGCACAATCTAAAAAAGAACAAGATCAGGCAGCTATAAAAAAAATGTGCGGATGTTATGAAGTCACTTTTAACTTTGCAGAAACCTTTAATTACAGTCAAGATTCTTTATATAAGCCATCTAAAACTAAAGTTGATAAAGGTTTAGAATGGGCACAATTGGTAGAAGACACAGATAATAAAATTTCAATCCAACATTTATTACAAGTAGGTAGTCCAGAGCAACCATATATAGTAAAACATTGGCGTCAAGATTGGTTGTTCCAAAATAAAGATTTTTACATGTTTGATGGTGATAATAAATGGAGTTTTGAAACCAAAACAGAAGATGAGGTAGAAGGACAATGGACGCAAAAAGTATATCAAGTAGATGATAGTCCACGTTACGAAGGTAGTGCGACTTGGGTACATGTGGACGGTAAAAGCTTTTGGGAAAACACAACAACTGCACCATTACCAAGACGTGAGTATACAAAACGTAGCGATTATAATGTAACATTAAGAGGTAATAGACACGAGATTACAGAATATGGTTGGTTACACGACCAGGATAATGCTAAAATTATTCGTCAAGAAGGCAAAGAAGATATTATTTTAGCCAAAGAAAAAGGTTATAATACTTATGTAAAAGTAGAAGATAGTCGTTGTCAAGGTGCTATAAACTGGTGGAAAGAGCATGACAAAAAATGGGCAACAGTTCGTGCAAAATGGAGCGAAGTTTATAACAGAAATAAGGATTTACATCTTGAAGATAAAGTAGATAATAAAGTGTTATTTAAACATTTATTTGATGAAGAATTAACCAACAAAGAAGACATCGATAAAACGATAGAATCTTTTGTAAAAAAATAGAATATGAAACATTTACTTACAATACTTATACTATTCATAAATTTTAGTGTAATTGCGCAAAATAACAAGTTGTTAGATAGAAAATTTTGGTCTAACACAACTACTGTAGAAACTGTTAAAACAGCTATAGAAGAAGGGAATGACCCTACACAATTAAATCCGAATAGTTTTGACCCAATGGTGTATGCCATATTACAAGATGCACCATTAGAAACATTACAATATTTACAATCTATAAAGGGTAATGATGTTAATAAACTAACTCACGATGGACGTACATATATCTTTTGGGCAGCCTATAAGGGTAATGACAGTTTTATGCAATATTTATTAGATAATGGTGCAAAAACAGATATTTTAGATGATCACGGATTAACACCTTTAAACTTTGCGGCAAATGCAGGACAAACAAACACAAAGGTGTATGATTTATGTATTAAATACGGTGCAAATCTAAAAAAAGACGTTAATCATAGTGGCGCTAACGCTTTATTACTAGCAGCACCAAGTGATAAAGATTTTAAGTTAATAGATTACTTTACCAGAAAAGGATTAGATTTAAATTCTACAGATAATAATGGTAACGGAATTTATAATTATGTAGCCAAAACTGGTAATTTAGAATTGTTACAAAAACTTTCTAATAAAGGAGTAAAAGGTAACGATCAAGCGTTTCTATTTGCTAGCCAAGGAACAAGAAATGTATCAAATGGTTTAGAAGTGTTTACATTTTTAGAAGCACAAGGTTTAAATCCAAATACATCGTCTAATGAAGGCGTAACACCATTACACTACATTGCTGCAAGATCACAAAATATAGATGTATTAAATTATTTAATACGTAAAGGAAATAATGTAAATGCAAAAGATAAAGACGGAAGTACTCCTTTTTTAAATGCAGTATCAAGAAATTCAATTAAAGTGATAGAAACTCTTATACCACAAGTAAAAGATATAAACGATCATAATAAAAAAGGTCAAACAGCTTTAATGTTAGCCACACAAAGTAATACACTAGAAGTGATTAAATTATTAATAAGTAAAGAAGCTAAAGTAGATGTTGTAGATGCCAATGGTAATAACTTAAATTATTATTTAATTGAAGCTTTTAGCCCAAGACAGCCTAAAGATTTTGCAATTAAATTAGAGTTTTTAAAATCTAAAGGTTTAGATATTTCAAAAAAACAAAAAGATGGTAATACGTTATTACATCTTGCTGTAAATAAGCAAAATTTAGATTTGATTAAGCAAGTTGTAAATCTAAAAGTAGCAGCTGTTAATGCTATAAATAATGATGGTAATACAGCTTTACATTTAGCTGCAATGTCTTCTAAAGACGAAAAAATCATAAAATACTTATTAAGTATTGGTGCAGATAAAACAATTAAAACCGAATTTGGAGAATCAGCTTATGATTTAGCTTCAGAAAACGAGTTATTAGAACAAAATAATGTTTCTTTAGAAATTTTAAAATAAATATTATATAATGAAATTATTAAAAATAACAATATCAACTATACTGCTATCATTTGCATTATTGTCATTTACCAATATAAATACTAGTAAATACAAATGCATGATTCAATTGACCAATTATACCGGTGAAGGCGCTTATGTTGTAGTTTCTTTAATTAATCCAAATGGCGAATACGAAAAAACACTGTATGTACAAGGCGATGACGACGAGTGGTATTTTGATATTACCGAATGGTGGAAGTTTCAAGGTAAGGTTAGAGCTAATATAGATGCGGTAACAGGAGCAACAGTATCTGGTGGACAACGTACAATAAGCATATTAGATATCAAAGATTCTAAATTAAATAAAGGTTATAAACTTAGATTTGAAACAGCTGTAGAAGATCAAGAATACTATACAAGCGATGTCGAGTTTGAGTTAACTACAGAAAATGTCAAAGCAAAACACGAAGGTAAAGGCTTTATTAGATACGTTAGATTAATGCCTAACTAGTATTTTGTATGACCATTTCTATCTGGAGATATAGTCATTTAGCATTAGCTATTACAGCGTCTGTTTTTATTTTATTAGCGTCTGTTACAGGTGTAATTTTAGCATTTCAGCCTATTTCAGAACAACTTCAACCTTATAAAGTAGAAGATTTAAAAACAATTAGTCTAGACCAAACAGTTAATACCTTTAAACAAACATATCCAGAAGTTTTACAAATAGAAGTAGATGCAAACCAGTTTGTATCTGCTTCTGTTGTTACTAAAGATGGTAAAAATCTAGAAGGCTATTTTAATCCTAAAACAGCTAATTATTTAGGTGAAAAAATCTCGCCATCAAAATTTTTTCAATTTACAACCAATTTACATCGGTCTTTATTTTTAAAAAGTACCGGTCGGTTTTTAGTCGCTTTAGGCTCTTTTTTATTGCTTTTAATTGTAATTACCGGTTTTATTTTAGTCGTTAAAAGACAAAGCGGAATTAAACACTTTTTTGCCAAAATTGTAAAAGAAAATCCGTCACAATATTGGCATATTGTACTTGGTCGTTGGTCACTTGTACCAATTATTATTATTACTATAACTGGTGTGTACTTATCGCTGCTTAAGTTTGATGTAATTACCGACCAAGCGATTAAACACAATGTAGATTTTGAAGCGTTAGAGGCATCTTCAACAGAAAAATCAGATTCAATATTTGGTGCAATTACTTTAGATCAAGTTAACCATTTAGAGTTTCCTTTTTCTGAGTTTGTCGAGGATTACTACACATTAAAACTTAAAGATAAAGAGCTGCTAATACATCAATATTCTGGTGAAATTTTAAGCGAACAAAACACATCTTTAACGTCTTATTTTTCAACACTAAGTTTAAATCTACATACAGGAAAAGGCAGTATTATTTGGTCAGTAATTTTGTTAATTGCAACCATAAACATCTTGTATTTTATGTATTCTGGGTTTGATATGACTTTAAGACGAAAGAAAAATACTGTAATCCCAAAGAATAAATACACTAAAGATCAAGCAAAATTTATCATTCTTGTAGGATCAGAAACAGGAAGTACTTATAGATTTGCTTCGGCATTATTCAATAGTTTGATAAATGCAAAACACAGTGTTTTTATTTCTGATTTAAACAGTTACTCAACCTACAAAAATGCTGAACATTTAATTGTTTTTACAGCAACGTATGGCGATGGTGAAGCGCCAATAAACGCTAATAAATTTTTAGATACATTTAAAAATACGCCACAAAACCAAAGTCTAAACTTTAGTGTTGTTGGATTTGGATCGTTACAGTATAAGGCTTATTGCCAGTTTGCAGAAGATGTAAATAATGCACTAAATAATAGTCAGAATTTCACCCAATTTTTACCGTTAAAAACAATTAACAATCAGTCTTTAGATACGTTTAAAAATTGGTGTATAGCGTTTAATTTACAATCGCAATTAGACATAGAAATACCTAAAGTAAAACAACTACAAACACCAAAAAATCTTCAAGATTTTAAAGTAGTTTCAAAATCTGAAATTAACCAAGATCATACTTTTGTGTTGACTTTACAAACCAAAAAAACACACAAAATACAATCTGGTGATTTGTTATCGGTGTTTCCTAAAGAAGATCAAATAGAACGATTATACTCTTTAGGAAAATTTGAAGATAAACTGGTTTTAAGTGTAAAAAAGCATCAGTTTGGAGTTTGTTCAAATTATTTTAGTCAGTTAAAAGCAGGTGAAATTATCAAAGCACGAATTAATAAAAATCCATCGTTCTACCTTCCAAAACACACAAAACATGCTGTTTTTATCGCAAATGGTACAGGAATTGGACCTTTTTTGGGTATGATTAATCAAAACCCAAACATTAAAAAACATTTGTTTTGGGGCACGCGTACGCAAGCTTCAGTTAATATTTATGATGCTTATTTAATTGAAGCAAAACAAAAGCAGTTACTAACCACATGTAATATAGCTTATTCTAAAGAAGGGAATAAAACGTATGTTCAAGATATTGTGGCACAAAAAGACAACATTATAGCTTCTGTATTAGAGCAAAAAGGAGTAGTTATGATTTGTGGTTCGGTTGCAATGCAGACTAGTGTTTTAGATCAATTAGATACTATTTGCCAGAGCAATTTTAGTAACAACGTAAGTTACTTTATAGATAACGGTCAAATAAAGATGGATTGTTACTAACATAAAATTTAAGATTATGTGTAATAACATAAAAACATTATCAAAAACATCTCAAGGAGAATTGTCATTGTGTAAAAACTGCAAGCATTTTCATTTAGAGTTTAATAATATTTATTTTGAATTTACTGTAAACGAGTTTAAGCAATTTAAGCAGTATGTTTTAAATTTAGAACCAGAATTTTGGGAGTGTAAATATGCTGAAGCTAACATTTCTAAAAAGATACCTATTCCTACCTTGCAAGACAATCTTATTCTGATGTTTAACCGACAAGAATTTTTACAATTAAAAGTATTAGTCAATAAGCCAATATTGAATATTTACAAAAAAAGTATAAGTGTAAATGATATTGATTACACATTAATTTTAAACTAATTTAAAATACTATTTTTGTGTACTTAAACTAAAAGATTAGTATGAAAAAAGATATTCATATTCCAAAAGTAGAAGGTGTTTACATTGCAATAGTTAACGAGTATAATGATGTGTACCAAACCCAAGATTGGAATGCATACATTATAAACGATAAAGACGTAGATTTAGATACTGTAATAATAGTTACAAGTGGTTATTCTGATAGTAAAACAACCTCTGTTTTTAGAAAAAAAATAGATAAGCTTCCTAAGAAAAGTTATGCCAAAATAGAGCTTATCCAAGAAGAACTTTTTGCGCTTAACAACCAATTTAAAGTCACGTTTTTTGAAGGTAATACTATGTATGATAAAACATATACTTTTAGAAAAAACACGATTAATAAAAATGCCTTACAACCTGTACCGTTAATGAAGGTACGTGGTGTAGTAGTAAAATAAGCCTTGAATTTTCAAGGCTTATTTTTTTATAGTTTTATTGCTTAATACATTGGTTTATAGTGTTAGTCCATTTTTGACCAACTTCTATCTCGCCGTTAATAAGTCTATTAACGTCAGTATTAAAAATATTAAAACCTACAATATCATTATTTACTATTTTAAAGTTTATAATAACGTCTGTTATTTGTTCGGTTGTTTTATTAATTCGTTTCTTTTTAATATCTAAAGCTGCACCTTCACAATTTTTTAAATCGACAATTTTGTGTGTAGATGAGTTAGATAATAAAGCTATTTTTTTATTTGTATCAATACCAAAAGATAGATGGTTAAAGATGTCTACTTTATTAATAGTTAGTCCATTATCTTGCGCAATGGTTTTAAATATTTGAGTTTTTTGTTGTGTTTTTTTCTTTTTAGAGATATACATTAAAAAGAAAGGAATACCGCAGCAAAGGGTAATCACAACACCTATAAGGGTATTTGCTGTATCCATTTGTTTTAATTTTTTAAATAAGAAAATGTGTTAAGATGTTATATCTTAATAAGTCTAGAATTTAAACAAATGCTATAGATGGGTATGAAAAGGGTAAGCTATATCTGTAGTTTTAAAGCTAACAGGAATAGCATTTAGGTAATGTAGTTTAAGATTACATTTTTTAGAGAAATAAGTTAAAAACTGTTTAAAGTTAAAATCTAAATCTTTATTTAGACTATTAGGGTAATCAACAAGGTTGACCTCTAAAAAAGTAATGTTTATAGGATCTGCTGTATTAGCAACAGTATTGTGTTTTACTGGCGAAGATACAGTTTCACTATTAGTTGAAACAATATTGGCTTGGTCACTAAAATTATAATTAATTGTAGTGGCATTTAAGCTTATTGTTACACTAAATAAAAGTAATATTTGTAAAAATTTCTTCACGAAGCAAATGTAAATTACCAACGATAATTAATTAACAAATAAAACGTTAATTTTAATTTAATTTATCAGTAAGTTTTTTAAACACTTTTTTAGGATCTTTACCTTCATATAAAATATCATAAACAGCATTTATAATAGGTAATTTGGTTTTCTTTTTATTCTTATCGTTTAGTAAATGAGCGCTCTTTGTAGCGTAGTAGCCTTCTGCAACCATATTCATTTCCATTTGTGCAGATTTTACAGTGTAGCCTTTACCAATCATGTTTCCAAACATACGATTACGAGAAAACGTAGAATAACCAGTAACCAATAAATCGCCTAAGTAAGCAGAGTTATTAATGTTACGTTTCATTTTATGCATTTTTTTAATAAAACGTTTCATTTCGCGTATAGCGTTACTCATCAACACACTTTGGAAGTTATCACCGTAACCTAAACCATGTGCTATACCAGCCGCAATAGCGTAAATATTTTTAAGCATTACTGCATATTCAGTCCCAATAACATCGTCGCTAGTTTTGGTTTTTATATAATCGCTAGATAAAGCATTGGCAATAATTTGTGCTTTTTTCTGGTCTGCGCAAGAAATTGTTAAGTAAGATAAACGCTCTAAAGCAACTTCTTCTGCGTGACAAGGACCTGCAATAACGCCAATATTTTCAAAAGGAATTTTATAATTATCATGAAAATGCTCTCCAACCAATAAACCAGTTTCTGGTATAATTCCTTTTACTGCCGAGACTACAATTTTATCAGTAATATCTGCAGTTAGTTTTTTTAATTCAGAATGAATAAATGCCGAAGGAATTACAAAAATTAAAACATCTGCATAGTTAGCAATTTCATCAATATCATTGCTAAGTTTTAGTTGTTCTAAATGAAACTCGACAGAACTTAAATAATTCGGGTTATGTTGTTCTCTAAGAATATGTTCTTTGGTATAAACACTGCGCATGTACCAACCAACTTCTTCTAAGTTTTCACAAAGCATTTTTACGATAGCGGTTGCCCAGCTTCCTGATCCAAAAACAGCATATTTTAATGGTTGACTCATAATTTCATTTAAATTCTAGGTCAAAAATACGTAAAATTAAAGACTTCAATTCATATTGAAAATCAATCACTTTTAATTTTTGGCACGCCTTTTGAAAATTAATTTATATCAATCCTTAAAACGACACATTATGAAGACGATAAAATTACTTTCAGGTTTTGCTTTAATAGCATTATTATTTACATCGTGTTATACAGAAGTTATCGTAGATGATTATGCTTATGATAATTATCAAGAACCAATAACGGTTAATCAATTACTAAACTCTTACGAGTTGTGGTACGTAGACATTAACGAAACTATTGGTTATGGTGAGACACCTTTTTTACAAATGGCTTTTACTGTATCTTTTAGAAACGGAAACTTATTTGCTAATAATAATTTAGTTGGTATTGGTAGTCAAGGTAACGGTTATGGTATACAAATAGGCTACTATAATGCTTACGATATGATTTTGGATATAGATCATGATATTGATGGTTATGATAGTTTTGATGTATACCAAATAGATCATAATACTATTGAATTGTATAATCCATTTAATGATACGTCATATTTTTTACATGGTTATCAACGTTCAAATTTTGATTACGATTATGTGTTTTATGATAATATACAATACTTTTTACAAGAATATGAAGCTTGGGAAAAAACATACACAAGTAACTTTGGTGCTTTAAACGAATTTGATAACGAAAACTTCCTTCAGTTTTTATCTGGCGGAAATGATAACAACTTTAGAAGTTCTCAAGATCCTGAAGGAACAAATCCAAACAATATATATTGGGATTATTCTGGATTGTATGGTGTTAATGATGTTAACGGAAATATGTACCTAAAAACACTAACCTTAGATTATGATTATTTTGATAATGAGTTTTTTGAGTTAAGCATTGTAAACGATCAAAGAGTAGAATTATATCACCCAAGTTCTGGTACGGTTTATGAGTTTACAGGAAGAGGTTATATACAATATTTAAAAGTTGGACAAACAACAGACAGAAGTAAAACATCTGGAGAGAAAAAACGTAAACAGCACACCAGAAAAAAAGATAACCCTAGAGAAAATACTAGAGAAAAATAAACCCTAGTTAGTGAGTAATTTTTGAGAATTAGTTTAGTTAGTTTAAGACCGCTTGAAGTTAATTTTAAGCGGTTTTTTTAATAACAAAGATTAAATAAAAAGAATATTTAATAAGCGAATTAGAGGTTTTAATACTAAAAAAGCCAACCCTAAAAGGTTGGCTTTTTTATGTGATAAACATTTAATCTTAACTTTCAAAAGTGATGTTTAGGCTAATATCTACACTGCTTAAAGCTTTACTTACTGGGCAACCTTTTTTAGCGCCTTCTGCAAGTTCTTTAAATTTAGCTTCGTCCATTCCATCTACTTTACCTGTTAGGTCCAATTGTATATGTGTAAAGGCAAAACCACCATCTTGTTGCTCTACAGTAATAGTAGCATCTACATCTAATTTATTAGCTTCAAAACCGGCTTCTTGTATAGCAAAACTAAGCGCCATAGCAAAACAACCAGCATGTCCTGCTGCAATTAGCTCTTCTGGGTTTGTACCAGCTTTACCGTCTTCGTTTTCAAAACGCGCTTTAAAGTTATAAGGTGTATTGTCTAAAACACCACTTGGACCATTTAAAAATCCTTTACCGTCTTTACCTGTACCTTGCCAAATGGCTGTTGCTTTTCTCTTCATAAAATAATTTAATTTTTGGTTTACTCTAAAATTAAAGCTTTTACTAAAGAAATAGGGTTAAGGAAATTGTAAATGTTTTGGGAAGTTTCGTTTAACGGTCTTGTGTATGGAACGTAGCGTGAAAAAGACGCTAACTTTTCGGATTAACACAGAGCCGAATTTTTATATTTTGTTTTTAACTTATCAATCTTAAAAGCCAAGTCTAAAAATTTGGCGGACTTAGCAAATAAACATAAACCTCTAGGAAAGCCTATATTAGCTATGTTTTATACACGTTGTTAGCAACTGGGCTTTATCGGTAATTTAATATATAACTAAATTTTTTATCAATTACTTTCGCGCTTACCTTTTGTTCTAAAACTTTCCCTTTAATATCAGTTGAGAAATATTTTCCATTCTTTTTTAAATAAATAGTGTCCAATTCTTTATTTGTCAGATATGGCCATTCCCATAAAATTTGTTCGTATTCTATTGGATTAATTATTTCGTTTTTCCAATTGATTGTTCCAAATAAACTGTTTTTTTTAACTTTGATTAGTTTAGAGTTATCTACTAAAATTTCGTCATAAATAGGTGGAATTACTATTTTTCCTTCCCTACTAATTAATCCTTTCTTTTTGTTCTTTGTTACAAAATGTTCGTCTGGACCATATTCCACCCAATTAGATATTTCATTATATTCTATTGGAATAATTATATTTTCATTAATATCTATTATCCCAAAAAGACTATTTTTTTTGACAATAAACCTATTGGTTTCATCATAAAAGCAAGGTGATATTTCTTGGTAAATAGAAGGGATTTTTAATTGCCCTTTTAAGTCTGCTAAACCTACATTACCATCTTTTTCAAGTATTAAAAGGTTGCACCATTGTTTTCTTTCATTACAAGTTATTGAGTTATATTCGAAAGGAATAATAGTTTCGGCAAATGAGTTAATAACACCAAATTTGCCATTCATTTTTGCTATCGTAAAATCTTGATATTTAAAATTTGATAATTGCTCATATTTAAAAGGTATAATTATTTCTCCTTTTGCGTTTATAGCTCCAAATTTCCCATTCTCTTTGTAGATGTAATATTTTTGTTGATTTTCTCCTCGTTTAAGTCTATCCCAAACAATTTCATTGTATTTGTTTTCGAGAAGAATGTCTCCATTGGAATCAAGTAATCCATACTTTCCCGAATCATTGGTTAAAAATTCGGAAAATATATTTGAGTATATCGCTGGATGTTCGATTAGGTCATATTTTAAAGGAATTATTAAGGTTCCTAAACTATCAATAATTCCATATTTTCCATTTTTAGATACTATCGCTAAATTGTTTTGAAAAGGTTCTGCAATGTCAAATTTCCCAAAAGGAACTATAGTTTTAAAATTTGAATTGATATATCCAAGTTGACCGTTTTTTTCAACTCGACATAATCCCTTTTTAAAATATGTGTTAGTCCTATCGTTATATGAAACCTCTGTGATTTTGTCATATTCAAAATCAGTAAGTCTTTTACCATCACAAGAGAAAAACGCCCATTTTCCATTTTTCATTGCGCATACGAGTTCGTCCCCTTTATTATCTCTTACTTTCTCAAACTCAATTGGAACTATTATTTTACCTGTTTTATCTATAAACCCATATTTATTATTTTTACGGACTCTAGCTAAACCACACTTATAAAAATGACTTTCGTTTTCATATTCAAATGGTATTACGACTTTCCCTTTTCTGTCAATAAATCCGTGTTTCCCATTTAATTCTGCTGGTGCAAGTCCATTTGAAAATACACTCAAATCATCATATTTAAATGGAATTAAAGTGTCCTGAGTAATATTTATATAACCACTTTTTCCATTGTTATGAGCGAGTATCATCCCTTCCTCGTCAATTGGATTAAGAAATTTATATTTATGAAGAGGTATAATTGTATCTCCTTTTTGGTTTACAAATCCCCAAGTTTTATTTCCGCTAATTCGTTTGTAGGTTTGAGGTTCGGCTGAATCTAATTCCGCCTTATTTGGTTTGCAAGAAATCAGAAGCAAACTGATAAGTAATATGTGTAAAAATGTTTTCAATGTTTGTCTTGCCTTGTTGCTAACGATTGTTAAACGAAGTTAGCAGAAAAATTTAATAAAGCCAAGCGATGCTTCATTCTACTTATAAAAATTCATTTCATCTAAATAAGCCCAAACGTTTTCTGGTAGTAAAGGTTTAACGTTTTTGCCTTCTTTTATTGCTTTTCTAACCATAGTAGAAGATAGTTCTATAATTGGTGCATCTACACGTGTTATTTTTGGGTGATTATTAAATTGTGTGTCTATTTTACCTTCACTAATACGTGGGTACACATAAATGGAGTGATACTCTAAAATAGTTTGGTAGTTTTTCCACTTATGGAAGCTTTTTAAATTATCCTCGCCCATGATTAAGGCAAAATCGTGTTTAGGATATTTTTCGGTTAAATGGACTAAAGTGTTAACGGTATAGTTAGGTTGCGGTAAGTTAAACTCGATATCACTTTCTTTTAACGTATCATAGTCTTTCGTGGCTAGATAGACCATTTCTAAGCGCTGGTAATTGTCTAAAAGTGTACTTTTCTTTTTAAATGGATTGTGTGGCGTTACTACAAACCAGATTTGGTCTAAATCGCTGTTTTCTACCAATTGGTTGGCTATAATTAAATGCCCAATATGTATTGGGTTAAAGGATCCAAAGTATAAACCTATTTTCATAGTTTAGTTAAAAAAGAGACAATTTATTACGCTCAGTTTTATAAATTATTTTTTATGATTTTACAAAAGTACCAACTAAATTTTCTGCTTCCGCTAATGCTTTATCTAGGTTGTCGTTTTCTATGATAATATCAAAAAGTGGTGCTGTTGCAAGCTCTGCGCTGGCTTTAGCAATACGCATATTTATCTTGTCTTCGCTTTCTGTTTTACGTTTTTTTAGTCGTATTTTAAGCTCGTCTATGCTTGGTGGTTTTACAAAAACAGCAAGTGTTTGCTCCGGGAATTTTCTTTTAATACGCAATCCGCCAGATACGTCTATATCAAAAATGACGTTTTTGCCTAATGCCCAAAGTCGCTCGACTTCACTTTTTAAAGTTCCATAAAAATTATCGCGGTAAACTTCTTCCCATTCTAAAAAATCGTCGTCTTTTATATGTTGTTTAAAGTCTTTTAAAGATAAAAAGTAATAGTCTTTACCATGCTCTTCTGTACCACGTTTTTTTCTTGATGTAGCAGAAATTGAGAAGGCTAAATTTAAATTATCGTCTTTAAGTAAATGTCTTACAATGGTTGTTTTACCTGAGCCAGATGGTGCAGAAAAAACAATTAATTTACCTTGTTTTGTGTTGTCTTTGTCCAATAGATTATGCTTTTATTTTAAAGAACGTTAAGTAATTGTTCTTTAATTTTTTCAAGTTCGTCTTTCATTTGTACGACCAATTGTTGCATTGGTGCGTAGTTGCTTTTAGAACCAATAGTGTTTATTTCTCTACCAATTTCTTGGCTTATAAATCCTAATTTTTTACCGTTGCTATCTGAGCTATTAATACTTTCTGTAAAGTAGTTTAAGTGATTGTTTAAGCGTACTTTTTCTTCAGTAATATCAAACTTTTCTATGTAGTAAACTAGTTCTTGTTCAAAACGATTTTCGTCGTACTTTTCTTTAAGTTCTTCAACGCCTTTTTTTAGTCGTTCTCTAACACATTCAATACGTTCTGGATCTATAGCTATTACTTGATCTAACAAGTCTGCAATATTTTTTATACGTACATTAAAATCTGCTTCTAACACTTTTCCTTCGTCTAAACGGTGCTGGTTTAAAGCGTTAATTGCTTGGGTAATTTCAGTTTGTATTTGCGTCCATTCGTTTTCGTCAATTTCTTCTCTAACCGTATTTAAGGCATCAGGAAAACGAACCGCCATTTTTAGTAATTCGGTATCATCACCATCAACAACATCTTTTAATTGTTGCATGTATTGTTTAACAACTGGCGTGTTAATTTGCGTAGATGTATCGTCTGCAGTAGTTTCTACATAAATAGAAAAATCTACCTTACCACGCACTAATTGATTAGCAATTTGCTTTCTAATTTCAAGCTCTTTTTCTCTGTAAATAGAAGGCATGCGCGCATTCAAATCTAGGTTTTTGCTGTTAAGAGATTTTAGCTCGATTGTAATTTTTTTTGTTGGCAACTGTAGTACAGATTTACCGTAACCTGTCATTGAATATATCATAAACAAAATGAATTTATTAAGCGCAAAGGTAAGTAAAATGTTAACGCCTAAGAAATACAATTTTAACAGCTTATTTAGATTATTTATTATGCACGCACAGTAAATAATTGTAGTTTTGATGTTTTAAATTTTTTAAAGATGTACAAAAAACAGTTTGAGATTAGGTGGAGTGATATTGATGCTAACAGACATTTAGCTAACTCTGCATATATAAATTTTATGAGTCATACACGTACAGCGTTTTTACATGAACACGGTTTTTCTTTATCAGAATTGGTAAAAGAAGGTCTTGGTCCTGTGGTTTTTCATGAGCATGTACATTATTTTAAAGAAACCTTTTTAGGTTATCCAGTAACAGTAACTCTTGAAGTATCTGGTTTAAGCGAAGACGGAATGTTCTTTAAATTTGATCATAATTTTTACAATCATAAAGGTGAAAATCTTGCTTTTTGTGAAATTTTTGGAGCTTGGATAGACTTAAACTCTAGAAAATTAACTAATCTACCGGACGATTTATTAAAGCTGACAAGTAGTTTTCCTAAAACTGAAGATTTTAAAATCTTAACAAAAGAAGACACCAGAAAACATAACAGAACACCAAGAAACCTAAGCTTGTAGTTTAGGTTTTTTGGTAACTAAATACACACCTAAAAAGATTAAAGCCGATGCTAAAATCTTAACGACTGTAACTGCATCGCTTCCCATAATAATTGCAAAAATACCAGCAATTAAAGGTTGCAAATAAATAAATACGGTTACTGTAGATGCGCGCAAATGTCTTAGCGCTAAAGGATTTAATAGGTATGTTCCAAATGTAGCACCTACAACTACAAAAATTACCGAAAACCAAATGTAAGGTGTAAACGTAGAGGTATCTACCAAAGTTAAATCTGAATATCCAAACGGTAATACCATAAAAAAACCAAACAAAAACAACCATTTAATAAATGTAAACGGATGGTATTTTTCTGTTAAACGCTTTATTATTATAATATATATACTGTAAGATAACGCATTAATTAGCACCATAATATTTCCTAATAACACATTGTCTCCTGGATTTGGTGATTTACCATAAACTGTTAATATCGCAGCACCAGTAAATCCAAAAATAACACCTAAAACTTTTAGTTTTGTTATCTTTTCATTTAAGTAAAAAGAAGATAGTATTAATACGATAATAGGACTGGTAATCATTATTACCGATGCGTGTATGGGTGTTGTAAGTTCTAGCCCTTTAAAGAAAAATAACATATTAACAACAACTCCAAATATGGATGCAAGAAAAAAAGTTTTAAAATCTTTACGTTCTATTTTTTCTTTTGGAGCAAAAAGGCTGACAACCCAAAATAGAATAGCTGCTCCACCAACGCGTAATGCAATAAAACCAAACGGCTTTATGTAACCGTTAGCCATTACGTCTTTTGCAAAAGTAAAGGTTAATCCATACAATAATTGTACTATAAACGCAGCAATTAAAGCAAATATTCTTAGTTTATTCATTTAGTGCTTCTTTGGCTGCTTCTACAGTTTTTTTACTACTACCAACAAAAATTTTGTCGTTAATTACAATAACTGGTCGGCTTAAAAAAGTATAGTGTTCAAGTAAATAATGTTTAAAATCTTTTTCGGTTAGATTTTGGTCCTTTAAGCCCATGTCTTTGTATAACTTAGCACGTTTACTAAACAAAGCTTCGTAACTTCCTGCTAATTTTGCTAACTCATCAACTTGTTTTGCTGTTAATGGTTCACTTTTTATTTCCTGAAATTTAAAGTCGTCACTTAAATTCAACTCGTTAATAATTCTTGTGCATGTGTTACAAGTTTTAAGGAAGTAAACGTTTTTCATGATGTTACATTTTTGGCAAATTTCGATTTTTTTTGCAAAAGTTTAATGCTTTTTCTGGCAAAACTTCTGCGAAAGCACAATACCCAACATTTTTTTTAAAAATTGAAGTGAAATTAGTTTTAAATAGCATAAATATTTAATTTTATTGAAAATTGAAATACTATGGATTTTGCATTTGATACTACTTTAAAAAGTAGAAAATTTTTAAAAGATTTACTTGAAAATTTAACTTTAGAACAACTTAATAAAGTTCCTGAAGGCTTTAATAATAATATTATTTGGAATGTAGCTCATACTATTGTAACCCAACAATTATTAGTCTACAATTTATCTGCAATACCTATGATTATAAGTGATGAGTTGGTTGAAATGTATCGAAAAGGTACAAAGGTAGAACGTGATGTAACCCAAGCAGAAGTAGATTTAATTAAAGGTTTATTGTTTAGTACTATTGAAAAAACAAAGGAAGATTATGAAAACAGAATTTTTCAAACCTATCATGAATATACAGTAACTACTAAAAGTACTTTAACCAATGTTGATGAGGCTATTGCGTTTAACAATTTTCATGAAGGAATCCATTTAGGTTATGTTTTGGCTTTAAAACGCTGTATTTAAAATTTTAAATAAGAATTTGCTACCACGTATGGTATTGTAAACTCAACAGGCTCTTTACTTAGTGCGCCAAATTCAAAATTGTTGTAAAAGATAATAATACCTTCTTCATTAAACCCGATAGTTTTAGGTAGCTTAAAATCTAAATTTTGAGATTGTAAACCGTTATGAACGGTCATTAACTCTTTATCATAATATTTTTTAACTAATGCTTTAAACCCATTTAAATCGTTAATTAAATCTTTGGTTTTTAATTCTTTTCCAGTTGCTGGATCAAAATTAAAAAACTTAAAAATCAAGTTGCTGTTAGCTTCTCCGGTTTGTACATTTCCATTCATGGCAATGCAGATAATAAATTCGTTTTGAAAAGAAATTTCTCCATCAATAAACGCTTCCCATTTAGGGAAGTCTTTAGCGACATCTTCAGTAAAAAGTGTTGTAAAACCTATGTAAGAGGCATTAAAAGCTGTAATGCTTTGGTCTATAGTTAGTTTTTTTTCTTTAGCACTATCTACATTTAAAATATCGCAAGCAAAATTATTAAGTGATGTATTTATGTTTTTAGCAACATTAGAGTCTCCTTTTGCTTTAGGCATGACAATGTCCACAAAAGTTTCTTTTTCTTTAGAAATATGAATTTCTGAAAACGATAATGTCTTTTCTTTTTCACAAGAAAAAAAGCCTATAAAACACAAAAAAAGTAGATAAAAAGTCTTGAAATTATTCATACTGTTAAACATAAACTAAAGCTAATAATGAAGTTTGAATACAACGAATTAAACGTTATTTTTGTTGCAATAATTACAAATTAAGTTGAAAAACATCTGCCTTGCATTCAAAAATAAGAATTATAAATTTTTAGATGATTATTTCAACTTTAAAAACTAAATAAACATGAAATTTAACACAAAAACGATACATGGTGGACAAAAACATGACCCAGCTTATGGTGCTGTAATGCCTCCAATTTATCAGACTTCAACATACGCACAATCTACACCTGGTGGACACAAAGGTTTTGAGTACTCAAGGACACACAACCCAACACGCCAAGCTTTAGAAAACGCTTTTGCTAGTATAGAAAATGGTGAGTATGGATTAGCTTTTGGATCTGGTCTTGCTGCTATTGACGCGGTAATGAAACTTTTAAAGCCAGGTGATGAGGTAATAAGTACAAACGATTTATACGGCGGAACGTATAGATTATTTACCAGTATATTTAAGAATTTTGGAATTAAATTCAACTTTATTGGTATGCAAAACGCAAGTAATATAGAGGATTATATTACAGAAAACACAAAAATTATTTGGGTAGAAACGCCAACTAACCCAATGATGAATATTATAGATATTAAAGCAACTACAGAGATTGCTAAAAAACATAATGTGCTTTTAGCAGTAGATAACACGTTTGCTACACCTTATTTACAACAACCTTTAGATCTTGGGGCTGATTTGGTAATGCACTCTGCAACAAAATATATAGGTGGACATAGCGATTTAGTTATGGGAGCACTTATAGTAAAAGATAAAGAGTTAGCAGATAAATTATATTTTATACAAAATGCAAGTGGAGCCGTTTGTGGACCACAAGATTCCTTTTTAGCGCTTCGCGGAATTAAAACGTTACACGTAAGAATGCAACGTCACTGTGAAAACGGAAGAGCTGTTGCAGAATATTTAGCATCTCATCCAAAAATTGAAAAGGTATATTGGCCAGGTTTTGAAAGTCATCCAAACCATGAAATTGCAAAAGCGCAAATGAAAGATTTTGGAGGTATGATAAGTTTTGTTACTAAAGGAAACGACTACAATGAAGCTATTAAAATTGTTGAGAATCTTAAAGTATTTACGTTAGCAGAATCCTTAGGTGGTGTAGAATCTTTATGTGGTCATCCTGCAAGTATGACACATGCAAGCATACCAAAAGAAGAGCGCGAAAAAACAGGAGTAGTAGACTCTTTAATTAGGTTAAGTGTAGGTATTGAAGATGAAGAAGACTTAATAAACGATTTAAAACAAGCTATAGGATAAGAGTAATTATCTTTATAAAAAAAGCCAACTTAATTAGTTGGCTTTTTTTATGATATATTTTGTTTGTTTTTTAATCTAAATAGTAGATATAACCAAAGTTTAACCATACTAACCAATCGTTATACTTGTTAGAGTTTAGGTCGTGATTTAAACCATCAATCCAATCGTTAAAATAGTATTGACCACGAAGGTCTAACATTAAATCAGAAACCATAGTTAGTTTATACCTAACGCCAATACTAGAAACAACAGACCACGTGCTACCAGAAGAAGGATCTACAGGTTTAGGGAAATCTGCATCTAAATTAGGGTTAGTAGCGTACCAAGGGGAATAAAAGTTATTCATATTAGTTACACTTTGGTCCCCGTAATTTGTATATACTTTAGGGTTATAAGATACGTAATGAGCGCCAAGACTTACAAAAGGAGCAAACTTATAACCAAAAGCTTGAAAAGAACGAATACTTAAAGGAAAGTATTCTAATTGCATACCAATATCTAAGTTATTTGCCTCACCAGTATGAGCTCTAAGTTTTTGAGCTTCAACACTATTTCTGTAAGGTTGTACCCATTCACCTAAATGATTTAATTTAGTTTTATTCCAAGAAATTTCTGTTCTAAGTTTAAAGTGATCATTAAAAAAATTGTCTGTAGTGTAACAGTTACAATCTGCACGATAAGCAAAGTTTATGTAGTGTACTAATCCAATTCCAATACCAGAGTTGCCAGTGTTAGTTTCGGGATCTAAACGTTCTCCAAAATCAGATTTAAAGGCAACAGGACCAGTAATGACACCAATTTCGTGTGAGAAGCCTAACTGAGAAAATGCGGTAGTACTAGTTAAGATAACTAATAAAAACAGTGTTAATTGTTTATGGTTAAGCATAATAAGGCTTTTATTTTAGAGGCTAAATATCCAACAAATATATGAAATCACGATTAACATACAAATAATAAGGATAAAATGAACTAAATATAATTATTTCTTAAAATAAGAAACTTACTAAAACGTTTGCGAAATTTTAAAAATGTGACGTAAATACTTAAAGATAATGTATATTTGCAGTGCAATTTGGCACTTAAAATAAAAGAGTCATAATTTTATTGTAATAATGAAACAAAAAATAGAAGCATTTTTAGATCAAGTAAAAGCAAATAATGGTCATGAACCAGAATTTTTACAAGCTGTACACGAAGTTGCAGAGACTGTAATTCCGTTTATAGAAGAGAACCCAAAGTATCAAGATAAGTTATTGTTAGAGCGTATGGTAGAGCCAGAGCGTACAATAATCTTTAGAGTTCCATGGGTTGATGATAAAGGACAGCCACAAGTAAATAGAGGTTACCGTGTAGAGTTTAACTCGGCAATAGGTCCATACAAAGGTGGTTTACGTTTTCATCCTTCTGTAAACTTAAGTATTTTAAAGTTTTTAGGGTTTGAACAAGTTTTTAAAAACTCTTTAACGACTTTACCAATGGGTGGAGGAAAAGGAGGAAGTGACTTTAACCCAAAAGGTAAAAGTGATAACGAAGTAATGCGTTTTTGCCAGTCCTACATGTCTGAATTATACAGACATATTGGACCAAATACAGATGTTCCTGCAGGAGATATTGGTGTAGGAGCAAGAGAAATAGGTTATATGTTTGGTCAATATAAAAGATTAAAAAACGAATTTACAGGAGTATTAACTGGTAAAGGATTATCATACGGAGGATCATTAATTAGACCAGAAGCAACAGGTTATGGTTGTGTATATTTTGCAAAAAATATGCTAGCAACTAAAAACGATTCTTTTGAAGGTAAAACAGTTGTTATTTCTGGATCTGGTAACGTTGCTCAATATGCTTGCGAAAAAGCAACGCAATTAGGAGGTAAAGTAGTAACAATGTCTGATTCTTCTGGGTATATCCATGATAAAGATGGTATAAATGAAGAAAAATTAGCATTTATTATGGAGCTTAAAAATGTTAAACGTGGACGTATCCACGAGTATACAGAAAAGTATCCGTCTGCTACCTTCCATGAAGGAGAAAGACCTTGGTCTGTAAACTGTGATGTGGCTATGCCATGTGCTACACAAAATGAGTTAAATAAAGAAGAAGCTGAAGCTTTAGTTAATAATAATGTAATAGCAGTTGCAGAAGGTGCAAATATGCCAACTACTCCAGAAGCTATTGAAGTGTTACAAAAAGCAAAAGTATTATTCTCTCCTGGAAAAGCATCTAACGCTGGTGGAGTAGCAACTTCAGGTTTAGAAATGAGTCAAAACTCTTTAAGATACAATTGGACTAGAGAAGAGGTAGATGCTAAATTAAATCAAATTATGGATGATATTCATGCATCTTGTGTAGAATATGGTAAAAATGATGATGGTACCGTAGACTACGTAAAAGGAGCTAATATTGCTGGTTTTGTTAAGGTGGCAGACGCTATGTTAGCACAAGGTTTGGTGTAAATTAAATATCACATAACTAATAAATAAAAACCGCCTATAAGGCGGTTTTTTTATTTTAAGTCAGCTTTACCAAGGTAATTTATATTTCTTTCAACCAATTCTAAAATAACAATATCAGGGTTATTATTTTCAATATCTCTTTTATTGATTTTAAAGTTTCTTATGTATATAGCATCTTCAAAGGTTTCGTTAAAAAAAGGTATTAGAGCATTAGAAAAAGAATCTCTATAAAGTATTAACTTATAATCTTTACTTTCATTTTTAAAATGAAGAAATTTCTGGTCATCTGATAAAACTTCTATTTTGGAAGGTGTCTTTTTTTCGAAATTTATAACTTCTGTTTTTTCTTTAATGTTTACCATTTGAGTATTGTCTCCTAAAACTTTGAAATCTGTAGAAACTTTATAATCCTTAAGTTCTAGTTTTTGAATGGATATATCTTTTTTGATATAATCTATAATGTGTTGATAAGCTATAAAAGCCCCTAAATCATTCCAATGAGAATCTGTTTTGTAATATAATTGGTTTTCTTTTTTTTCTTTTAGTAAAACAGAATGTAAATCTATTAATTGAGCTGTTGAGTTTTTTTCTAACTCTCTTTTTAAGTGACTATAAAGAGTTTCTTTTTTCTCTAATTGAAATGGTAAATATTCAGAATAAATACTATGTTTATTAGGCGGAAATATAACATAGAATTTTATGTTTTTTGAATTTAGATATTGATTGATTCTGTTTAAGTAATTAATAATTTCTTTTGTTTTATTGTCACCAGTCATCCCAAAAGAATTATAAAAAACATTATTATAATGATTGCCTAAAAAATACCAACCATCTTTGCCTGTTAAATTATAATTTGGTAAAGGTTCTTCTTTTAAAATAGTTTCTTTAAAATTGATGTATTGATTAACAGTTGTTTTTTTAAGACCAAAATTGCCTAAGTAATAACTTTTAAAATTGGATAGACTTTGTATAGGTTTTTTTATATCAATTTTAGGAAATTCTTTAAACTTTAAATTTTCGTTATCACCAATTTTAGATTCCACTCCAAAAATTAAAACTAAATTAGGTACAATTAATAACAGTAAAAATACTGCTATAAAAAGTTTATTTTTTATGTTATAGATATTATTCATTTTAAAATCTAAAGTAGATAAATGGGTTGTAAGCTTCTGTAGCTATATAATAAAAACAGAGAGCAAATAAGAAGATTAATCCTACGTTATAGCACAAAACACTTAGATTGTAAATGCTGTTGTTATCTTTTAAATTATTAAAATATAATTTTATTTTTTGATAAACAGGTGTAGATAATATTATCCCTACTATTAATGCTGTAATCACTTCTTTGGTTAGGTAAAAGTTTAAAAAGCCAGTATTTAAAGGTGTTTTAAAATCAAATAGGGTATATGTGTAATTAATTGCTTGATTTAGATTTTCACTTCTAAAAATTACCCATCCAACAATAACTATAAGTAATGTGTAAAAATGAGCAATCCAAGTACTTTGTTTTTTTAAAAAAGATTCAAAACCAATTCTCTCAATAATTAAAAATAAACCATGAAACAATCCCCAAACTATAAATGTCCAATTGGCACCATGCCATAAGCCTGTTAAGAAAAAAACTATGATTAAATTTATATATGTTCTATGGTTTCCTTTTCTATTTCCGCCTAAAGAGATGTATAAATAATCTCTAAACCATTGTGATAAAGTTATGTGCCAACGTCGCCAAAATTCTTTTATAGATTTAGAGATGTATGGATAATTAAAATTTTCTGGAAAATTAAAGCCAAACATTTTACCTAAACCTATAGCCATATCAGAATACCCTGAAAAATCAAAAAATATTTGTAAAGTGTAAGCTATAATACCTATCCATGCAATTAATGCAGAAGATTGATTTTGGGATAGACTAAATGCTGCGTCTGCAAAAAAAGCACAATTATTAGCAATTAGCATTTTTTTTGCTAAACCAATAATAAACCTTTCTACACCGGTAGCAAACTGTTTAGCGTTTGTTTTTCTTTCTCTTAATTGTTTTTGAACTTGAGAGTATCTTACAATTGGTCCTGCAATTAATTGAGGAAACAAAGTAACATACATCGTAAAGTCAATAAAGTTTTTATTGGCTTTTATGTTACCTCTGTAAACATCTATAGTATAAGACATTGTTTGAAATGTGTAAAAACTGATTCCTATAGGTAAAACTACATTTGTAATTAAGTTATTATTAATATTAGAAATAATAAAGTTAGAGTATTTAAAGTAGATTAAAATGCTTAGATTAAATACTATAGATAATACTAAACCTATCTTTTTTTTCCCTGAATTAATGATTAATCCAGAACTATAATCAACTAATGAAGATAATAGTATCAAAATAACCATCTGTTTTTCTCCCCAAGTATAAAACCCTAAACTTAAAACCAAAAGAATGATGTTTTTCATTTTCTTTGGAGCTAAATAATATAGAGCTAAAGAAAAAGGAAGAAATAGAAATAAAAATATAGGGCTACTAAATAACACAAGACTAAAATTATTGAGGTCTAAAATACAATAAAATATAGTACTTTTGGGTTTTATTCTAGCAACCCAAACTTTGTTTTAATGCGGTACATTAAACCTCTGATATTTATTTTTTTATTTTTTTTTATAAAAATAAGTTACTGTCAAAACTTTGAAGATGCTTGGTCAGAACATTATTCTTATCTGGAAATTAAAGATGTATCACCAGGTTTAGATAAATTATATGTAGCTGCAGAAAACACTATTTTTACATATGATATTAATACCTATCAAATAGAAAAACTTTCTACTATTAATGGTTTGTCAGGAGAGACTATAAGTGCCATCTTATATATAGAAGACCAAGATTTGCTGTTATTAGGGTTTGAAAATGGCCTAATGCAAATTTATGATCAGGTAAATAGAACCTTTTTAACAGTAGTTGATATTTTAGATAAACCAACAATTCCGCCAAATAATAAAGGTATAAATCAATTTTTTAGAAATCAAGATTTGGTTTATATCTCAACAGATTATGGTATATCAGTATACGATATTAATGCTTTAGAGTTTGGAGATACATATTACATAGGTCCAAATGGTTCACAATTAAAAGTTAGACAGACAACAATGTTTAACAATTATATATATGCAGCAACAGAGCAAAGATTGTATAGAGCAAGTTTAGATAACCCTAATTTAATTGATTATCAAGAATGGGAAAGTTTAAATAACGGAAATTGGTTAGGTGTTCAAAATGTTGAAGATAGACTATACATAGCTAATTCTAATAGAAGAGTTTATGAAGTTGTTAATGGTAACTTAATCCAAAAAGTTGCTTACCCACAAGATATAGTTGGTTTTAAAAGTAACGACAACCGTTTGTCAGTTACAATAACTAAGCAATCTTTTGTTTACAGTAGTAATTTTGATCAGTTAGTCAATGCAGCAACAACAACAGATTTTAATCCAAATTTTAGTACAAGTATATCTGTATCAGAAGAATTGTTTGTTGGAACAAATAGAATTGAAAATACAGGACAACCAGCTTTTGGAATTTTAAAAACCAGTTTTTCTGATCCAGAAAATTTTGAAGAAATTCATCCAGAAAGTCCATTACGAAATAGATTTTTTAAATTAAAATATCAAGAAGGACAAATCTGGGGAATACATGGAGGTTATTCAATATCTTATAATTTTAATGGCGGAGTAAGAAGAGAAGGTATTAGCCATTTTATAAATGATGAATGGCGAAATATAACGTATGATTCTTTAGCTCAAAACGTAACAAATCCATGGTACTTGTCCTATCTTACAATAGATCCATTTAATAGTAGCAATGTGTATGTAAGTTCATACTATTCAGGGGTTATAAATATACAAAATGAAGAAGTAGTTAATGTGTTTAACCAAAGTAATAGTAGTTTGGTGCCTTTATTTGGTTCGGTTTATTTGATTTTAAATTCAGCTTTTGATGATCAAGGTAATTTTTATGTTTATAATGGACGTGTTAACGAAACTCTTAATAAACTATCAGAAAACGGTCAATGGACATCTTATAACTACCAAGCTCTAATAGATCCCGCAACAAGTAATTTAGGATTTTCTTCAATGGTTTTTGATAATAACGGAACAATATTTTCTGGTAGTTCTCACTATGGTGTAATAGCATGTGTACCTAATAGCAGTAATAATCCAACAATAGTTAATATAAGTGAGGAAGAAGAAGGAATGCCTTCTCCAAACATAAGAACTTTAGCATTAGACAGAAATGGGCAATTATGGATTGGTATGGATAAAGGGATAAGAGTTGTTTACAATACACAAAGCTTTTTAGAAAATCCAGAAGTAGATAATATAGTGGTTTTAGATAATGGAGAAGCTAGTGAGCTGCTTTTTCAACAATTTGTAACAGATATTGAAGTAGATGGTTCTAACAATAAATGGATAGCAACATTAGATACTGGTTTGTATTATTTCTCATCAGATGGTCAACAAACCATATATCACTTTACAAAAGACAACTCACCACTACCAAGTAATGATGTTTTAGATGTAGCATTGGATGAAGAAAATGGTATTGTCTACATAGCTACAGAAAAAGGTCTATTATCTTTTAAGTCAGAAGCATCAAAACCAAAAACTACTTTAGAGGATGCTTTTGTGTTTCCAAACCCAGTTAGACCTACGTTTGATATGGTTTCAGAAAAAATAAAAATAAGAGACATTTCAGAAAACGTTAATATTAAGATTACAGATATTGAAGGTAATCTTGTAGCAGAAGCAGAGTCTAATACAAACGGCAGGTTTAAAGGTTATAATCTTGAAATTGATGGTGGTACAGCATTATGGAATGGAAAAAATCTAGCTGGAGATGTTGTGGCTTCTGGCGTGTATCTAGTCATGTTAAACGATCTTGATACATTAGAAACCAAAGTGCTTAAATTAATGGTGGTTAGGTAATGCAAACCAAAACAAAAGCCATAGTTCTTTCTAAAATAAGATTTAAAGACAACGATTTAATAGTAAAATGCTATACCTATAATCATGGTATAGTCAGTTATATTTTAAAAGGTGTTTTAAAGTCTAAAAAGAATAATAAGAAAACAGCCTATTTTCAACCATTATCTTTATTAGAATTAGAAACAGACCATAAAGATAATAGGTCTTTACAGTATATAAAAGATTTAAAAACAAGCTTTCTATATAGTAGTTTGCATACCAATATTGTTAAAAGCGCTATTGCAATGTTTTTAGCCGAAATCTTATCTCAAGCACTTAAAGAAGAAGAGCAAAACACACCATTGTTTAATTATTTAGAGACCTCTTTTATGTGGTTAGATGAAAGTAGTCAAATATCTAACGCTCATCTATTATTTCTTTTAGAATTAACGAAGTATCTAGGTTTTTATCCTGATGATTCTGAAGTTGATGCAGATTTTTTTAATCTTTTAGAAGGTCAATTTCAATACATAAACAATTCAAAGCACTGTATTTCTGGAGAAAATTTAACACTCTTAAAACAGCTTCTAGGCACAGATTTTGATGCGTTAAATCAAATAAAAATCAACTCAAAACAAAGACAGCAGTTTTTAAAAATGTTGTTGCAGTATTTTGATTTGCACTTAACCAATTTTAATCAACCTAAATCTTTACAAATCTTAAATGATGTATTTAATTAAAAAGATAACGTACATTTTCATATTCTGTTTTTTTGCAAATGCCTATGCGCAGTCAGTAAAAGTTGTAGATAAAACAACCAAAACACCAATACCAGGTGTTGCTGTTTTTAATAAAAATCAAACTACAACAGAAGTTACAGACGAAGATGGCTTAGTTAATCTAGATAAGTTTTTAGATACAGAATTGATCTTTTTTCAACATATTTCTTTCAATTTAAAATCTTTAAAAAAAGAAAATATTAATACCGATTATATTTATCTAGAGAGTAATCAATTAGGTTTGGATGAGGTTATAATATCTGCATCAAATTTTAAGCAAAATAAACGAGAAATCCCTAAAAGCATAGCTATAGTAAACGCCGATCAAATAAAGTTTAATAATCCACAAACTAGCGCAGATTTATTAGAAAACACAGGTAAAGTTTATATACAGAAAAGTCAGTTAGGTGGTGGTAGCCCAATGATACGTGGTTTTTCTACAAATAGATTATTAATTAGTATTGATGGAGTAAGGATGAACAACGCAATTTTTAGAGGTGGTAATCTTCAAAATGTAATTTCTATAGATCCACTTTCCATAGAAAAAACTGAAGTTATTCTTGGTGCAGGTTCAACTATTTATGGTAGCGATGCTATTGGTGGCGTAATGAGTTTTTATACTAAAAGTCCTAAGCTTTCTTACACAGATAGTTTAATTGTAGATAGTAATGTAATGCTTAGATATGCTACAGCAAATCAAGAAAAAACTGCACACCTAGATGTAAATTTAGGTCTAAAAAAGTGGGGATTCTTAACTAATGTTACATATACAGATTTTAACGATTTGCGTATGGGTAGTCATGGACCAACAGAGTATTTAAGACCCGAATACGTCGTGACAGAAAATAATCAAGATGTAATTATTGAAAACAATAATCCAAAAATTCAAAAATTTACTGGTTACAACCAAATCAATTTAATGCAAAAAGTAGCATACAAACCAAAAGATAACTTAGATTTTGATTTAGGATTATTTTACACGACAACTTCCGATTATCCAAGATATGACAGATTAATTAGATATAGAGGTGATAATTTGCGTTCAGCAGAATGGAATTATGGGCCACAACGTTGGTTTATGTCTAATTTAAAAGTAACAAAGACAAGTAGTAAGGCTACATTTTATGATAATATAAAAGCAACATTTGCATATCAAAATTTTGAAGAAAGTAGAATAGATAGAGATTTTGAAGATATAATTAGGAATATACATGAAGAGTCTGTTAATGCTTTGTCTTTTAACTTAGATTTAGAAAAAGATCTAAGCAAAAAATCTAGTCTTTTTTATGGTTTTGAGTATGTTTTCAATAAAGTCAATTCTATTGGATATACAGAGAATATTGAAGATAACACAACAGAAAACACTGTGTCAAGATATCCTGATGGAGCCACATGGAATAGTGCAGCTATATATGCTAATTTTAAATATAAGCCAAACGAAAAGTTTGTATTACAATCTGGTTTAAGATATAATAACGTAACACAAAGTGCAGATTTTACTGATAATAATCAATACTTAAATTTACCATTTGATCAATCTAAGATCAATGCAGATGCTTTAACAGCATCAACAGGAATCACATGGTTACCCAATGATATTTTACAATGGAAACTTAATCTCTCTACAGCATTTAGAGCACCAAATATTGATGATGTTGGTAAGGTTTTTGACTCAGAACCAGGATCTGTAGTTGTACCAAATAATAATTTAAAACCAGAGTATGCATACAATGGAGAGTTAGGTTTAAAACTTAATTTTAATAAAAAGGTAGTGTTTGATTTAGCAACATACTATACCTATTTAGATAATGCTTTAGTTAGAAGAGACGGAGACCTTAATGGAGAAACTGAAATTATTTATAATAACGAATTAAGTAATGTACAGTCTATACAAAATGCATCAAAATCTTGGATATATGGTTTTGAATTTGCTGCTTTATGGAATATTAGTGACCAACTTAAGTTAACATCAAGATATAATTTTATTGGTGGTACAGAAGAAACAGATGGTGTAGAAGTACCAGTAAGACACGTAGCACCAAACTTTGGCGATACACATCTAATGTGGCAATCTGATAAGTTTAAATTAGATGGCTTTGTAAATTATAATAACAAATTATCTTTTACTCAATTGGCACCTTCAGAAACAGAGAAAGATTACATTTATGCTTTAGATGAAAACGGTAACCCTTATTCCCCATCTTGGTATACCTTAAATCTTAGGACTCAATATCAATTAGCAGAAGATACAACAGTTACAGCAACTTTAGAGAATATAACAGACCAACGTTATAAAACATACTCGTCTGGTATTGCTGCACCAGGAAGAAATTTAATTGTTTCATTAACATATAGTCTATAAAAAAACCAGCATTAACAAAATTAGTTAATACTGGTTTTAAGGATTAGCATTTACACATTGCCTTTATTTTTTTATAGTCTTTTTAGTTATGGTTTGCCCATTGTTTAATGTAACTTTAGCTATGTAAAGATTTTCATTTAGATTTTTCAAATTGTAAATTTCAGAGTAATTATCACCTTTAAAAGAGTATATTAACTTCCCTAAAGTGTCAAATATTTCAATCGTTTTAATCTTAAGATTATGACCGACTTTAAACATTACATTGTCATTTTCTAGCTCAATAATAGAAAGGTTGTTTAAAGTTGTTTCTTTATTATCAATACCCAAACTAGCATTGTTGAAAACAATCTCAAAGCGATTGTTAAACTCGCCAACATTAGAAGTAAAGTTGTAATCACTTGTAGTTAAATCGTGAATTGTAGAGGTTAAATTGTCTTTAAGATAAATAGGGTTGCTAGATAAAAAATCACCTTCCAAATTGTCAATTGAAATAGTGTAAATTGTTGCTACATCTATATTAGTAAGAAAACCTAGAGGAATAACTTCATCTATATTCAAATCTGAAGTTGCTTTACCTTGGATAACAAACTTGTTGTTATCTCCAGGAATCACGGAATAAAATGCTAAACTATTCATCACAGCACCTGTTTTTTTAGCATCATAAAAACCACCATCATTCTGAGATGTTGCTCCTTCTACATAACCAATACCTATTTGATTATTTAATCCAATATCTGAAGTTAAACGTAACCAGATTTTATTAGGATTATTTGTTGAAGAAACTCTGAAAAATTGATTATTGTTTCCAGAAACTCTCATAGAATTAGTGAATTTTACAGTACCTGTAGCAGAAGCTGCAGCGTCATCGTATAATACAAAAAAGCCTTGACCAGAAGGGATATATCTGTTTGGGGTAATACCATCACCACCAACAGTTTCCATGGTGCCATTAATTGTAGCATAATCACTGTTAGAAAAGTTTAATGGTTGATTACCATTAGAAGTAATTGTTGGCGCGGTATTTTGTGACCATAAATAGATTGTACCAGTTAATTTTCCGTCTGTTGGGTTTGATGTTAAATTATTTTCAGTAAAAAATAGATCTACATCAATAGCAGAAGGATAAGGGTTGCCTATAAGGTTCCAGTTATTATCAGCTGTTTCAGCATCGTTTCTTTCGATAGGAACAGTTATATCTCCATTATTTAAAGTTCCTCTAAAAGTGTATATATAATTATTAGGTCCAAAAATAAACGAAGAGATAGAATGTGTTGCAGCATAACCAACACCAGGAGTCATGATATCTCCAGAAGATTTTAAAAACCAATCATCACCATTATCATCTATATCATCTACACCAGCTCCATTTACAAGTATATTATCATTAAATGTTTCGAATTGAGAGTCTCTAAAATTAGCAGCATTAAACTGAAACCTTCTATAAGGACTAGACTGAAATAAAGCATTGCCAAAAGTTTCATTAGCAACAGGACTACTCCAATATGTGTATTCATACCAGTTTTCTAAATGTGCTGTTTCTTTATCAACGACAGCAGCTTCTGGAAAGGAGCTTCCAGAATCATCGTATACTGCAGTGTCTTCTACTTGAACAAAAGATCCTTCATTTTGGATATTAATCCTACCGTTGTTTGTAACATTATTGTTTACTTCAACGTATGTATTTTGTGCTATGGTTAATTCTATTCCAGAATTTAGTGTTAAACTACAAGCAGAAAAACTTGTCTGACCAGCTATATTAGTATTGTAATTAGCGGTAAGTATAGCGTTGGTTGAACTATCTGGTGCAGATGGAGACCAGCTAATACCGTCCCATGTTACAGTAGATGCACATAGTGTTTCTACTAGTCCATTTATTTCTAAATCATTACCTGATAATCTCCCAATTGAAAATGAACCTGTTGATCCTGTTGCGCCCCAAGCATATAATCTAAATGTAATAGTTGTATTAAACACATTTTGTAACTCAGGTATTACTGATAAATCTATTTGTGTTTGTGCAGTTCCATTTGTAGGGCTTAGATTATATACAAAAGAAGAACCTATATCTATAAAGTTTGTTCCATCTAAGCTATATCTCCATAAAAAATTATCTGGACCTGTATTAGATCTTCTAAAGTTGACATCTAAAGAACTTAAAGAAAGTTTATATCCAGAAACAGCAGAAATATTAAATTGTAAATAATCATCGTTAGCAATTGCTAATGCTTGAGAGTTGCTTAAAGTAAAATTATTTGAAGAAAATGCATCTGCTAAATTACTAGGGCTAATACCACTTCCTCTACTTAAAGTACTTACGTTTAAGTTAGTATCTTGTGTTGTAGCATTAAAGGTTACTTCATTTCCTGAAAGACCATTTGTATCCCAAGCAGTTATTTGAGTAAAAGATAAATGGTTAATTAGTAAAAATATTAATAGCGTAAATTTTTTCATCTTAATGATATATAATTAATAGCATGCTAAAAATATTTCATAAATTATTTTAAAACAAAAAGCTTCAACTTTATTAGTTGAAGCTTAAGTTTTTAGCGATAAAAAACATTTTTTTTAGTTTTTGATAAACTTTTTAATGATTTTTTGCTTGTTAGAAAGTTCTATCTCGGCTAAGTAAACAGATTGACTTAATGTGTTTAAGTGATAGGTTTCTGTTTGTTCACTTCCTTTTAGATTAATTACTTTTCTTCCTAAATTATCATAAATAGTAACAGAGTTAATGCTTAGGTTTTTAGGAGCTATAAATTTAACGTCATCATTAGGTAATGAAATGATTGTTGTGTTAATTTCATTTAAAGTAAACTGGTCAATACTTAACGTTGGGTTTGTAAATACAATTTCAAAACGGTCGTTAAATTCACCAACTTCTGAAGTAAACGAATAAGCACTCGCGGATAAATCATGATACGTGTTTAATAAATTATCTTTTATGTAAGCAGTATTGTTTGCTAAAAAGTCTCCTTCAAAATTATCAATGCTTATAGTGTAAACTGTTGGGATATCTATCTTGTTTAGAAAACCAATATATATAGTTTCGTTAATATTTAAATCGGAAATGGCTTTACCTTGTACACTTAATTTTTCTGTGTCACCAGGGATTAAAGAGTAAAAAGTCATTGTTTTTGTATATGCTCCGTTAGTTTTTGCATCATAAGCAGCACCATCGTTTGCAGTTGTTGCGCCATTAACGTAACCAATCATAATATTATCTTTTAAGCCAAAGTCGTTGGTTAATTTTAGCCATAATTTATTTTCAGAAGTATTAGTGCTTGCGTTAACATTACTAGTTCTAAAAAACTGATTGTTATTTCCGTCAACACGCATACTATTGTTAAACGTTACTGTTCCGTTTGATGATGGAGCAGCATCAGAATATGTAACAAAAAATCCTTGTCCAGATGCTATGTAGTTTGTTACTCCGCTTACTGAAGAACCAGTGTAGTTAAGTGTAATATAATCGTTAAGATCAAAATTAATTTGTTGATTACCGTTATTAGTTACCGATGGAGGCGTAGAATGTGACCATAAATATATGGCACCATCTAAAGTACCTGTTGAAGGGTTTGCACTGTAATTATTTTCATTAAAAAATAATGTTGCATCAATAGCAGATGGGTAAGGATTACCAATTAAATTCCAATTGGTATCGCCTGTTTCGGTATCATTTCTTTCTACAGGAACAGAAATAATTCCAGTATTTAATGGACCTCTAAAAGAATAGTTATAATTTGTTGCTGTAGTGTATGCAGCTGGCGAGTGTGTTGCAGCATAACCAACACCAGGTGTCATTAAATCTCCAGCAGCTCTAAGTTGCCAGTCGTTAGCATCGTCATCAATATCATCTACTCCTGCACCAACAACTGTAGCATTGTTATTGTTAGTCTCGTAAGTAGAGTCTACAAAATTACCTGCGTTAAAACTAAATCTTCTATACGGACTTGATGGGAATAATGCACTTCCTATAGTTTCATTAGTCACTGGACTACTCCAGTAGGTGTACTCGTACCATGCGTCTAATACTGCGGTTAACTTTTCTACAGTTGTTGGGTTTGAGGCAACACTACCTGAATCGTCATAAATACCAGAATTGTCTATTTGAATGACAGATCCTTCGTTTTGCACTAATAATGTACCATTATTGTATATGCTATTTTGAACTTTCACGTAACTATTTGCACCAACAGTTAATGCATAAGATGGATTGATATAAAGACTACATGCTTCTATATTTCCATTTGAAGTTGTATTGTATGTGTCGTTGATAATTGCTGTTGTGGTAAGATTAGGAATACCATTATCCCATGACCCAGCAGACCAAGTTGTAGTAATCATGCTAACTTGAGCTGTATTTGTTGCTTGAGAACATGTACCATCTTCAGTAACTTCTGCATAAAATTGATAACCATTTAAATCAAAACCGTCAATTGTTAATGAGTTTGAATTTTCTCCAGTTACAGTACCAGGTAAAAAGCTAGTGTTTGTTACAGTAGACCATGTTGGAGAAACACCATCATTATAATACCAAGCATAAGTTAAAGTACCAGAATTGCCAGCAGTTGCTGTAAAGCTAAAGGTTGCACCGGTACATCCAGATATGTCGCTTATTGATGAAGCTGTAGGTAGGCTAGTAGGTAATGTAAATACTCCTAAATCTGTACAACTTTCAGTTAAATTTGTCGTCCAATCACCAGCTGTAAAGGTTGTTGATGGACCACTTCCTGTTATGTTTCTTAAGATTGAATATCCAATTGTATTAGGGCAGTGTACTACGTCATGCTGTGAGCCATTTTTGGTTAATCTAATTTCATCATTTTCATTGATACCGGCATTCAACTCTGTAAAATCAAACGAAATAGAAGAACATGGATTAGGCGTAGAGCTTCCTATTCGTAATGTAAAGACAGAATGTGCAGCAACTGTACCAGTTAAATCTATAGTTCTTGAAGGTAAAGCATCTCCAATATCTCCATAACGTTCAATTTCAAAATCAGTTCCTGTAGCATCTAAATTTATTGCTGTTCCTGTTGGGTTGTATAATTCCATGTACCAACCATTTCCACCATCAGAATCATAAACTTCTGTAATGATTAAGTCTGTAAAACTTGTTCCACTAGAGCAAGTACCTGTTGTATCAATTACGGTAAAATCTGTTGCAGAATTAACAGGACAACTGCTTTCGGTAATTGTGATAGCTCCAGTAGTTGCTCCAGATGGCACTTCAACTACTAATTGAGTAGCATTTTGACTAATAATTGTAGCGTTTGTTCCATTAAAATTTACTGTAGAAGAAGTTGTAAATCCAGTACCTGTAATTGTGATAATACTTTCTTCTGGACCAGAAGTAGGCATAAAACTACTTATTGTGTGTGTAGGGATACAAGCATTTATTACTTCAATAGTGTAATCTTCAATTTCACCGTCATCACTTCCGTCACAAGGTCCTGAAGGGTTTACGTCATATCTACAAGCTACACGCATTCTAGTTTGCCCTAAAGAAGCAGTTGCAGGTATAGTAATAGTTAATGGACTTACAGAAGTTGCGCCATCAATTACATTTGTTGCATCACCTAGGTCGTATTCTTCATTTAGGTCGTTAAAATCGCCATCTTGATTCCAATCAATCCAAACAAAAGCATGTACAGTATAATTTCCTGCTGTATCTAAGTTAATAGATAGATTATATGGTGTTGCTTGATTTACATTTGCTATTTCAGTGGTAAAGTCATCATATCCACTTCCTGTGCCAGAGCTATAATCTAAATCTGAAAAACTTACCCTAGTGATAGATGTACCAAAAGATGTATCACCAGATACATTGCAATAAGCAAATACAGGTGTACAAGAAACTTCTACACCATTAGACCATTCTAAGTCATTTCTTGTAAAAATTTTATAAGTATAAGTAGTGTCGTTTGTTAAAGCTATTATGGTTTCAGTAGTTCCTGTTCCTTTGTAAACACAAAATCCACCATCAAAAGCTGTTCCTGCTCCAAAAGTTGTGCTAGCTGTATATGCACCACCATTACCAGTTGGTGTAGCTGTAGAAAAAGATGAGTCTGTTGCAAATACTAAAATATTATCGTAACAATCTGATGGTAAAGTCCAATCTACAGTTGTAGTATTATTTTCACATAAAGAAGTTGATAAGCCAGTAACGTTACTTGGTGTTGCAGTTTGTATAGTATGTGTATCACTATCGTAAGCTGTTCCTGTTACACTTCCAGCAGAAACAAACGTTAAATCTGTAGTTAATAAAGCACTTACTTGTATCGTGTTACCATTGGTAGAAGTACATGGTATATCTGTAGTTATAAATAAATAACCAGTACTTCCATTAGATATTAATTGGCTAAATCCAGTAAACGTATGTGTGCCTGGTCCTAATGTTGCAGTTATATTATCAAGTAAAGTGTCTGTTCCTGCATTAAAAGTTGCATCTGCAGAGTAGTATAATTTAAAATTAGTAATGTTTGAAGCAGCATATGACCCCGATGTTGTAAAAGATACATCTGTTAATGTTGCATTAGCTGTAGATACTGATAAATCAAATGCATAAATTGGAGTGTCGTCTGCAGCTTGAATAATATTTGTGGCAGCAGTTGCAGGATTTGCGGAGTTTAATATGATGTCTGGTGGAGTAACGCTTCCACAAGTAACTTCTACATCATCTAAATAATAAGATCCACCTGAACGTTGGGACATAACTATTCTTAAATAGTAGTCTCCGGTTAAGTTTAAGCTTGTAGTAAATAATTGATGAGTAGTTGTTACTTCCCCAACAAGAATATCTCTAACAGTTGTCCAAGGTCCTGTGTTAGAAGTTGAATACTCAACACTTAAAGTTTTATTAGCAGTCGAACTAGATCTTGATAACCAGAAAGTTATTGTTTGAGGATTTGTTACAAATGTTGTTGTGATAATGTCATCATTTGTGTCGTTGAATCCTGTTCCATTTCCCGTAAGACCTGCTGTTGTATTTTGATAAGTGCCAGAACCATTAGACCAATTTCCATATCCCGAATTAAAATCATCTGTTAAACATTGCCCAAACGAAAAATTAAGGCATAGCAATGCCATTAAAGAGAGGAGAAATTTATTCATGTTGTATTTTTTGACTATTAATTAGTCTGAAATATAGGAAAATTCTTAAGGGATTAATTTCTATTTCGATGAATTGCAATGATTTATAGTTATATTTAATCATTACATAATATTGTGTGCTCTTTTTTTAATATTTATTTAATTTAGTGAACTATAAATGATAGATGAATAACTCTTACACATTAGAAGAAGCCATAAAAAAACTAGAGCATTATTGTGCGTACCAAGAACGTTGCCATAAAGAAGTGACTCAAAAATTGATACAAATGCAAATGATACCTGAGGTTAGAGACCATATTGTAGTCCATTTATTAGAACATAATTTTTTAAATGAAGAGCGCTATGCAAAAGCTTTTGTAAGTGGTAAATTCAATATAAAAAAGTGGGGAAAACAACGCTTAAAATTAGAGTTGAAACGAAAAGATATTTCTAGTTATAATATTAGTGCAGCTATAAAAACAATTGATGAAAGTGATTACTATAAAACCTTTAATCAGTTAGCAGAAAAGAAACTAGAATCTATTAAAGAACCTGATAAGTTTAAAAAGAAGAAAAAACTAATAGATTATCTGCTTTATCGTGGTTGGGAAACACATTTAGTGTATGATAAAGTAAACGAGTTAATTCCATAAAAAAAAGCCTTTCAACTTAAACAGAGAAAGGCTTTTCTTTTTATGATTTATTGGTCTATAAATTAAATACAGCTCCAATATTAGCATTAAATTGATTGTTTATTTTTTCTGCAGGTGTTAAGGCATCCGAGTTATATTTGGCAAAAGTAGTACCAAATTCTGTAAATAATCCAAAACCATCAGAGAAGAAATAACGCATACCAAGGTGTCCGCCAAAATTCTTTAAGCTTAAGCTAATTCCAGGATATACATCAAAGTTATCACTAATGTTAATTACATTACCTAAGTTAGCATTAAAACGTGCCTTTAAGTCTATTCTATCTTCAAAATCTGCGTTTAAACCATTGTTTAAATTAAGTGCATAACCACCAACTATTCCAACCGAAATGTTTTCGCCTAAACCATAATCGTAAGTTAGTACAATTCCGTTTACATTATCTTGAAAGTTTGCACCTATCTGTAATTTTTGGTCGCCTTTTCCTTCAAAAGTTTGAGCAGTTACTAGACTTGTAATTAAACAAGCAAGTATTAATAATCCTTTTTTCATTTTTAAGATTTAGTTAAATATTTATTTGTGTTTGTAATGGCTTGTTGGTTTTTCCAATCTATCCATTTTTGACCTTTAATTCTGCGCATAACATTATCTATGCTTCGCATAATAAATACGTTATATATGGCTTTTCCTAAGTTTTTTGGGTTTCGTGCAATAGCGCGTAAACTCATAGAAAAACCAGGTGTTAAATAGCGCATGTAGTGCCAATAACCTTCTGGCATGTATAAGACTTCACCATGATTTAAATTACAAACCCAACCTTTTGCATTTTTTAAGGCTGGCCATTTGTTAAAATCTGGATTAGCAAAATCTATATCTTCTCTTGTAATTAAAGAATGTGGTATTTTATATAAATGCTTATTCTGTTTTTGGTCAAACAAAATACATTGTTTTTTTCCTTCAAAATGAAAGTGAAAAATGTTAGCTAAATCTATGTCATAGTGCATAAACGTATAGCTATCACGACCACCAAAAAATAGCATTGGTAAGCCTTTCATTAAACGTAATCCAAAATCAGGAAACTTAAAATCCTTTTGCAATTGCGGGACTTCTTTTAAAACATTCCACAGAAAAATACGATATTTTGTAGGTTCGCGTTTAAGCAAATCTACATATTCGCTCATTTTCATTTTTGCATGTGGCTCATTAAAACCATCTTTATAATCTACTGGTCTATCATCATAAAGAGGTACAGTTTTGTCTCCAGCAATCTCTTTAATGTAATCTAAACTCCATTTAGAATAAGCAGGCCAATCTGTAATAAACTCTTCTATAACCACTGGTTTTTGAGGTTTGAAGTAGTTTTTTATAAAGTCTTCTTTGGTTATCGTTTTAACCCTTGGTATGTCTTGAAGATTTAATTTCAAAAATTAAAAATTTAGAGAGCAAAGTTAATAAAACGTTACCAAATAATAACTAGGCTATAGTTATAGCTTAGTTAAAATTATATCTAAGACCAAATAAAACATTGCTTGGAGGCATTGGTACAAAGCCAGCTTCTATATAATCGGCATTAAAAATATTACTTGCAGTTGCGGTAAGCGTAAATTGTTTTAATCTAGCTTCTAAAGACGCATCCCATACGTTATAGCTGTCTCCTGTAGTACGCTCAGCGTGCTTATAAACAATATTTTGAGTGATGTTTTTAAATAACTGTGTGCTTAAACGCGATGTAAATTGATGTTTTAAGGTGTTTAAAGAATAACGCGATAAATCTTTATTTTGATCTAAAATGTTATCTTCCATAAAGTTATAACCTACAGCAAAAGTTTGCTTATAATTATTTAAGCTGAAATGATATTGCGCATCAACCTCAAATCCTTTTGTGTTTACTTCTGCAATGTTCGTAGCCTCAAAAAATGAAATTGAAGTATTTGGTCTTACGAAGTCAATTAAGTTTTTAGCATCTCTATTATAAACTGCTGCAGATACTGAAAATTTAGACGACAAATATTTAAGTCCTATTTCTTGAGAAAAAGCTTCTTCTACTTCTAAATTTTCGTTACCAAGAGTACTTGGGTCACTATAATATAAGTCTGTATATGTTGGTATTCTGTAAGTATAACCAATGTTTCCATAGACTTTTAAGTTATTATTTAAACGGTAACCAAGATCTAATCCAGGAAATGCATAAAACTTAAAATCTGAAAAATAAGTTACAGCAACACCAGGTGTAATATCTAGATTTTCATCTAATAATTTAAATCTATGTTCTAAAAATAAAGTAGACATAAAACGCTGTCTGTTACCTAAATTATTACTTCTTAAATAAACCTTAGATAAATCTACACCAAAGCCAGTA
Source organism: Mesoflavibacter sp. (assembly GCF_964226795.1). Taxonomy (NCBI): domain Bacteria; kingdom Pseudomonadati; phylum Bacteroidota; class Flavobacteriia; order Flavobacteriales; family Flavobacteriaceae; genus Mesoflavibacter; species Mesoflavibacter sp. The sequence goes on from NZ_CAXQQP010000005.1 coordinate 83,191, forward strand.
ACACCTAAACTAGACTTGTAAGACGCATTGACTTCAGTTCCTATTTTATCAGAAATATGAAGATTTCTGTAGACTGTTGGATTGTTACGTATGTAAATGTATTCATCTTGATTACGCTTCCAATATACACGTGGTTTTATGGTTAGATTTTCGGTTTTAAAAGATGTTGAAAATGCTAATAAACTATTTTGTGTTTCTTCGTATTGATCTATTGCACTTTCGCGAGCGTAAAAACCGTTAGCTCCAAATTTTCGCTCTTGAAATGTTGCAATCATTTCAATCGCTTTTTTCTTCTTATTAAAAACACTTTTTACAAAATAATTGCTGTTATCGTAATCTGTGTTATAGCGATAACCTTCAGAAGTCATTTTATCTATGTGTACAATGTGTGACGAGTTTTCTAAATCTGCACCAACCGTTACACCTGCATTTAATTGTCCAAAACTACCTGTTTCTAATTTTGCAGATACCGTATTTTTTAAACTATTTTTAGTTACAATATTTACAGCGCCAGTAAAAGCGTTTTGTCCAAAAACACGTGCTGCTGGACCTTTAATAATCTCTATACGTTCTATAACTTCTAACGGTAAAGCGGCATTCATGGTGTGATGTCCTGTTTGCGCATCGTCCATTTTTATACCATCAATAAGTAGTAAAGTTTGGTCAAATCCGCCACCACGAATATGTAAATCTGCTTGGCTACCAGCAGTACCACGACGTCTTATATCTACGCCTGCAAATTGTTGTAATACATCGGCAACATTGGTAGCTGCGCTATTTTTTATATCTGAAGAAGAAACTATAGTAATAGTTCTTGAATTTTCTTTAAACGGTAAATCTATTCTAGTAGAAGAGATAACAACCGAGTCTAATTGTTGTTCTTTTTGTAAATCTTGCGCTTGTAAACTTGTTGTTAAAACGCTTAGCCCGATAAAAAAACGAGTCAATTTCATAATAAATTTTTTATGTGATTTTTGAAGGTGCAAAATTCGTAACTTTCCGGATTAGTAAACTAGTCCAGTTTTAAAACAATGAATAGTCCGGCTGAAGACATATTATTAACATTAGTAACTTTAGATAATACATCTGTTTCGCCCAAGTACATTCAAATTGCTCAACAAGTTATTAATGCCATACAACGTGGTTATTTAACCGAAGGAACGAAGTTGCCAGGAACTAGAAAATTTAGCGGACTGCTTGATATAAATCGTAATACTGCAGTTGCAGTTTATGACGAATTAGCATCACAAGGTTGGGTAGATATAGTTGCAAATAAAGGTACTTTTGTTTTAATGCCCGAAAAGAAAACAGCAGCAATTAAAGGCGCTGCACAAGGATTAGAAAAACTAAAGACGTATCCAGAAACAGCAGGGTTTTCATTTCAATCTTCATTTAATTTGGCATCTACAGAAGAAAATTCTGATTGTGCATATGTGCTAAACGATGGACAACCGGATTTAAGATTGCATCCAACACATCAATTTTCGCGTTGGTATAGTGCGTCTATGAAACGTCCAACTTTAGTGTCTAAATGGAATCAAACCCAAGATCAATTCTATTCTATATTTAATAAACAACTGTGTAATTATTTAAATGCAACACGCGGTTTTTACATAATGCCGCATAATATTTTAAGTACTCGAAGTACAGAAATGAGTTTGTATATCGTATCTCAATTACTTATTAAAAAAAACGATGTGGTATTGGTTGCGCAATTAAGTCCTTATAAATCAAATATGATTTTTCAGCAAGCTGGTGCAAATTTAATTACAATACCTGTTGATCATAACGGAATAGATGTAGATTATATAGAACAGCATTTTACCAAAAACAGTATTAGATGTGTTTATGTTTGTGCGCATAGGCAATACCCAACAACCGTAACGTTGTCTGCCGATAGGCGTGTTAAATTATTACAACTAGCTAAAGCTTATAATTTTGCTATAATTGAAGACGATTTTGATTACGATTTTCAATTAAATGGATCGGCAATGTTACCTATGGCAAGTGCAGATAGTGAAGGCGTTGTAATCTATCTAGGACGTTTAGGACAATCTTTTTTTCCTAGTTTTCAAATAGGGTTTTTAATCGCGCCGCAAAACGTAATTAAAGAAGCTAATAATTACCTTCAGTTATTAGATAAACAAGGCGATTTAATACAAAAACAAATGTTATCTGAGCTTATTGCAGAAGGTGAAATTAACCGATTAATCAAGAAAAATGTTACGGTTTACAAACAACGCAGAGATTATTTGTCCAAATGTTTAACTGTTCATTTTAAAGGTGAAGCTACTTGGAAAATCCCTGATGGTGGATTAGCAATATGGTTAGAATTTAATTCTAATATATCTTTATTTCAATTAGCCGAAAAAGCAAAAGCTAACAATTTATTTTTACCAAAAACCATTTTGTATCAAAACAAATCACTTTGTGCTATACGATTAGGTTTTGGTCACTTAAATGAAGATGAAATTGAAACCGTAGTTAAAATTTTGAAACAGTCTTTTGATGCTGTTAAAGTTTAATTTATTCATAAACAAATTCACCTCTTTCACGATAGGCATCTTTGTTCATCCATTTAAAATCATTAGTTTCGGTAGCGTCTAATAAGTCTGCGTCAAGTGCATCAGCTAAATGTAAACCAATATCAAAAGCTTCTTTTTCTTGATATACCGTTGTTGCTTCAATTTTATTTTTAGTATCGTAAAATAAATTAATAGCATATTTGTTTTCAGAAATATTTGTAGAAGCAGTAGATACCCAAACTTTGGTGTTAAATGTTGCTGCAAAAACAGAAACGTAGTCAATGTCTGGAATTGATTGCCACTTACCAATTTTAAAACCAAGAATTGAAAATACTTTTCTGTAGGTTTTTGATTCTAAATCAATCTCTGTGCCTTCAGTTTTTAATAATAAATAGCTAAAAGCTAAAGGAACGATTGTAGCTATATTTCCTGATGTTATTAAGTTAAAAATGGTAAAAACTATTATTGCAACGCCTAAAATAGTTCGCCATAATGGTACTTTTTGTATATAACTAATGGTGTATTTACTCATCTATTTAATATCAAATTCAGTTTTACAATCATCACATCTATACTTATCCTTAGCATAAAAGGGAAGTGTTCCAAATAAAAAACCAATCATAAAAGAAAAGAAAGATTTAAAATCTTTAATAGTAGAAAACATAGCTACTTTGCTACTGTTACAATTAGGACAATGTATAGCGTTGCCATTATCATCTACCGAGTATTTATTAATAGTTTCTAAAATATGTTGCGCTCTTAAAGCATCTTTAGCTAATACTTTTAGTTTAACGCCACCAATAGCGTTGCTTACCAAAGGATCTGTATCTATAGTTAAGTGATCGCTTAAAAATACTTCGATACCTTCAGATTCTAAACGACCTTTTATAATCTGCGCTTCTGCAGAATACTGAAATTTTGCTATGGTTTTAAAGGTTGGAGACATATTTTATTATCTATATTAATTAGTAGATAAAAGGATTAAAGTGTTACAAGTTACTATTATTCATTTAAATTTTAACATTCTTCAAGGTAAAAAACTCAGCATAAATTCAAACATATTATGTAATTTTACACATATGTTTGCATTAGTAGATTGTAATAATTTTTATGCCTCTTGTGAGCGCGTATTTAACCCAAACCTTAACGGTAAACCAGTTGCTATACTTAGCAATAATGATGGTTGTGTGATTTCGCGTAGTGATGAGGCTAAAAATTTAGGTTTGCCTATGGGCGCGCCAATTTTTAAATGGGAAAACTTCTGTAAAATTAATAACATACACGTACTTTCATCTAATTATCCGCTATACGGTGACATGAGTAGTCGTGTCATGTCTATCTTAAAACAGTTTACACCAGATGTTGAGGTATATAGTATAGACGAATCCTTTTTGCAATTTAAAGGATTTGAAAATTACGATTTAGACGATTATGGACAGCAAATAAGACAACGCGTTTTAAAATGGACAGGCATACCAACCTGTGTAGGTATAGCAACCACAAAAGGATTAAGTAAAGTAGCTAATAAAATAGCAAGAAAATTCCCTAAACAAACTAAAGGGACTTATGTTATAGATACCGAAGATAAGCGTATAAAAGCATTAAAATGGCTAAAAATTGAAGACGTTTGGGGCATAGGAAGACAATTATCAAAACGATTAAAAGCCAAAGGATGCAAAACAGCTCTAGACTTTGCTAATTTGCCAGAAGATTGGATAAAAGTTAATTTTTCTGTAGTAGAAGCACGATTACATCGCGATTTAAATGGCATACCAACATTAACTTTAGAAGAATATGATCAAGCTAAAAAAGTAATAGCCACAACACGTAGTTTTGATTACACGTATTCTGATTTAAGTTATATAAAAGAGCGTGTAGCAACCTTTGCAGTAACTTGTGCAGAAAAGTTACGTAAACAACACTCTAGCTGTCATACCATAATTGTATTTTTAAAAAGTAATAAGCATAAAAAAGAACAAGCACAACATTCAGAAAGCAGAGCAGTGCACTTACCATATGCAACCAATTCATCTTTAATAATTAGTAATACAGCGGTTAATGCAGTAACTAAAATTTTTAAAAAAGGAATAGAATATAAAAAAGCAGGCGTAATGATAACAGGTTTTGTGCCTACAAACAATTATCAACTCAATATTTTCGAAAAAGAAAACCCAAAGCATTTACCGCTAATGCAAACAATAGATCAAATAAATTTAAAATATCACACAAATAAAATTAAATTAGCAAGTCAAGACCTAGAACGTACCTGGAAGATGCGTCAAGAACGATTATCGCCTAGGTATACAACCAATATAAACGATATTATAAAAGTTAAATAACCATTATAATAAAAAAATAAAAACATAACATATAATTTGGGCGTTACCCTATTGGGTCGGGCTTTTCGCAGTCGCGCTTTGCAAGGCGCTCCAACAATGCTACAATCCCTAACGCAACTATTTGCTAACAAAAAGACTTAACTATGATCAAGCACAAATCAGGAAGTTTAACCTTTTACATACCAGATGCAACAGCACAATCCGGAGCTCATTTTTTTGATGCAGGTATTTCGGCAGGATTTCCATCGCCAGCAGAAGATTTTAAAGAAGAACGTCTATCATTAGACGAGACGTTAGTAAAAAACAAAGAAGCTACTTTTTATGCACGTGTAAGCGGTCAGTCTATGATAGGTGCCGGATTAGACGATAATGATTTGTTAGTTATAGACCGTAGTTTAGAGCCAGCAAACAATAAAATAGCAGTTTGTTTTTTAGATGGCGAGTTTACAGTAAAACGTCTACGGGTAGAAAAAGAAGAAGTTTGGTTACAACCAGAAAACCCAAATTATCCTATCATTAAGATTACAGAAGATAATAATTTTTTAATTTGGGGTATTGTAACCAACGTTATTAAAAAAGTATAAAACAAAAAACGCGAAGCATTTGCTTCGCGTTTTTTAATTGTAAAAGTAATGTTTTATTAATCTGCTAAAACAATCACTTTGTTATCTTTCATTTCGATTGTACCAGAATTTATTTTTAGTAAAGTAGTGTTTTTATCGCCTTTAGTAAAACGATCTTGAACAGCTTCATCTAACTCTATATTACCAGTAATTTTAACGTTACCTTCTTTTAATATAGAGACAACAGGAGCGTGATTGTTTAACATTTCAAAATCTCCATTTACACCAGGTACAACAACGCTGGTTACTTCTCCGCTAAATAAAGTAGCTTCTGGTGATACAATTTCTAAATACATATTTTTTTTATTGAGTATTGAGTATTGAGTAATTAGAAGTTCTCACTACTAATATCTTATATCTCATTACTAGTTTACGCTTCAGCTAACATTTTTTCTCCAGCTTCTATAGCTTCTTCAATTGTTCCTTTAAGGTTAAACGCTGCTTCTGGTAAGTGATCTAATTCACCATCCATAATCATGTTAAATCCTTTAATAGTATCTTTAATGTCTACTAATACTCCAGGGATACCAGTAAATTGCTCTGCTACGTGGAAAGGTTGAGATAAGAAACGTTGTACACGACGTGCTCTACCTACAGCCATTTTATCTTCTTCAGATAATTCTTCCATACCAAGGATAGCAATAATGTCTTGTAATTCTTTATAACGTTGTAATAACTCTTTAACTCTTTGTGCACAAGCGTAGTGATCGTTTCCTAAGATATCTGCAGTTAAAATTCTTGAAGTAGAATCTAACGGGTCTACCGCAGGATAAATACCTAACTCGGCAATTTTACGAGATAATACTGTAGTTGCATCTAAGTGAGCAAACGTAGTTGCTGGTGCTGGATCCGTTAAATCATCCGCAGGTACGTAAACCGCTTGTACAGATGTAATAGATCCTTTTTTAGTAGATGTAATACGCTCTTGCATTGCACCCATTTCTGTAGCTAATGTTGGTTGGTAACCTACCGCAGAAGGCATACGTCCTAAAAGTGCAGATACCTCAGATCCTGCTTGTGTAAAACGGAAGATGTTATCTACGAAGAAAAGTACGTCTTTTCCTTGTCCATCTCCAGCGCCATCACGGAAGTATTCTGCTATTGTTAAACCAGATAAGGCAACACGCGCACGTGCTCCTGGTGGTTCGTTCATTTGTCCAAAAACGAAAGTTGCTTTAGAGTCTTTCATAGCTGCTTTATCAACTTTTTGAAGATCCCATCCGCCTTCTTCCATAGAATGCATAAAGTCGTCACCATACTTAATAATTCCTGACTCTAACATCTCTCTTAAAAGGTCATTTCCTTCACGAGTTCTTTCTCCAACTCCAGCAAATACTGAAAGTCCACCGTGACCCTTAGCAATGTTATTAATTAACTCCTGGATTAATACAGTTTTACCTACTCCGGCACCACCAAATAATCCAATCTTACCTCCTTTTGCGTAAGGCTCAATTAAGTCAATTACTTTAATACCTGTAAATAAAACTTCAGTAGAAGTAGATAAGTCTTCAAATTTTGGTGCTTGACGGTGAATTGGTAAACCAGCTTCTCCTGCTTTAGGTAAGTCTCCTAAACCATCAATAGCATCTCCAATAACGTTAAATAAACGTCCGTAAACATCACCACCAATTGGCATTTGGATAGGAGCGCCAGTTGCAACAACTTCTGTTCCTCTACTTAAACCATCTGATGAGTCCATAGCGATAGTACGTACAGTATCTTCACCAATGTGAGATTGTACTTCTAGTACTAACTTAGAGCCGTCAGCCTTATTAATTTCTAATGAATCGTAAATTTTTGGTAGTTCAGTACCGGCTCCGAATTCTACATCGATAACTGGACCAACTATTTGTGCAACTTTACCTGTAACTTTTGACATTACTTATCTGTTTAATATTATGGTATTTAATTGAATGAAAACTATTTCTGTTTTCGCGTGCAAAGATAGGTGTTTTTATTTAAAATAAAAGGTCTTTTTTCTTATTTTGAATATAAAAAAACACCTTCTGTATGAAGGTGTTTTATAAATTTAAATTTTACTGCTAATTTAGTTTAATCCAGCAGAATATGTTGTATTGTAGTTACCTATATTTACTAGGTTTCCTGAAGCTTCAAAGTTAGAGCCATATGTAGCATCTATAGCTTTTAAGAATTCGTTTGCAATTAAAGCGTAACCTCTAGAGTTTGGATGAACACCATCTAAAGAAAATGCACCACCAGTAACTAAACTTGCTGTTAATAAATAATCTCCAGAAGAAATACCACCATTAGCTAATTGATTTAATAACGTATTAGCGTCAACAAATGCTAAACCTGCGTTATTAGCAGCGTTTTCTATTGTCGAATTAAATGCAGCAGTAGCAGATGCTATTTCTGATTGTTCTGAAGGAATTAAAACCCATTTGTCATCTAAAGGTTTAGTAATACCTTCAGCAGAGAATTGTCCAGCTAGTGCTGGCGGTAATCCTTGCGCTACTAATCCAGCAGCATAATCCGTGTTAACAGTTCCTATTACACTACTACTTGGTAAAACAAATAAATCTGCAGCTGTTGCTTGTCTTGTTTGACCATAAGTGTTTCCTAAAAGGTTTGCTACTAAAGGAGCTGCTTGAGCAGGAAGCCCAAATTGTGCGATAAAAGCAGGAAATGTTGGACTAGCCATAAGCGCTCCGCTTATTTGAGCAGAAATATCTGTTAAGCTTTCGTCTTTAATAACTACAGGGCTATTCTCTGATTGAGAAAAAACTATAGCTCTTTCAGACTCTCCTAAAGCATCATATATTTGATTAATTGCTCCAAAAATTGAGTTTAACGTTGGTATTTGCGGACCAAAATCAGGATTATCAGGACTTAAAGGGTTGTAAGGTACTGTTGTGAAATGAGGTATTGATGTAACATCTGGAATGTTTGCAATTACACCTTGAGAACCTCCAGAAGTTAAGGTTGTCACTAAAGTGTTATATGCAAAATCAAATGTTGCTTGATCAGTAATAGGGTCATAGTTTTCTGCCATAGTATCACTTTCTCCACCAGATAAAGCATAACCTAAAACATCATTGTTTCCTATCCATAAAGAAAAGAACGTTGGTGATTGTGCCATAGCATCTGCAATAACAGATGTTGTAGGAGAACTTGCCATTCTTACAAAATAAGGATTTGCAGTCGCAGGTGTTGCAAATAAACCGTTTAAATCACCATAACCTGGAGCTAATAGATGAAAACTTTTTGCTCCTGGAACACCCATATTGTTAAATGGTCCAGTTGGATTATTTAAAACAATATCTGTTGTAGTTTGAGCCATAGGGTTTAAGTTTGTAATAGAAGTTGGACCACTACCATCAAACGCTAATCTTGGACCAAAACCAGGAAGTTGACTACCGTTAATTAATAACCCACCAGTATTATCATTTGTTAGTGGTTGGTTAAAGTTACCGCCACCAACTAAAGAGAATTGACCAGATAATATATTAGGCATTGAGTTTTCTTGAGATATTCTATATAAAGCATTGTCTGCAAAACCAGCAGTAAGCGAGTTACCTAAAGAAACGTATGTTGAAAAATTTGCATCTCCAGCTGTTAATTCTGGAAGAGGTCCAGATACATCATCTGAGCTACTATCGTCATCACTACAAGCTGTAAAGCCTAAAGCTGCAGCAAGTATCCATATATATTTTAATTTGTTCATTTTCATAAATTTTATAGGTTATTAATAGTCCAAGATACGTAGTATTGAGATCCAATAAATCCAGTACCAAATGCTGTAAAGTACTCATCTCCTAACAGGTTTGTTGCTCCAGCCTTAAATGTAGATTTTAAACTTGGAACTCTGTAGTTAATCTGCGCATCAATTGTGTGGTATGCAGGTACTTCTCCATCACCAAACGACGCTTCCCAGAAGTAAGCATCACTCCATCTCCAAGCAAGGTTAAATCCAAAGTTTTTAAATAACTCTGTGTTACCAAATGTTGCTTTTACTTTATGTTCTGGAGTATTGAAGTTTGTTCTAAAATCTGGATTATTTTCTTGATCAAAATCTAATTTTGCGTATGTATAGTTAAATCCTAAGTCAAAATCATTTAAGACTTTAGTTGTTACACCTAATGCAGTTCCGTAAGAATTTACGTTAGCATCAGAGTTAGTGTATGTTTGATAAGCTTGATAATCTCCATTTTGAATAGCTAATAAAGATAAAGAGTTATCTCCAACTGTTCCGTAGAAAGGAGCGATTACAGTTTCATTAGCTAAGAAGTCTTTGTAAGAGTTATAGTATGCACTAACGTCTACTATAAACTTATCTAATTTACCTCTGTATCCAACTTCAAAAGAAGTTACTTGTTCTGGTTGAGCAAAGTTAGAATTTGCTACTCTTAAATCTGCAGGGTTTGTTGATTCTGCAAAATCTTGTACAGAGTTAGCTAAGTATGAATTTGTATAAGCACTTTGTCCAGAGAAGTCTATAGTTGCAGAGTTTGTAAAAGCTTGACCTGCAGGACTTACATTGTAAGTGTCTACATATCTTTCTGGGTTATCTAAAGCACCACCAACTAATACTGCTCTTCCTACATCTAAACCAATGTATAAGTCTTGAGTAGTAGGGTTTCTAAATCCTGTTTGAACAGAAGCACGGAAGTTATGATCTTTATTAACTGTAAATCCTAAAGATAATCTAGGAGAAAAGAAACCGTCAAATAATTCTGATTTGTCATAACGAACAGAACCTGTTGCTTTTAATTCTACATTTTCACTTAAGTCGAAGTTTTTTTGGATTTGAGTATAAAAACCAACCTCAGAATAATCAATAGGACCATCATTATCTGTATAAATAGTTCCAAAAGAGTTTAATTTATACTTTCTATAAGATCCGCCTATTTGAATTTCAGCAAAATCAATCATGTCACTAAAATTGTAATTAGCATCTGCATGATAGATTTTTGAATTATCTTGAAATTTAGATCCAGTGCTTAAATCAGGATCTCTTGTAACTTTGTTAAATGCATTTTGAAATTCTGGTGTTCCTGGTAAATATCTTCCTGTATCTGCAGCAGCTCTTGCAGCGTCATGCTTTTGCTGTTCTGACAGACCTAAAGGGTTACCACTTAACTCTATACCTGCAAATGTTGCAATGTAATCTCCAAACCAATCTTCGTCACTCTTCCATGATCTATTAATATTGATTCCTGTAAAAACCATATCGTAAGAATCTCCAGCTTTATCTTCTGTTACATAACCTCTTACAAAGAAGTTTTTATCTCTAATTTCTAATTTATGTTGTTGTAAAAAGAAATTATTGATATTGTATCTATTTGCACCTTGGTAAATAGTGTTACCAGAACCAACTTTTCCTACATAAGCAATTTCAAAATCACTATCTGTAAATGGTCTAAAATATAATCCCCAATCTGCTTTTATACTTTCAGCATTATAGTTAGTTAGATCTCTTTCATTATAACCAGTTCTACTTACTGTTACATCAGGAATAATACCTAAACCTGAAGCAGATCTAATGTTTGCAGATACTTCATCTCCATAAACGTTAATACCATCATAGTCATAGTCTGATCTTGTTAAGCCTCTATTTAATTTATCTTTTTCGTTAGTTGCAGCCCAATCAGTTCCTTTTAAGTAACCAAAGTTAACTTTTACAGCAAATTTATCTGAGAATTTATGAGCCATTCTAATACCTAAATCTGTTAAAGGATTGTCTCCAGCAGCTTCTTGAGATGTTATACCTCTTTTAATATAACCACTAATTCCTTCATGATCAAAAGGGTTTTTACTTCTCATGAATAAGATTCCGTTAAAGGCATTTGCACCGTAAAGAGCAGATGATGCACCAGGTAAAAGCTCTACACTTAGTACATCTGTTTCTGTCATACCTAATAAGTTACCTAACGGGAAGTTTAAGGCAGGAGCTGAATTATCCATACCATCTACTAACTGCATAAATCTAGTGTTAGCAAATGTTGCAAAACCACGTGTGTTAATAGATTTGAATGTTAAACTATTTGTATTAATGTCTACACCCTTAAGGTTTTCTAATCCATCATAAAAATCTACAGAAGCAGTGTTTTTAATTTCTTTTAGACCAAATCGCTCTACCGTTACAGGAGATTCAAAAATACGTTCTGGTGTACGAGACGCAGAAATAACAACTTCATCTAAAGATGTTCCTTCTGTTAAAACGATGTCTACTTTTTGATTGTTAGTGGTAATTTCGGTTGTTTGACTTGTAAAACCAACACTACTTACTTGTATACTAAAAGGTGGTGTTTGGTTTGTGTTTAAAGTAAAATTTCCGTCAAAGTCTGTTACTGTTCCTTCTGAAGTTCCGAGGATAATAACATTAGCACTAGGTATAGGTTGTTTACTTACATCATCTACAACTGTACCTGTTATTGTTGTTTGTGCAAAAGTAATAGCACAAAATAACAACATTGCAATTTTAAGGGTTGTCTTCATTTTTTAGATTTAGTTTAATTATTGTAGCAATATACGTTTTTTAACTAAATCTTAAAAAAAAGTGAAAGAAAATTATGCGTGCATAATAAGTTTTTGCGAAAAAAAATAGCTTCAAAATCTATTATTCGTAAAAATCACCAAGGATTATTGAATATTTTAAGATTTTGAAGCTAGTGTTAACTATTCAGTTTTTATTCTACAGTAACTGATTTTGCTAAGTTTCTTGGTTGATCAACATTTTTACCTAACATCACAGCAATATGATAAGATAAAAGTTGTAATGGTATTGTTGTTAATAAAGGAGTTAAAGATTCGATAGTTTCTGGAACTTCAATGACATGATCTGCCAATTCTTTTACATCTTGGTCACCTTTAGTTACAATTCCTATTATTTTACCTGACCTTGATTTTATCTCTTGGATATTGCTTACTACTTTTTCATAATGCCCTTTTTTTGTTGCAATTACAAATACAGGCATTTGATCATCAATTAATGCAATTGGTCCGTGTTTCATTTCTGCAGCAGGATAACCTTCTGCATGGATGTAAGAAATTTCTTTTAGTTTTAGAGCACCTTCTAAAGCTACTGGAAAATTAAATCCTCTACCTAAGTATAAACAGTTTTTTGCGTCTTTATAAGTTTCTGCTACCATTTTTATATGGTCGTCAGATTTTAAAGCTTCAGCTACTTTATTTGGTATTAATTCTAATTCTACTAAATGTTTTTGAAATTCAGAATTAGATAAATTTCCATTAGATTTAGCTAGTTTTAAAGCTATAAGCGTTAGTACTGTAATTTGAGTTGTAAATGCTTTTGTTGAAGCAACACCAATTTCTGGTCCTGCATGAGTGTAAGCACCTGCGTGTGTTTCTCTAGCTATAGAAGAACCAACAACATTACAGACACCAAAAACAAAAGCTCCTTTTTGTTTAGCTAATTTAATGGCTGCAAGTGTATCTGCAGTTTCACCTGATTGAGAAATTGCTATTACAACATCTTTTTCTGAAATTACTGGATTACGGTATCTAAACTCAGAAGCATATTCTACTTCAACAGGTATTCTTGCTAGGTCTTCAAATATATATTCTGCAACTAATCCAGCATGCCAAGAGGTACCACATGCGACGATAATAATTCTATTAGCGTTTAAGAATTTTTCTAGATTATCATCAATACCAGCCATTTTTATAATACTATCATTGACTCTTAATCTTCCTCTGTAGGTGTCTTTTATAGCATTAGGTTGTTCATGAATTTCTTTAAGCATGAAATGTTCATAACCACCTTTTTCTATTTGTTCTAAATTTATTTTTAATTCTTGAATGTAAGGGTCTACTAAAGAATCGTTTTTGATTTTTCTTATTTTAACTCCTTTTTTAAGTCTTACAATAGCCATTTCTTCATCTTCTAAATAAATAGCTTTTTTAGTGTATTCTAAAAAAGGTGATGCATCACTTGCTATAAAAAACTCTTCTTCTCCAACACCTATAGCTAATGGACTTCCTAATTTAGCTACGACTATTTCGTCTGGTTTATTTTTGTCAAAAACAGCAATAGCATATGCTCCTACAACTTGGTTTAGTGCAATTTGTACTGCTTTTCCTAATTTAACTTTTTCGTTTTTCTTAACGTCTTCAATTAGGTTTATTAAAACTTCGGTATCTGTATCTGATTTGAAAGTGTAACCACGTTTGATTAACTCTTTTTTTATAGATTCATAGTTTTCAATAATTCCATTATGAATTATTACTAAATCACCAGAGTTAGAATAATGTGGATGAGAATTTACATCGTTTGGTACACCATGAGTAGCCCAACGTGTATGACCTATTCCTACAGAACCATCTTTTGAGATTTCTGTTTTAACTTTTTCTTCTAAATCAGCAACTTTACCTTTTGTTTTTGATAACTTTAGTTCTGATCCATCGTATAGAGCTATACCGGCACTATCGTAACCTCTATATTCTAGTCTTTTTAAGCCTTCCATTACTATAGGATAAGCTTCTTTTTTTCCTATGTAGCCTACAATTCCACACATAATTTTTAGTTTTCGGTTTCTGTGTAATAAATTTCAAAAGTTGCTCTGTTTTCTTCAGGAACAGATTCTTTACTACCATAAAGTACAGTACCTTTAGGAGAGATAGTTGAACTTGAAGGAACAAAATTAATCATATCTTCTTCAGTTGTGTTTATTATTCTTGAAGTGGATATGTTGTTTACGTTAGTTGAAACAAATATTCCTAAATCTAAATTTGTCGAGTCGCTTATAAGAATATTTTTAACATGCTCTGTTAATCTAAATTTGTATCTAATTCCATTTTCATCTTCGTCTCTTTCTAAACGTGGCGCATAAATAATTTTTGAGTTTATTGGGCTTAAAAAGTTGCTCGAAGCATCAAAATAATAATCTATGATAGGTACATTGTTTTTTAAATCATAAAGTATTACTCTTTCTGATTCAACATCATTAGAACTACTTTGGTTATTAACAAGATCTTGATTTACGTAAAAAATTAAGTCTGCTTCGTTAATTAACCATTTTTCATTTTTTTCTTTAAAATATTCTAGAGCAGGAACATCACTTCCAGATTCATCTTGAACTGTACCTTCAAATAATTTAATGACAGAAAAGTTTCCATTCATTCCTTTTAAATACAAATTGTCATCACCTAAAGTTGCGTCACCATCTGTAGGCGTGGTATATAAATTATTAAAGTTGTTAGCTTTAATTCCTGTAAAGTCTAAAGTGTATTGGCCTGTTAATAATTCTTCTTGATCAACATCATCTTCATCGTAATAGGTATATTCTAAAGTTATATTAGCATTGGCATCACCTAAGTTAAGCATAGCTATACTACCGTCTCCAGTATTGTCTTCTACTTTAAAAATTAGTCCTCTAAAGTAATTGTAAAAACTACTGTTGTTTGAAAGTTCTTCGCTGTCTTGATAAGGAAAAAATAAATTTTCCCAATCGCTTAGATTAATGATGTTTGCGTTGCTGTCATTAAAAAGATCTACATAAATTCCAGGAGCTAAAACCTCTGTTTCATCATCTTCATTGGTAACACTGTGAGTAGAATTACTAATTGAAAAATCGTTGTTTTCATAAAGTAACTCTAGTGTTTGAGAGTTTACATCTATAGTTTCAAATATGTTTGAGTAATAAAGCTGTTGGTCTTCAAAATCTGAAGCAGGGTCTAAGTCTCTTAACAGGTAATTGCTTCTGTAAATAGAAAGTTTAAATGTTGCGGATTGATTACCAAAAACAGAATCTAATGTGTATGTGGAAACTCCATCATCATCTGTACTTTCTATTTCAGAATAATATGGTATGTAAAGTTTTACAGATTGAAGTGTTGGATTTACACCAAAATCTGGGGATAAGTTTGTTGGTAAAACTTGAGTTATAATACTTGCTTCTGTAGCTCCGTAAGGTTGCATATCGTCATGATATACACCTAATAGATTGTTTGGTAATCCGTTAGTTTGAATTGGGTTACTTTTTTTAGTATAAGAAACAAAAGGGAAAACTTTACGATTGGTTTCAAAGTTTTGTACGCCTCTTATATCGCTATCAACATTTAAGTAATCTCTGTCGCAACCTACAGTGACTAAAGCGATTAAACCTAATATAGCTAGTGGTTGAAAGGCTTTACTTATATATTTTTTCATTAATTTTTATGCTTTTATTAGCTTAAAACGTCATTATTGTAAAAATTAGTGTAAGCTTCACTAAATTCATCTTTCGGTTGGTAATCTAAGACAGGTTTTTTAGAATCTTTTAAATGTTTTGTTAAATCTTCAGGAATATCTTCAGAACCAACTATTAAAGCGTCAGATTGGTCTATTGCAACCTTCATTAGGTTTGAGTATGAAGGATTTTCTAAAACCTTAATCTGATCTTCTTCTATACCATCAAATTTTATTTTATTAATTAGATCTTTATTTAACGTCTCGTCAAAGCTTTGACTGTAAACAGATGTTACAATTTTACTTTGATTAAACAAAGGTTCATCTTTATAAAACTGTTTTAAGTATAATGGCAATAAAGATGCTAGCCAACCATGTACATGAATAATATCTGGTGACCAATTTAATTTTTTTACAGTTTCAATTACTCCTTTTGCAAAGAAAATAGCGCGTTCGTCATTATCTTCAAAAAGGTTACCGTTTTCATCTGTAAATGTTGCTTTTCTTTTAAAGTATTCGTCATTATCGATAAAATATACCTGAATTCTTTCTTTAGGTATAGATGCAACTTTAATAATTAAAGGCATATCTAAATCGTTAATAACAAGGTTTATTCCAGATAAGCGTATTACTTCATGTAATTGGTGTCTTCTTTCATTTATATTGCCATATCTAGGCATAAAAATTCTTATTTGCCCTCCTTGTTGATTCACCATTCTAGGTGTTTCAAACGACATTGACGAAATTTCAGTTTCTGGTAAATAAGGCACCACTTCAGATGATACATATAATATCCTCTTATCTTTCATAAATTATTAGCTTTTTAGAATTAAAATTAAAAAACACGCAAAAGTACAAAATTTTATGCAGATTGCCACTAAAAGATTAAGTTTGCATGCGTTAATTAAATAATAAACAATGATTGTTTTTAGAAAAAAAGACGAACTTAATGCTAAGATTTCTTCTTTAAAGGAAGAAATTACGACCGTTGGATTTGTACCAACTATGGGTGCATTACATCAAGGTCATTTAAGTTTAGTTGAAGAGGCTTTAGCTAATAATAATCTGGTTGTAGTCAGTATTTTTGTAAATCCAACACAATTTGATAACTCTGAAGATTTAAAAAAATATCCACGAAATTTACAACAAGACGTTGACTTGTTGAATACTTTATCTGACAAAATTATTGTTTATGCACCAACGGTAGAGGATATTTATGAAGGTGAAACTAAATCTAAAAAATTTAATTTTGATGGATTAGAACATCAAATGGAAGGTAAATTTAGAGACGGTCATTTTGATGGCGTAGGAACAATTGTAAAACTTTTGTTTGATATTGTAAAGCCTAATAATGCTTATTTTGGAGAAAAAGACTTTCAGCAATTAGCAATTATAAAAAAGCTAGTTTCAAAATATAATATACCTGTTAATATTGTAGGTTGTAAAATTAAACGAGACGCTAATGGTTTAGCGTTAAGTTCTCGTAACACAAGATTAAAACCAGAGCATAAGGTAGTAGCGCCTTTTATTTATAAGACATTAAAAGCTGCCAAAGAAAAGTTTGGCACAAAAAGTGCTAATAAAGTTGTAGAATGGGTTGAAAATCAGTTTGCTAATCACGAATTGTTAGAGTTGGAATATTTTACCATAGCAGACGAAGCAACCCTAAAAACAGTAAAACGTAAATCTAAAAACAAGCAATACAGAGCTTTTATTGCAGTATATGCAGGAAAAATTCGGCTAATTGACAATATAGCTTTAAATTAATTATCTTTGTCCCATGCAAATTCAAGTAGTAAAATCAAAAATTCATCGTGTAAAAGTAACAGGTGCAGACCTAAATTATATTGGAAGTATAACCATTGATGAAGATTTAATGGATGCAGCCAATATTATTCAAGGCGAAAAAGTGCAGATTGTAAATAATAATAATGGCGCACGATTAGAGACCTATGCAATACCAGGTCCACGTAATTCTGGTGAAATAACCTTAAACGGAGCAGCAGCAAGATTAGTATCTCCAGGAGATGTGTTAATTTTAATCACTTATGCTTTTATGGATATTGAAGAAGCTAAGGTATTTAAACCATCATTAGTATTTCCTGATGAAGCAACAAATCTTCTAAAATAGATGTCTAAAAGACCGATAATACAAGTTTTAAAAATAGTGCTCCCAATTTTATTGGGAGTTTTTTTAATCTGGTATTCTTTATCTAAAATATCAATCTCTGGCTTATTAGAATATTTTAAAAATGCCAATTATCTTTATATCTTTTTAGGTGTTATTTTTGGTTTATTAAGTCATTTATCAAGAGCTTACCGTTGGTTGTTTATGTTAGAGCCAATGGGTTATAAAGTAAAAATGGGTAATAGTATAATGGCAGTTTTTGCTGCTTATTTAATAAATTACACTATACCACGAGCAGGCGAAGTGGCAAGAGCAACCGTCTTAACAAATTACGAAGGTGTGCCTTTTCAAAAAGGTTTTGGGACTATTGTTGCAGAGCGTGTTGCAGACTTTATAGTCATGCTATTAATAATAGGAGTTACGCTAATACTTCAATTTGAATTCATCTTTAATTTTTTTGCAGAAAAATTCAATCCAATCAAGCTTATAATTGCCTTTTCAATTTTATTGATTTTAGGATTTCTTTCAATAATTTATATCAAAAAGAGTAGTTCAAAAATAGCTATCAAAATTAAAAATTTTGCCAATGGTTTAATAGAAGGTGCGTTAAGTGTCTTTAAAATGAAAAAAAAGTGGGCTTTTATCTTCCATACATTCTTTATTTGGGCAATGTATATTTCAATGTTTTATATAACCACATTTGCTATAAAGGATCTGGGTAATGTATCTATTGGAGCTGTTTTAATAGGGTTTATTTTAGCTACTTTTAGTATAGCAGCAACAAATGGAGGTATTGGATCATACCCAGAAGCAATTGTAATAGCTTTTACATTATTTGGTTTACCTGAAGATCCAAGTCGTGCATTTGGGTGGATTATGTGGACATCCCAAACCTTATTAATATTTGTTTTAGGAGGACTATCTTTATTGTATCTTCCTTTTTTTAACCGAAACAAATAATTTGTACATTGCACTAAACTTAATCTATTAACCTTATGAAACGTTTTTTATTACTGCTAATAACGTTAGTTTTAAGCAATACGCTAACATCCCAAACCATTTATAAAGAAATAAACTCTGAAAAGTTAGGCGAATCTCGTCAACTAAAAATTCAAGTACCACGTAACTACGATACTTCAGATAAAAAATATCCGGTAGTTGTCGTTTTTGACGGAGATTATTTATTCGAAATCGTAGCAGGAAACGTAGATTATGCAGCCTATTGGGAAGATATGCCAGAAGCAATCGTAGTAGGAATAAATCAATATCAAAAACGTGAAGCAGATTGTTTTTACAGCGAGCAAAACTCGCTACCAATAGAGACTGGTGCTGCTTTTTTTGAGTTTGTAAGTATGGAGCTTATTCCGTTTATAGATAAAAATTTCCGTACAGAAAATTTTAAAGTAGCAGTTGGACATGGGCAAACAGCAAACTTTATTAATTACTATTTATTAAAAGGAGTTCCTTTATTTCAAGCATATATTAGTTTAAGTCCAAGTTTGGCGCCAGATATGAAAACATATCTAACAGAGAAAATGCCAAAATTAGAACAAAAAATATTCTATTATTTAGCAGCAGCAAACAATGATAAGGGTAACATTAAAGAAGAAACAGAAGCGTTAGCAAAAAGTATTTCTTCAATAGAAAATGATAATCTTTTAGATCATTCTGAAGTTTTTACAGACGCGACACATTATTCTTTACCTGCGCAGGCTATCCCAAAAGCTTTACAAAAAATATTCTTAGTATTTCAACCAATAAGTTTAAAAGAATACAAAGAAACTGTTCTAAATCTTGAAGGAAATCCGGTTGATTATTTAAAAGAAAAATATGAAACTATAGAAACGCTTTTCGGTATAAAAAAACCAATTTTAATTAACGATTTTAAAGCAATCGAAGCTGCGATTAAGAAAAAAGAAAAGTACGAATACTTTGAAGATTTAGGTAATTTAGCTCGTAAAGAATACCCAGATACCTTACTTGGACATTATTATCTTGGTCGTTTTTACGAAGAAACGGGTAAGTCTAAAAAAGCAATGAAAACATATCAATCTGCATATGTTTTACAAGAAATAGGAGGTATTACAAAAGATTTAGTTTTAGAATTAGCAGAACAAATTAAAGCAGATTTTGGGTATTAATGGCAAAAGTAAAAACAACGTTTTTTTGTCAAAATTGTGGCACACAATTTTCTAAATGGCAAGGTCAATGTACATCTTGTAAAGAGTGGAATACCATTGTAGAAGAAGTGGTGCAAAAGCCTGAAAAAAACGATTGGAAAACATCAACATCCAACACTTCAAAAAGAGTTTCAAAGCCTTTAAAGCTAAAAGAAATTGATTCGTCTCAAGATCTAAGATTAGATACTAATGATGCCGAATTTAACCGTGTTTTAGGTGGTGGGATTGTGCCTGGCTCTTTAACGCTTTTAGGAGGAGAACCTGGTATTGGTAAGAGTACATTGCTGCTTCAAGTGTCCTTAAAATTACCTTACAAAACGTTGTATATTTCAGGTGAAGAAAGCCAGAAACAAATAAAAATGAGAGCAGAACGTATTAATCCAAATAACGAAACCTGCTACATTTTAACCGAAACCAAAACACAAAATATCTTTAAGCAAATTGAAGCAATTGAGCCTGATATAGTTATTGTAGATTCCATTCAAACATTGCATAGTGATTATATTGAAAGTTCTAGCGGAAGCATTTCGCAAATTAAAGAATGTACTACAGAGCTAATCAAGTTTGCTAAAGAAACTAATACACCAGTAATCTTAATTGGGCATATTACAAAAGATGGTCACATTGCAGGACCTAAAATACTAGAACATATGGTAGATACTGTACTTCAGTTTGAAGGCGATCGTAATCATGTATTCAGGATTTTAAGAGCAAACAAAAACCGTTTTGGATCTACAAACGAGCTAGGTATATATGAAATGCAAGGATCTGGTTTAAGAGAAGTGTCTAACCCAAGCGAAATTTTAATTTCTCAAAAAGACGAAGCTTTATCAGGTAATGCAGTTGCTGCAACTTTAGAAGGTATGCGTCCTTTAATGATAGAAGTACAAGCGCTGGTAAGTACAGCTGTGTATGGTACGCCACAACGAAGTGCTACAGGTTTTAATGCCAAACGTTTAAATATGTTATTGGCAGTTTTAGAAAAGCGTGCAGGATTTAGATTAGGCGCTAAAGATGTTTTTTTAAATATAACTGGTGGCATTAATGTTGATGATCCAGCAATAGATTTAGCAGTAGTAGCTGCCATTTTATCTTCAAATGAAGACGAGCCACTTCAAACCGATTTTTGTTTTGCTGCAGAAGTTGGTCTGTCTGGAGAAATTAGACCAGTACAACGCGTAGAGCAACGTATTCAAGAAGCTGAAAAGCTAGGTTTTTCAACCATTTTTGTGTCTAAATTTAATAAAATAACGATTAAGCCTAAAGGTATTAAGATTCAGTTGGTTACAAAAATAGAAGACGTCTTGTCGGTTATTTTTACATAATAAAACTACTTGTCGGAATTTTCTACAAGATATCGATTATTTTGGTGTAATCTATTGCGTTTAAATTAATTTTGATTTGCCCAAACACTACTAAAATAGTAGTAACCAAATCTAAAATATGATCGCTATGAATTTTAACCAAAACAAATTCGTTTCATTGCTTATTGTCTTATTTGTAATTTACACCACAAATCTTAATGCTCAATGTAGTTATAATATTAATTCATTAGGAGGTAATGATCTTGTGGACTGGAATGGACATCATATATCCAAAGTAGAAATCTTTGGAGACGCTGCTTCAACTATCAATAATAGTAATTCTAATACTAGATATACAGATTACACAAGTCAGTCTGTAAATGTAACAGCAGGAAATACTTATAGTTTTTCTATAGAAAACAATAAAGGTGGAAATACTTGGGGAAGTGTAGAGGTTGCAATTTGGATAGATTATGATAATAATGAAAATTATACACAAGTTTTTTCTCAACATTTTGGGCAAAATAATAATACCTCTCATACAATAACAGGCAGTTTTACTGTTAAACCATCAGCTAATTTAGGTACATCAAAAATTAGAATACAAGCTGCTTATTGTGATAACTGTAGCGGTAATGCAGGTGTATTGTCTAGTGATGGTTGCGATTTCACCAATACCTATAGAGGAGATGTAGAAGATTATACATTAAATGTTGTGCAGGCTTCTGCAACACCAGTAGTAATTGATGACCAACTAGAAGTTGTGGTTAATAGTGGCTCAGGTATAGATAATCAAATAGATGTATCTACTAATGATTATGTAGGCACTGTTGGAGGAGATTCTGATAATTATGCATTAGCATCTTCGCCATCAAACGGTATTGTTACCGAACTTACTGATGGTGTTTTTGAATATATACCTAATGCAAATTATTTAGGTGCAGATAGTTTTACATATACGTTGTGTAATAACATTAATCAATGCGAAACAGGTATTGTAAATATTACAGTAACCGATATTTATTGTACACCTGTAGCCTCAACAAATGGAGGAATAAGATATCTTTCTAATGTTACGTTGCCGGGAGAAACGATTACAATTAATAATAACTCTGGCGATGGTGATGGATATGAAGATTTCTCTCATTTACCTGCTGCAGATTTATATTTTGGTAATACATATGATCTTTCAATATTAATAGGTAGTGATACTCAGACTTTAAATGCAGCAAATCATAGATCTGGATGGGTTGCGTTTATAGATTTTAATCAAGACGGTATTTTTGATACAGGAACAGAAAGAATTTACAGATCTGGCGGTAATGGTGGAGGAGAAGAGCCCAACACTGCATTTCCGTATGCTACACAACAATTTATAGTACCAGCTACTGCTTTATCTGGTAATACAAGAATGCGTATAGGTATGAGGCAATATTGGTCTCCAGGAGAAGCGTGTTCAGACTCTTCTGCTAATGTTTTAGATTACGAAGACTATACGGTAAATATAGGTTTAGACCCAAATTCTCCTCAAGACATAACAGTAATTGGTAATAATACTAATATTACTAATGGCCAAACAGAAACGACGTATTCTAGTTTTACAGATTTTGGTACTTATGATATTAATGGAGGAGCTAAATCAAGAGTGTTTACTATAACAAATAATGGGTCTTTACCATTGGTTTTAGGTGCGTTACCTGTTCAATTTCAGGTAGGATCTAGTCCAGATTTTACAGTAACAGCACAACCAGCTCCAGGAACAAGTATAGCTTCTGGTGCAAGTGAAACCTTTATAATAAGTTTTGATCCTAGTGCAATAAACAATAATATAACAGCAGTTGTAGTAATTACTTCAGATGATCCAGACGAAAATCCGTTTACATTTTCTATTAGAGGTGAAGGAGATGTTTTGTATCCAGATACAGATGGAGATGGCGTTTCAGATAATATTGATATAGATGATGATAACGATGGTATTGCAGATGGTGAAGAGCAGTTACAATGTTTAATGTATAGTAATTCTACAGTTGTTGAAACTGAGTTTTTAAATGAAGACTTTGGAGCAGGAATTAATAGATCATCAATAAACGGAAACACACCAGGAGTAACAACATCTTACTGTTATGAAGATGGAGTAAATGGTCAAGCTTCTGGAGAGTGTGATGGAGATGTAAATTTAAATGATGGAGAGTATACAGTACATTATTCTATAACAAATGGAGATAGTACAAACACTACAGTAACAGCAACAGGAGAAAACATTGCAACATTTGCTTATTATGCTTGGTATAAAGGTGAAGATCATACACCTGGAGATACTAATGGAAGGATGGCAATTTTTAATGCGGCAGAAGATCCTGGTGTATTTTATGAAACAGCAATATCAGGTATTTTACCTAATGTGCCAGTTAATTACAGTTTTTGGGCATTAAATATAGATAATGCAGATAATAGATTTAGCGCAGGAGAATTACCAAGAATTAACCCAAATATTACTGTTAAGTTTTTGACTACAGACTATGCTACAGAATTAGCTTCTTTTGATACAGGTGATATTACAAGATGTGACTCTGGTAATAGTTGCGTAGATTCTGTTTGGAAAGAATTTGGAACAACATTGTCTTTTAATGAATCAGAGTTTATTATACAATTTATTAATAATTCTCCTGGTGGTTTAGGTAACGATTTAGCTTTAGATGATATTAGGATAACACAAACACTTTGTGACCTTGATGGAGATGGTGTTGCAGACGTATTTGATTTAGATAATGATAATGATGGTATACCTAATGTATACGAATTTGGAGGATATTTAAGTGTGAATGATTTTGATAGAGATGGGTTAGTTTGGTCTGATGTATCATGGGTAGATTCTAATGGTAATGGGATGCATGATAATTTAGAAGGTCAAACAGCTTTAGATACAGATGGAGATGGTGTACCAGATTATATAGACTTAGACTCAGATAATGACTCTGTTTTTGATGTGGTTGAAAATGATGGCTTTGGAGATTTAGATATTGATGGAGATGGTGTTGGAGACGGAACAGATGCAGGAACAGGTGTTAATAATGATAATTTTGATAACGACGGACTATTAGCATTAATAGACGGAAATGATGATGACGCAGATGAATCTGATCATGGAGCAGGAATTAATGGTTATAACTTTCCTGTTGATTCAGATGGAGATGGTATACCAGATTACTTGGATATTGATAGTAATGATAGTTCTAACAATGCTGCTAACGGAACAGATATTAGTCAGACTATTTTTTATAGTTTAGATAGTGATAATAATGGTGTTATAGATGTTATTGCAGATGCAGATCACGATGGTGTCTCAGATGCTTTTGATACTAGCAATATTGTTTACGGTTCTCCAAGAGATCTAGATGGGTCATATAGTTTGTTTTTTGATGGTAGAAACGACTATGTTGAAGATACAACAATTTTAACATCAGGAGATGCATCTTTATCTGCGTGGGTAAAAACAGAAGGATCAAATACTACGGCTAATAATCAAGTAATAGCAGGACAATCAAATATTTACATAAGACTTAATACGGATAATACAGTTTCATTTGTGTTAAATGGTTCGACTATAATAACATCTTCTACTGTTGTAAATAATAATATTTGGACACATGTTGCTGTTAGTACAAATGGATCTTCTTCAGTATTATACATTAATGGAGAACAAGAAGGTAATACCTCTTCTGGTGGTGTAGCATTAGATAGTTCAAACTTAACAATAGGAAAGCTAGCTAATGTGGACAATAATTATTTTCATGGAGAAATAGATGAGGTTAGAGTTTATAATATTTCTTTAACTTCAGAAGAAATTCAAAAAACAGTATATCAAGAGTTAGATGAATCCACAAACTTTAATCAAGGTTTAATCATTCCTAAAGATATTTCAGCAAATAGTACAGGAGTTAATTTATTGAAATATTATAAAATGGATATTTTTAAAGATGATATAACAGATAACAAAGTAACTTCTGCAATAGACTTATATACAGGAGCAAAATTATATAATATTAAAAATATTTATTTTCAAACGGCTCCATTGCCATATCAAACTAACGCTGATGGTTCTTGGACAGATAGTGCGTCTTGGTTACACGGAAATGTTTGGGACATTGCTGCTGTTGTAACTAATAAAGATTGGAGTATTGTACAAATAAATAACAATATTACAACTAATAATTCTCATACTAATTTAGGTTTAATTATCTCGGATAATAACCTTCTAGAGGTAAATAATGATAATTATATAAATAATACTTGGTATCTTAGTTTAAATGGAACAATAGATTTAAAATCAGATTCGCAACTAATACAAACAAATACTAGTGATTTAGTAACTTCTATTAATGGTAAAATTTACAGAAGACAAGAAGGATTATCAAATTTTTATAGATACAATTATTGGGGATCGCCAGTTGGAGCTCTTCAAAACACATCCTTATCAAATAACAACGCTTCAGGTTATGTAAATAACGCTACATTTCAATTAAATCAATTAAAAGATAATACATTATCACCTATTGAATTTACTACAGCTTATGATGAAATAGGCAAAATAAGTACCTATTGGACGTATACTTTTGAAAATGGTTATTCATATTATCACTGGAATAATATAAACGCTACAGATCCAATAGATGTTGGTGTTGGTTATATACATAAAGGTACTGGTTTAGGAGGATCAGAGTTTCAATATGTTTTTGAAGGACGACCAAATAATGGTTTGGTATCAATTAACGGTATAGATACAGGTGGACCAGGATCTGTAGGAGGAAGTAGTAAAACAGAATATTTATTAGGTAATCCTTATCCTTCGGCTTTAGATACAAATCAATTTATAAATGATAATGCAGGTGTAATAAGTGGTGAAATATATCTTTGGGAACAATGGGCAGGAGACACACATGTTTTAGCTCAATATCAAGGCGGATATGCAACTCTTAACCTATGGACATATGTAGAAGCCTATCAATTTGTAGGATTAAATGGAGCTGATAATGGTTCACAAGACGGAACCAAAACACCAACAAGATATTTGCCAGTTGCGCAAGGATTTATAGTTGAAGTTGAAAATACAGGTGAAATACAATTTAATAACAATCAAAGAATATTTAAAACAGAAGCATCTGGAGATTCTGTGTTTTTCAGGACTAGTGATAACAGTACAAATAGTGCAAGTAGTACATCTCAAGATTCAATAACATCGTTACGATTACAGTTTAAAACTCAAAATAATTTAGGAAGAGAGTTGGTTCTAGGTTTTAGTAATTTTACTACAGATGATTACGATTATGGATACGATAGTAAGGCTTACGAGTTAAATTCTAACGATTTATATTTACCATTACAAGATAAAAAGATGGTAATACAAGCTTATGGACCAATATATGCAGAAAAAGAAGTTGCTTTACATTTTAAAGCATCTCAAAATGGTATGTATACTATAAATCAAAAGGAGCTGTTAAACTTAAATAGTAGCCAGCAGATATATCTTTTTGATAGTTTTAATAATTATTACCATGATTTAACATCAACTCAAGAATATTCTTTTAATTCAGATGCAGGAGATTTTCCAAGTAGGTTCAAAGTAGTATTTCAAAATTCAGAAACACTCTCAATAGAACAAAATTCACTGCAGCAATTAAATATCTATTACAATAATTCTAGTAATAGTTTGCATATTAAAAATCTAAACGAAAATATAGAGCAGTTGGAT
The DNA here is from genome assembly GCF_964226795.1 of Mesoflavibacter sp. NCBI lineage: Bacteria > Pseudomonadati > Bacteroidota > Flavobacteriia > Flavobacteriales > Flavobacteriaceae > Mesoflavibacter > Mesoflavibacter sp. The sequence continues at coordinate 110,189 of NZ_CAXQQP010000005.1, forward strand.
TTATATAATGCATTAGGTCAAAAAATACTATCAAAAAAAGATATTAATATTACCGAAGCAGCTTCTGGAGTTTTATTAAATCAACAAAGTGACGGTGTTTACATTGCTTACGTTAAGACAAAAAACAGTACTTTTAGCAAGAAATTAATTATAAAAAATAATTAAACCCAAATTAACCTAACCAACAATGAAATACTTTTTTTATGGTTTCCTATTGCTATCTCAATTAGCATTAGCACAAACCTCAATGACACCTAGCTCTACTTCTGTAACTTATGGTTCAGATTGGACAACAACAAAAATTACTGCAGATAACGCATTAGATTACCCATGGGAAATTACTTATGGACCAGATAATAATTTATGGGTTACAGAGCGTGTTGGCGAAAAAATTGTAAGAGTGAGCACTACAACTTCTACAAATACTCCATTTACAATGATAGACTTAAGTACTAAAGTAACTTATTCTAAACAAGGCGGATTAATGGGTATGGCAATTCATCCAGATTTATATCAGGACATTGCAACTAATGTAAATAATTATGTTTTTGCAGCTTATACTTATGATGATGGTGGAGTTTTAAAATTAAGAATTGTTAGATTAATTTATAATAATACAACAGGAAACTTAACAGAAGATACATCTTTAGATGCTAATGGGACAATAGTTGAAGGTATACCAGCAAGTGGAGACCATAATTCGGGGCGATTAATTTTTGGACCGGATTTAAAGCTATATTATACAATTGGTGACCAAGGAGCAAATCAATTTGACTATTCATGTAACCCTGTACTATCGCAGGTATTACCTAATAGTATCACAGATTATGATAATTATCCAGGTAAAACTTTAAGACTAAACATAGATGGGTCAATCCCTAATGATAATCCTATTCTAAATGGTGTTAAAAGTCATGTGTATACTTATGGTCACAGAAATGCTCAAGGAATTATTTTTAGTCAAGACGGAAAATTATATGCATCAGAGCATGGACCAAAAACAGATGACGAAATAAACGTTATTAAAAGTGGTAAAAACTATGGATGGCCAGAAATAGCTGGTTATTACGATAATTTAGCCTATACATATTGTAACTGGTCTTCTTTAGGTGGAGCCTGTAATGCAAGTGATTTTAGTGATCATAATTGTCCGGCAGGAGCAGAAACTGCTACAGAGTTTGAATCATATCCATCAGGAGCACCATCAAATTTTGAGCCTCCAATAGGAACATACAATAGTACTATTGCAAACGATCCTTCTGGAGGTTGGTTTACTTGGCCAACACCTGCGCCTTCAAGTATTGATATACATGAAACAAATAACATTCCAGGATGGGGAAGATCTTTATTAATACCTTCTTTAAAAAAAGGAACTATATATAGAGCAAAACTTACTCCAGATGGAGAAGATATAGTGTCAGATTTTTATGAAGAATTTCATGCGTCTAATGATAGATATCGTGATATAGCAATTTCACCAGATGGATTAACAATATATGCAGTAACAGATAACGGTGGTGGTACTTCTGGTCCTTCATCTAATTCTGGTGTATCAATTCAAAATCCTGGAGTAATAATAAAAATAGAATATCAAGGCGTAACAATATCTAATCCTCCTGTAGCTAATTGCCAAGATATTACTGTAACATTAGATGCTACAGGTAATGCTCAAATTATTCCTGCAGATATAGATAATGGATCTACTGGTGGCTCTGCAGGTATTGCATCTTTAGTTATAGATCAAGATACATTTAATTGTACTCATACTGATAACCCTCAAACTGTTTGGTTAACAGTAACAGATAATAATGGAAATGAAAGTAGATGTTCTGCTCAAGTAACAGTAGTTCCTAATTCAAATCCAGCAGCTTTTACAGCACCTGTTTTGGACGATGTAGTAAGTAATTGCGAGATTACTGTTCCTGCACCATCATTAATTAATAATTCCTGTACCGAAGTTATTGCAACTACTACAGATCAAGTAACTTATACAGCAGGACAATCAGGTGTTATCACATGGGTTTTTGATGATGGTACATATACAGATACAGCAACTCAAAACGTAACAGTTAATACCTTGGCAGTACCTAATAATATTAACGTAACTCCAGGTACAACAACTGCCTATTTAAATTGGGATTTAATAGATGATGTTACTTATAATATAAGATATAGAGAAGTAGGAGCACCTACTTGGATAACTCAAACTTCATCTATGAATTCATTAACCTTAACGGGTTTAAATATGTTAACAAATTATGAAGTACAAGTAAATTCAGATTGTGGGTCTTCTCAGTCAGCATATAGTGTTATTGTTAACTTTACTACAACAGATATCACTTATGTAACTCCAACTGCTAGCTATTATCCAGATGATTTTTATATCAATAATTTTGAAATTTTAGATGAGAATTCTAATAGTATTTTAAATAATAGTTCAAATCAATCAGAAGATATTATGGGATATTCTAATCATACAGATGACGGCTTAAGTATTCCAGATTTAAAACAATTAGATCAATTTAATGTTGTAGTGTCTTTAGTAAATACGCATCCTTGGAACAAGACTTCAGGACATAGTATTTGGATAGATTATAACCAAGACGGTGATTTTGATGATTTAAATGAAAGAGTTTGGGGGACAACAAACGGTGATGATTTATTCCCTCACGGAGTTTCTGGAACAGGAAGTTTTACTGTTCCAGAAGAAGCTTTGTTGGGGAATACCAGAATGAGAATAGCGTCAAGAACCTACTGGACACCTAATGATCCAGAAGCAATGACTTACGATGGTAATAACGGTGGAGAATATGAGGATTATACAGTAAACATAACATCTAACACACTTTCTGTTACTAATTTTAATATAGATAGTTTTGGTATTTATCCAAATCCAATAAACAACGATTTTATTATTAAATTTGCAAGAGGTGTAAATAAAGATTTAACAGTTACACTGTCCGATTTACAAGGAAGAATAATTGAGCAAAAAAGAATGTCTAAATCTGTTAGCTCTTTACAGTTTAAAAATCTAAATCATTTAAACAGTGGTATTTATTTTGTGTCTATTTTAGATGGAAACAAAATTGTAAAGTCAAAAAAGCTTATAAAAATGTAAATTTTTAAAATTATAATTAAGAAAAGCTTCAATATCTAAATTGAAGCTTTTTTTATGCTCAAAAATCAGACTTTTAAACAGAATTCATTAATTTCGCGACTCTTATAAGAAAAACGAAAACATGAATACTGGATTTCCTGAATATAAAGGACTTAACTTACCAAAAGTAGCAGAAGAAATTCTTAACTATTGGGAAGACAATAATATCTTCGAAAAAAGTGTAACCTCTCGAGAAAACGCAGAACCTTTTGTGTTTTTTGAAGGTCCACCATCTGCAAACGGTTTACCTGGTGTACACCACGTATTAGCACGTGCAATTAAAGATATTTTTCCAAGGTATAAAACCATGAAAGGTTACAAAGTAAAGCGTAAAGCTGGTTGGGATACACATGGTTTACCAGTAGAATTAGGTGTAGAAAAAGAGTTAGGAATTACCAAAGAAGATATTGGTAAAAAAATTACTGTAGAAGAGTATAACGCTGCATGTCGTAAAGCCGTAATGCGTTACACAGACATCTGGAATAACCTAACCCAACAAATGGGATATTGGGTAGATATGGACGATCCATACATTACCTATAAACCAAAATATATGGAAAGTGTTTGGTGGTTGTTAAAGCAAATCTACAATAAAGAATTGTTGTATAAAGGCTATACCATTCAGCCATATTCTCCAAAAGCAGGAACAGGATTAAGTTCTCACGAGCTTAATCAACCAGGAACATACCAAGATGTAACAGATACAACTGTAGTAGCGCAGTTTAAAGCTGTAGCAGATACGTTACCAGACTTTTTACAAAACGAAGGCGATATTCATTTTATAGCTTGGACTACAACACCTTGGACATTACCAAGTAATACAGCATTAACCGTTGGTCCAAAAATAGATTACGTTTTAGTCGAAACGTATAACCAATATACCTTCAAACCTATGAATGTGATATTGGCTAAAAATCTTGTTGGTAAACAATTTGACGGTAAGTATAAGCAAGTTGAAACAAAGCCAGAATTAATTGAATATAAAGAAGGTGACAAGAAAATTCCTTTTTACATCGTAAAAGAATTTAAAGGAAAAGACCTAGTTGGTATCAAGTATGAGCAATTGTTAGATTACGTATTACCAAATGATAATCCTGAAAATGCATTTAGAGTAATTTCTGGAGATTTCGTAACGACTGAAGACGGTACAGGTATCGTACACACAGCGCCAACCTTTGGTGCAGATGATGCTTTAGTGGCAAAACAAGCAACACCAGAAATACCACCAATGTTGGTAAAAGACGAGAATGATAACTTGGTACCATTAGTAGATTTACAAGGTAAATTTAGACCAGAAGTGACCGAGTTTGCTGGTAAATACGTAAAGAATGAATATTACGCAGAAGGCGAAGCACCAGAAAAGTCAGTTGATGTAGAAATTGCCATCAAACTTAAAATAGAAAACAAAGCTTTTAAAGTAGAAAAATACAAGCATAGCTATCCAAACTGTTGGCGTACAGATAAACCAATTTTATACTATCCGTTAGATTCTTGGTTTATCAAAGTAACAGACGTAAAAGATAGAATGCATGAGTTAAATACAACCATTAATTGGAAACCAAAATCTACAGGAGAAGGACGTTTTGGTAACTGGTTAGCTAATGCAAACGATTGGAATTTATCACGATCACGTTATTGGGGAATACCATTACCAATTTGGCGTACAGAAGATGGTAAAGAAGAAATTTGTATCGGTTCTGTTGAAGAATTAAAAGCCGAAATGGCTAAAGCTGTTTCAGCTGGCGTACTTCAAAAGGATATTTTTGAAGATTTTGAAGTTGGTAACATGTCTGAAGACAACTACGATAAAATAGATTTACATAAAAACATTGTAGATCAAATTACGTTAGTATCGCCATCTGGTCAATCAATGAAGCGTGAAAGCGACTTGATAGACGTTTGGTTTGATTCAGGATCAATGCCTTACGCGCAGTGGCATTACCCATTTGAAAACAAAAACTTAATAGATAATAACGAAGCTTATCCTGCCGATTTTATTGCCGAAGGTGTAGACCAAACACGAGGTTGGTTTTACACATTGCACGCAATTGGTACTATGGTTTTCGATTCTGTAGCGTATAAAAATGTAGTGTCAAACGGATTAGTTTTAGATAAAAACGGACAAAAAATGTCTAAGCGTTTAGGTAACGCAGTAGATCCTTTTGAAACTTTAGATAATTACGGTGCAGATGCCACACGTTGGTACATGATTGGTAATGCCAATCCATGGGACAACTTAAAATTTGATATTGAAGGTGTAGAAGAAGTAAAACGTAAGTTTTTCGGTACGTTGTACAATACGTATTCGTTCTTCAGCTTATATACCAATTTAGATAAATTTAGTTATGCTGAAGCAGAAATTCCTTTAGCAGAACGACCAGAGTTAGACCGTTGGATTCTTTCAGAATTACACACTTTGATTCAAAAAGTAGATGAATATTATGCCGAATATGAGCCTACAAAAGCAGCGCGTGCTATTTCAGATTTTACACAAGATTACTTAAGTAACTGGTACGTGCGTTTAAGTAGAAGACGTTTCTGGAAAGGCGATTACCAAACCGATAAAATTTCGGCTTACCAAACGCTGTATACGTGTATGGTAACCATTGCAAAGTTAGGCGCGCCAATTGCACCATTCTTTATGGATAAGCTGTATTTAGACTTAAATAGCGTAACTAAAAAAGAGACGTTTGAAAGTGTTCACCTTTCAGATTTCCCTAAATACGATGCAAGCTTTGTAGATAAATCTTTAGAGCGAAAAATGGAGAACGCGCAAACAATTTCTTCATTAGTATTATCGTTAAGAGCTAAAGAGAAAATTAAAGTACGTCAGCCACTACAGAAAATTATGATTCCTGTAGATTCTGCACAGCAAAGAGAAGAAATAAAAGCGGTAGAAAACTTAATAAAACACGAGGTTAATATTAAAGAAATCGAGCTTTTAGAAGACGCTTCAGATATCTTAGTTAAGCAAATAAAACCAAACTTTAAAGTACTTGGACCACGTTTTGGTAAAGATATGAAGTTGATTGCTAGTGAGATACAAAAACTTGGCGCAGACGATATTAAAAATATTGAACAAAATAACACTTTAGACATCGATTGTAATGGAAAAATTATTACATTACAACGTGAAGATGTTGAAATAACATCGCAAGATATTGAAGGTTGGTTAGTTGCTAATGAAGGTAAAATAACAGTAGCTTTAGATGTAACTATTACAGAGCCATTACGTGAAGAAGGTATTGCAAGAGAATTAGTAAACCGAATTCAAAACCTACGTAAAGACTCAGGATTTGAAGTAACAGATAGAATTACTGTACAAATCCAAAACGACCAAAATATCGAGCAGGCTATTAACAACAATCTAGATTATATTAAGACCGAAACCTTAACTGATAATCTTGAAATTATTAACCAAATAGACAATGGTATAGAAATTGCTTTTGATGACGTAAATACCAAATTGTCTATTCAAAAAAATTAAAAATTATGGCAACAGATACAAACGTAAGATACTCTGATAAAGACTTAGCAGAGTTCAAGGCTTTAATTCAAGAAAAAATCGATAAAGCACAGCACGATTTAGATTTAATAAAAAGTGCTTATATGAACGATCATAATAATGGTACAGACGATACGTCGCCTACTTTTAAAGCGTTTGACGAAGGTAGTGAAGTAATGAGCAAAGAGTCTAACTCGCAATTAGCTATTAGACAAGAAAAATTTATTCGTGATTTAAAAAATGCTTTAATCCGTATAGAGAATAAAACCTATGGTATCTGTCGTGTAACAGGTAAATTAATAAACAAAAAACGTTTAGAGCTTGTGCCACACGCAACCTTAAGTATTGAAGCAAAAAACATGCAAAAATAAGCTGTTGCTTAATATATAATTTAAAAAATTAACGCTTCAATTAGTTGAATTGAAGCGTTTTTTATTTCCACAAATTTTGAAATTCAAACTCGTCTTATTTTTTCTTTTAATTGTTCATTGTTCTATTGCACAGAAGCAAACCGAAAAACAATGGAATGCACAGAAAATCAAAAAAGTTGATATTGATGGTGAAGGAATTTTTAAGATTAACATTAAGAATAGTGAATCTAATACTATTGATTTGTTGGTTAAATTTGAAGGCGAGCATTCAGAAAATTTAGTGATAATCGATAGTATTAACCAAGGTGTTTTAAGGCTGTCTACAGACTTTCAACCTTTATTTAAAGCAGATAATGACAAGTTAAGTGCGCATAAAGTATTGTCTGTAGAGTTGCAATTAAGTATTCCAAAACATATTGATTTAAATATTAAAAGTGATATTGCGCAAACTAAAATAGAAGGTCAATTTCCAAATGTGTTTATAGAGTTAAAAACTGGTAATTGTATATTAGATCCGTTTTTTGGTAATGCAACAATAAATACTATAAACGGAACTATTAATATTAAAACAAACAACGCAAAAACCATTGCAAAAAGTAAAACAGGAATAGTAGACGTTATGCAATTTAAACTAGCATTACATCAATTAAACCTACAAACTGTTAACGGAAATATAATCGTCTCTAAAATTTAAAAAATAAGTCTATTTTTGTTTAAAACTAATCCTTGTCAACTAAGCATAGTTGACAAGTCTATACTTTATGAGCCTAAAAAAAGCTACAATCTTTATCATCTTAATTTTACTTATTGATCAAGTAAGTAAAATATATGTAAAAACACATTTTGTATTAGGAGAAGATGTTGCTGTTTTTGATTGGTTTAAAATTTATTTTATAGAAAATAGCGGTATGGCTTGGGGAACAAAACTAAGTGATTTGTTTCCTTTTATTAGTGATCGTACTGCAAAAGTTAGTCTTACTGTCTTCAGGATTTTTGCAATTATTGGTATTGGATATTGGTTGTACAATAGTATTAAAAAGCAACAATCTAAAATGCTTAATGTTGCACTTATCTTTGTGTTTGCTGGTGCTTTGGGTAATATATTAGATTCTGTGTTTTACGGTGTTTTATTTGACGATAGTATTGGTCAAGTAGCTACATTTATGCCAGAACAAGGTTACGATAGTATGTTGCACGGGAAGGTAGTAGATATGTTATACTTCCCGATTTGGCAAGGATATTTGCCAGAATGGATACCAAGTGTTGGCGGTAAATACTTTACTTTTTTTGAGCCTGTTTTTAACATTGCAGACGTAGCTATTAGTATTGGTTTTGGAATATTAATTTTCTTTAATAAAAAAGCGTTTCCAAAAATAGAAGATGCTTAGAATTTGTAAACCTTATCAGGTGTTACACAATAATCTAAAGCAATATCACCTTCGTAAGCATCCTTAATTTCAGCTTCAGCTTCAAAAAAAGATAAACCTATTTTTACAGTGTCTGGTCTACAATTGGATAAAAAGTTATCGTAAAATCCTTTGCCATAACCTACTCTATTTCCCTTTAAATCAAAAGCTAAAAGCGGTATAAATACAACATCTATATTATGATTTGGTATCTCAATACCACTAACAGGCTCTGGTATGTTATATTGATTAAGTTTTAAAGTGGTATTGTCCGATAACAGGTAATTGGTTAATGTGTTGCTTTCAAAATTGCTTTTAGAAATAGCTATGTTTTTATCTTTTCCGGATAGAATATTTAAAATAAATTCAGTTTGAATTTCTTTCTGTGATTCAATAGTTAAAAATAAGTGGTACACATTGTAATCCCAAATAGATAGTTTTAATAATTGGTTAGCAATATCAATGCTAAATTGATCTATTTGTTCTTCGGTAAGTTGTTGTCTTAAAGCTTTATATTTTTGGCGTAATCGGGCTTTATTCATTTTTAATTATTTAACTATTTCTGTTGAAATATGAAATAAAGCATCACCTTGATAAACAATAGGAGATTCATTTATATTAAACACGTAACCATCATGTTTTGCTTTTACAAAATGATTAAATTTTCCGTAAGGATCTGTAATATTACCAATGGTGTCACCTTCTTTTATATATTGACCTAAATCTACATTAGCTTTAAACATACCAGAAAAGCTTGCACGTTGCCATTTGCTATCTAATATTTTTATACATGCTTTTTTAGGCTCAGAAACATTATATTTTTTTCTTAGCATGCCAAAGTGATTTAGGATGCGTTTGGCGCCATTAACACCTGTGTTAGTGACTGTTTTGTCTATATGAAACGATTTTCCGCCTTCAAAAAGAAGGATAGGTTTACCAAGTTCGTTACACGTTTTTCTAAATGATTTGTTTAGGTTTTTAGAGTATAAGATAAATGGCGCTCCAAATATTTCTGCCATAACATCATCATCTTCATTACCAGGAGCAATACGTATTTGAGGTGCATTAAACCTAAAAGCGCCACCGGTATGAAAATCGACAATAAAGTCTACTTCAGGTATAATTTCGTTTACTAAAGTATGCGCAACACGACTGGCCAAAGAGCCATTTTTTATTCCAGGAAAAACACGATTTAAGTCTCTGCCATCAGGAAATTCGCGTTCCATATTAATAAATCCAAAGATGTTTAAAACAGGAATACAAATTGTGGTACCAACTTTAGGTTTATTTATTCCTTTTGAAATTAATTGACGTACAATTTCAATACCATTTACTTCGTCGCCATGTATGCCAGCAGTAAACAAAATTGTAGGTCCAGGTTTTTTAGAGCGTTCTATAATAACAGGAACATCTACTGGAGTACGTGTGTGTAAATGTGCAACATTAAAGCTTAGTTCTGCACTTTTACCTGGTTTAATAATTTCATCTAAAATATGTAAGTCCTTTTGTTGATAAATCATTAAGCGTTACTGTTTCGTTCTAAATAAGTTATAATGCTTTTAGCAATATTTTTTCCTGTAGCTTTTTCTATGCCTTCTAATCCTGGTGTAGAGTTTACTTCTAGCAGTAAAGGTCCTCTTTCAGATTGTAGCATGTCTACGCCACAAACGGGAAGTTTTAATGCTCTAGAAGCATTCATGGCAAGACGAAGTTCTGCTTCAGAAAGTTTTATGATTTTTGCGCTACCACCACGATGTAAATTAGATCTAAATTCGCCTTCTTTACCTTGGCGTTTCATTGCGCCAACAACTTGACCGTCTACTACTAAAGCTCTAAGATCTGCGCCTTTAGCTTCCTTAATAAATTCTTGTACAATAACTCTAGCTTGTAACCCATTAAAAGCTTCTAGAACAGATTCGGCAGCATTTTTAGTTTCGGCTAAGACAACACCAAGACCTTGTGTACCTTCTAAAAGTTTAATGATTACTGGCGCGCCGCCAACATGGTCTATAACTTCTTCTACATCTCTAGAATAGTTGGTAAATACTGTTTTAGGCATGCCAATTCCTCTTTTACTAAGACGTTGTAAACTTTTTAACTTATCTCTTGATCGTAAGATAGAATCTGAAGTTACTGTAGTAAATACACCCATCATTTCAAATTGCCTTACTACTGCACAACCATAAAATGTAACCGAAGCGCCAATACGTGGTATAACTGCATCTACGTAATCTAAATAGCGATCTTTATAGTAAATTGTTGGTTTTTCTTTTTCAATAATAATATCGCATTTTAAAGGGTCTATAACTTCTACTTTATGACCTCTATTTTCGGCTTCTTCAACTAATCTATCTGTTGAGTATAAACCTGCGTTGCGCGATAGAATAACTATATTCATTCTACTTTTTTATTAAATGATTGGTTTTGTAAATCGACATCAACTAAAAATTTTCGTTTTAAAAATTGCCTGCCTATTAAAACAGGAAACCTCATGTCGCTTCTTGTGCTTAAAGTTAAGTTAATCTTGTAGGTTTTACCAAAAAAAACAACATCAGTTTTTATTTTGTATCGGTTTTCTACAAAACCATTACTGCTTTTTACATCGGTTAAACTGTACTCTTTAAATAAAACAGGCTCTGATTTTTCGGTTTTATTATCATCAAAAAAGCAAAGTAAACCTTGGTCAGTAAGTGTAATGTTAGAACAATGTATGCTTGATGTGTAAGCGCCAGTATCTATCTTACAATTAATGTTTAATAAATTTAATTTAGGGAAGTCTATACAATCTGTTCTTCCTATAATTTTCTTTGTCATTTTTTTTATTTAAAAGTCGCGCAATGTAGTAAATATAACATTGCTTAAAATTTAATTTTGGTTAAAGTTTTAATTAAAAACTATTAAATAATTACCTTTGAGTACCACTAGATTTTACACCTATTTACTATTAATTTATGAGTAAAACCAACTTAGATATTCAATTAAAAACCATTCCAGAATCTGCTGGTGTTTATCAGTATTACGACAAAGAAGGTACTATAATTTATGTTGGTAAAGCAAAAAATCTTAAAAAACGTGTAAGTTCTTATTTTACAAAAACACATGACAGTGGTAAAACCAGAGTTTTAGTAAAACGTATTGCAGACATCAAATTTATTGTTGTTGAGACCGAAACCGATGCTTTACTATTAGAAAACAATCTAATTAAAAAGCATAAACCGCGTTACAATGTATTGTTAAAGGACGATAAATCTTATCCATGGATTTGTATCAAAAAAGAACGTTTTCCGCGTGTATTTCCAACACGTCGTTTAATCAAAGATGGAAGCGAATATTTTGGACCTTACACAAGTATGAAAACCGTACATACCTTATTAGATTTAATAAAAGGATTGTATCAATTACGAACTTGTAATTATGATTTAGCCGAAGATAAAATAGAAGACGGTAAGTATAAAGTATGTCTAGAATATCATTTAGGAAATTGTCAAGGTCCTTGTGAAGGCTATCAAACCGAAGAAGATTATCAAGAAAATATAAAGGCAATTCGCGAAATAATTAAAGGAAACTTTAAAGACTCTTTAGGACAATTTAAACAGCAAATGAAGGATTATGCCGAAAAAATGCAGTTTGAAGATGCGCAACGTATTAAAGAAAAAATTGAAGTTTTAGAAAATTATCAAGCAAAATCTACAATTATAAACCCAAGAATAAGTAATGTAGATGTATTTTCTATTGTTAGTGACGAGAGTTTTGGCTATATCAATTTTCTTCAGATATCTTATGGATCCATCATCCGGTCTCACACTTTAGAAATAAAGAAAAAGTTAGATGAAACCGATAAAGAGTTATTAGAATTAGCAATTGTTGAAATAAGAGAACGTTTCAACTCTAAATCAAAAGAAATTTACGTACCTTTTAAGGTAAATATAGGTGAAGAAATTAAAGTAACAGTACCACAACTAGGAGACAAAAAACACATTTTAGATCTGTCTTTAAGAAACGCAAAGTATTATAGAATGGAGCGTTTTAAACAAATAAAGATCACAGATCCAGATCGTCACGCCAATAGGATAATGGCACAAATGAAAGCCGATTTAAGATTATCTGAAGAGCCAAGACATATCGAGTGTTTTGATAACTCTAACATACAAGGGACTAATCCAGTTGCGGCTTGTGTAGTCTTTAAAAATGGTAAACCAAGCAAGAAAGATTACCGCCATTTTAATATTAAAACAGTAGAAGGACCAGACGATTTTGCATCTATGGAAGAAGTCGTTTTCCGTCGTTACAAGCGGTTATTAGAAGAAGAACAACCGTTACCGCAGTTAATAATAATAGATGGAGGAAAAGGACAATTATCTTCAGCATTAAAAAGTTTAGATCTTTTAGGTTTAAGAGGAAAAATTGCCATTATCGGAATTGCAAAACGTTTAGAAGAATTATTTTATCCAAATGATCCAATTCCGTTATATTTAGATAAAAAAAGCGAAACGCTTAAAATAATACAACAATTACGTAACGAAGCTCATAGATTTGGTATAGAGCATCACCGTAATAGACGAAGCAAAAATGCGTTAAATAGTGCTTTAGATACGATACCAGGTATTGGCGAAAAAACTATTGTAGAGTTACTTAAAAAATTTAAATCAACCAAAAGAATAGCTAATGCAAAACTAGATGAGTTAGAAGAAGTAGTAGGCGTATCTAGAGCATCAAAAATTTACAACCATTACCATAAAGAATGAAACCATTTATCATCGCTATTTTGCTATTACTAACTGTAAATACAGTTAGTAATGCCCAAGAAAAAAATATAAAAGAACCAAAAGTAGGTCTAGTTTTAAGCGGTGGAGGCGCTAAAGGATTTGCACATATTGGTGCCTTAAAAGTTATTGATAGTCTAGGAATAAGGGTAGATTATGTTGCAGGAACAAGTATGGGAGCAATTATTGGTTCTTTATACGCATCAGGTTATTCTGGTAAACAGCTAGATTCTATTTTTCAAGGCGTAAATTTTGATAATATTATTACAGACAAACTGCCAAGAGAAGCAAAGTCTAATTATGAAAGAGAAATTTCAGAAAAATACGCAGTAACCTTACCATTTGATAATTTTAAGATGAAATTGCCTTCTGCACTCTCAAAAGGGCAAAACACTTTTAATTTATTAAGTAAGCTTTTAATTAATGTTTGTAATAAAAAAGATTTTAGTGAGCTTCCTATACCTTTTTTCTGTATCGCAACAGATGTAGAAACAGGTAAACAAGTTGTGCTAGATAAAGGTAATTTAGCACAAGCAGTTAAAGCAAGCGGCGCTTTTCCTTCATTATTTGAACCGGTTTTAATTAAAGATCAATTATTAATAGATGGTGGAGTAGTCAATAACTATCCTATAGAAGAGTTAAGAGCTAAAGGGATGGATATAATTATTGGTGTAGATGTACAAGATGGTTTAGCAAATCGTACAGATTTATCTTCTGCACCAGCAATATTATTTCAAATAAATAATTTTAGAACCATAAATGATATGGTTAAAAAGTCTGAAGAAACAGACATATACATTAAACCAGATATATCTAAATTTACAGTTGTCTCTTTTGATGATGGAAGAGAGATTATTGATAATGGAGAAAAAGCTGCTTTGCAAAATTTAGAACAACTAAATCAATTAAAAGGCAAACAGATTAAACCAAGAATAAAAACACAAGTACAAAAATCTCCGGATAGTATAAGGCTTAATTATATAGAAACTCACGGTTTAGAAAAATACACCAGGTCTTATGTGTTAGGTAAACTTCAGTTAAGACCATATTCTAAAATAGCTTATAAAGATCTTACTTTGGGAGCAAATAATTTAGTGGCTACTAATAACTTTGATAATTTCTTTTATGAGCTTAAACCAGAAGAAAATGATGGTTATAAGTTAATAACTAAAGTAAGAGAATCTAAAAAAACTACTTTCTTAAAGTTTGCTTTACATTACGACGATTTATATAAAAGTGCCATTTTAGCAAATATTACTAAAAAGCAGTTTTTGTTAAAAAATGATGTGGCTTCTTTAGATTTTATAGTAGGTGATCATGTAAGATATAATTTTGATTATTTTATTGATAAAGGAATTTATTGGAGTATAGGAGTTAACTCTAGATTTAGCGAGTTTGATAACGGAGTTGTGTCTTCTGCTTTTCTGTCTGAATTAGAAATATCAAGTGCAGGAGTAAATAAAATTAATGCAGAATTATCAGATTTTACCAATCAATTCTTTTTTCAAACGTTGTTTAGAAATGATTTAGTGTTTACTATCGGTGCAGAACATAAAAAACTAAAAGTAAAAACAGAAACAATAATTACTGAAGAAGATGAAGAAGAAACTGTTTTTGAAAATAGTAATTATTTAAGTGTTTTTGGTAGTCTTAAGTTTGATTCTTATGATAGCAAATACTTTCCTACAAGAGGAATGTACTTTAACGCACAAGGTAATTACTACTTATATTCATCAGATTTTGGAGGAGATTTTTCGCCTTTTTCAATCCTAAAAGCAGAAGTAGGTTATGCTTTTAGAGCAACAGATAAATTATCTTTTAATATTACATCAGATGGAGGTTTTAAGATCAACCCTAAAGCAAATAGATTTTTAGACTTTGTATTAGGTGGTTATGGTAATGACTTTATAAATAATTTTAAACCTTTTTATGGTTATGATTTTTTAAGTATTGCTGCAGACTCTTATATCAAAGGATCTGTAAGTTTAGATTATAATTTTGTGCCAAAAAACCATTTAATATTGGCAGCAAATTACGCCAATGTTGAAGATAGATTATTTGATGATGGAGAGTGGTTATCTTGGCCACAATACTCTGGCTATGCAGTTGGATACTCTTTAGAGAGTTTTTTAGGTCCTATAGAAGTTAAATACACATATTCACCTGATACAAAAAAAGGATTTTGGTTTTTTAATTTAGGATATTGGTTTTAAGTTAAGTTTTTGAAAATCAGTTTGTTTAAACTTAACAAAAAAGACTTTCAAAACTCTAAAAAAAATACGATATTTGAAGTATATGAATACTATTTGGATGCATTTATTATCTCACTTAAAATTTCTTATTAAAAGAAATCCAGAATAGTATTCAATTATCTTAGCTAACAAACAATTAGACGTAGTTCTAATATTTCATTAATAAAAAATATTAAAAATGCCATTTTATCATAAATTAGGCAAGATACCGCCTAAACGACATACACAGTTTAGAAAACCTGATGGGTCTCTATATTCAGAGCAGCTATTTGGTACTATTGGCTTTGATGGTATGTCTACAAATTCATATCACGAGCATGCGCCTACAAAAGTAAAAGCAATTAAAAAGCAATACAGTGTAGCGCCCAAAATAGCAAAGTCAAATAATATACAATCATACAGATTTAGAGGTTTTCAAGTAAAACCAGAAAATGATTATCTACAAAGCAGAAAAACAGTATTAACTAATAGTGATTGTAGTATTATACTGTCTGCGCCAAAACAATCTACTAAAGATTACTTCTATAAAAACACTGATGCTGACGAGCTTATTTTTATCCATAAAGGAACAGGTAAGTTACGTACTATGCTAGGTAATTTAGATTTTAAATACGGAGATTATCTATTAGTACCAAGAGGTATAATTTACAAACTAGATTTTGATACAGAAGATAATAGGTTATTTATTGTAGAGTCAAGAAGACCGATTTACACTCCAAAACGTTACCGTAACTGGTTTGGTCAATTATTAGAGCATTCTCCATTTTGCGAGCGCGATTTGCGTCAACCACAAGAGTTAGAAACTTATAATGAAGAAGGAGAGTTTTTAATCAAAGTAAAAAAACAAGATGATATTTTTGATATGGTTTATGCAACACATCCTTTTGATGTTGTAGGTTACGATGGTTATAACTATCCATATGCATTTTCTATACATGATTTCGAGCCAATAACAGGACGTATACATCAACCGCCACCAGTACATCAGACTTTTGAAACAGACGCATTTGTAGTTTGTAGTTTTGTGCCAAGATTATACGATTATCATCCAGACTCAATTCCTGCACCATATAATCATAGTAATATAGATAGTGATGAGGTATTGTATTACGTAGACGGAGATTTTATGAGTCGTAATGATATTGATGCAGGTCACATTAGTTTGCATCCAGCAGGTATACCACATGGACCACATCCTGGTGCTGTAGAACGAAGCATAGGAAAAGTAAAAACAGACGAATTAGCAGTAATGGTTGACACATTTAAACCGTTACAAGTAACAGAAGAAGCATTAAAAATAGCAGACGAAGATTATTTTAAATCTTGGTTATAAATAAAGACAAACAATGAGTAAAGAAATAAAATCAGTAGATTACGGTTTAGAAAAAATATTTGATGGCGCGCAAGATTTTCTTCCGCTTTTAGGTACAGATTACGTAGAGTTTTACGTAGGTAACGCAAAACAAGCAGCACATTTTTATAAAACAGCATTTGGATTTCAATCTTATGCTTATAAAGGATTAGAAACAGGCTCTAAAGAGTCTGTAAGTTATGTTTTAAAACAAGACAAAATAAGACTTGTTTTAACAACACCTTTAAACAGTAAATCACCAATTAATGATCATATAGTAAAACACGGTGATGGTGTAAAGGTTGTAGCGCTTTGGGTTGAAGATGCAAGAAAATCTTATGAAGAAACCACAAAACGAGGTGCAAAATCTTTTATGGAACCTACGGTTGAAAAAGATGAATTCGGTGAAGTAGTTAGAGCAGGTATTTATACCTATGGAGAAACCGTTCATATGTTTGTAGAACGTAAAAACTACAACGGGCAATTTTTACCAGGTTTTACAAAATGGGAAAGCGATTACAATCCAGAACCAGTAGGTCTAAAATACATAGACCATATGGTAGGAAATGTAGGTTGGGGAGAAATGAATACTTGGGTAAAATGGTACGAAGATGTAATGGGATTTGTTAATTTCTTATCTTTTGATGACAAGCAAATCCATACCGAATATTCTGCTTTAATGAGTAAAGTGATGAGTAATGGTAATGGTCGTATAAAATTCCCTATCAATGAGCCAGCCGAAGGTATAAAACGTTCTCAAATTGAAGAATATTTAGACTTTTACGAAGGACCAGGTGTGCAACATATAGCTGTTGCAACAGACGATATTATTACAACAGTATCACAATTAAAAGCAAGAGGTGTAGAGTTTTTATCAACACCACCAGAAGAATATTATAAAGCGGTACCAGGAAGATTAGAAGAATTTAGTCACGAGCTAAGAGAAGATATCGAAACACTTAGAGGTTTAGGTATTATGATAGATGCCGATGATGAAGGATATCTACTTCAAATTTTTACAAAACCAGTAGAAGACAGACCAACACTATTCTTTGAAATCATACAACGTATGGGAGCACGTGGTTTTGGAGCAGGTAACTTTAAAGCTTTGTTTGAGTCTATAGAAAGAGAGCAAGCAAAAAGAGGTACACTTTAATATATGTTTACTTTTTAATAATAAAAAAATGCCATCTATACATTTGATGGCATTTTTTTGTTTTATATTTTTGGAATAGTAATTGTAATACTACGTTTAAATAAAGATGTTTAAGCTAATTAAGTGTTACAAATACAATATGTTATGAAAAGAATTTTACCAATTATAATATGTCTCTTAGCATTGCAATTAACTAATGCTCAAGAGTCGTCTTTTAAAACAGGCGAATGGTTTAAATTTAAAATGAGCTATAGCGGTTTTTTAAAAGCAGGTAATGCCACACTACAAGTAAATGAAACCGTTTTAGACGGAAAACAAGTGTATCATGTTGTTGGTAAAGGCTGGACAACAGGAGCAATAAAATGGTTTTTTAAAGTAGAGGATAGGTATGAAAGTTATTTTGATAAACGATCTATTGTGCCTTATAAGTTTATCAGAAAAATTGATGAAGGAGGACATAAAAAAGATATCGAAATCACTTTTGATCAAGACAAAAAAGAAGCACTAGTACATAATAAAAAACATAATACTAAAAAGTCATTTACAACAAAACCAAACATCCAAGATATGGTGTCAACTTTTTATTATTTAAGAAATAATATAGACACCAAAAACTTAAAAGTAGGCGATGAGGTTAAGTTAGATATGTTTTTTGACGAAGAAAATTATGGTTTTAAACTGAAGTATTTAGGAAGAGAAAATTTAGACACAAAATTTGGAGAAGTAGATGCTTTAATATTTAGACCCTATGTAATGGCTGGTCGTGTATTTAAAGAAGAAGAAAGTTTAACACTTTGGGTATCTAATGATAAAAATAAAATACCTTTGCGCATCAAAGCAGACCTTGCTGTAGGATCATTAAGAGCAGATTTAGAAGCTTTTAAAGGGCTAAAGCATCAATTTAAAATATTAGTAGAAGATTAATCGATGAGTGCTGACCAAAAAATTATAGATCAATTAGATAAAAAATATTCAGATTTAGATCAAAATCTAAATACACATTTAGAAGGCTTACTACACAGTAAGCCTATAGATTATTGGGACTATATCCAAACAGATGCCCTATTAAATTTACAGATAAAACGAACAACACTACCAGATGAAATGGTTTTCATCCTTTATCATCAAGTTAATGAATTGTTGTTTAAAATGATACTTTGGGAAATAGACCAAGTTGCAAATAAAAAAGACATAACAGCAGCATTTTTTGAAACTAAAATAATGCGAATAAGTCGTTATTTTGATGTCTTAACTTCATCCTTTACCGTAATGAAAGACGGTATGGATATAGAACAATACAATAAGTTTAGAAATACACTTACGCCAGCTAGCGGATTTCAATCTGCACAATACAGAAAAATAGAATTTGCTTCTACCGAGCTAATAAACTTAATAGATAATCGTTTTAGAGAAACTATTGATAGAAATACCTCTTTTGAACACGCTTTTGAACATTTGTATTGGCAAGCTGCAGGAAAAGACTATAAAACAGGTAAAAAAAGTTATACATTAACAGTTTTCGAGCAGAAATACAAAGACGAATTTATTAGATTTGCAGAATTCTATAACACACACAACCTGTGGACCATTTTTAAAAGTTTACCACAAGATGTTAAAGAAGACAAAGATTTAATAAAAGCAATGCGCCATTACGATTATACCGTAAACATCACTTGGGTTATGGCACATTATAATACCGCAAAACACTATTTAAACATAGGCGGTAAAACAGCAGAAGCAACAGGAGGAAGCGAATGGGTAAAGTACATGCATCCAAAATATCAAAGAAGAATATTTTTTCCAGACTTATGGAGCAAGCAAGAGTTAGAAGATTGGGGCAAAAATGTTTAGTAATACTAGCTTTAGCATTGCTAAGTATAGCCTGCAAAAACGAAGTAAAAGAACCTATACAAACCGTTGAGGTTATAGAGCCAGAAGAAGTGTATGAGTTTGGTTTTAACCTTAAAGATTATTTTGTAAAAAGAGATACTATCAGAAAAGGTGATAGCTTTGGAGAAATACTTCAACGTAATCAAATAGACTATTCAAAAATATTTCAAATAGCACAGCTAACAAAAGATAGTTTTGATATTACCAAGCTTCAAATAGGCAAGCCTTATACTTTATTGTGTTCTAACGATTCTTTAAAAGAACCAAAATGTTTTATTTATCAACCTACAAAAACAGATTATGTGGTTGTTAATTTTCAAGACTCAATTCACGCATATTCTTCAACAAAACCTATAAAATATGTCGAAAAAGAAGTGTCTGGAATTATAGAATCTAATATTTCAGAAGCATTAGATAAACAAGGGAAAAGTGTCATTTTAGCTTATAAAATGAGTGATGTTTATGCTTGGACAATAGACTTTTTTAGGCTTCAAAAAAACGATAAATTTAAAGTAATTTATACAGAAAAATATATAGACGACAGCATTTATGCAGGAATAGACGAAATTAAAGCAGCTTATTTTGAACATAAAGGCGAGCCATTTTACGCATTTCAGTTTGAAACCGATACCGTAAAAGGGTTAAAAGACTATTTTTCTGAGGACGCAAAAAACCTTCGTCGTGCATTCTTAAAAGCACCTGTAGAGTATAAACGTATTTCATCTAGATACAATTTAAATAGACGTATAGCACTTTACGGAAATCGTGTAAGACCGCATAAAGGGACAGACTTTGCAGCAGATATTGGTACGCCAATTAGATCTACAGCTAACGGAACTGTAATAGAATCTGCTAGAAGAGGCGGTAACGGTAATTATGTAAAAGTTAAACACAACTCAACTTACACAACACAATATTTACACATGCGTAATCGTGCGGTAAAAGTTGGTGATTTTGTAAAACAAGGAGACATTATTGGATATGTTGGGATGACGGGTAATACATCTGGACCACATGTTTGTTATCGTTTCTGGAAAAACGGAAAACAAGTAGATCCTTTCAAACAAAAACTACCAGAAGCAGAGCCTATATCAGACAGTCTAAAAGCAGAATATTTAAAGTTTATAAAACCTATAAAAATTCAATTAGATAATATAGAATACAATTATCCTATAGAAACTGAAGAGCAGGTTTTAGACATACATACCAATCAAGATAACGCAATTACATATACCAAATAATGGCATTACCTACAGTTAATCCAACAGCTACAAAAGCTTGGGAAAATTTACAAAAGCATTTTGATCAAGTAAAAGATTTAAAAATGAAAAATTTGTTTGCAGAAGATGCAAACAGAGCAAATAATCTAACTGTAAAATGGGAAGATTTTTACGTAGATTTTTCTAAAAATAGAATTACTGAAGAAACCCTAAAACACCTTTTACAACTTGCAGAAGATTGTAAGTTAAAGGAAGCAATTAATGCTCAGTTTAACGGTGAAACTATAAATAAAACAGAAGGAAGAGCTGTTTTACATATTGCATTAAGAGCTGATAAAGACGCTGTTTTTAAGGTAAATGGTGTTAATGTAATGCCAGAAGTTTTTGAGGTAAAATCAAAAATTGAAAAATTTACCAATCAAGTCACTTCGGGCGAATTAAAAGGATATACTGGTAAAGCGTTTACAGATGTTGTAAATATAGGTATTGGTGGTAGTGATTTAGGTCCAGCAATGGTTGTAGATTCACTTCAATATTATAAAAACCATTTAACAACACACTTTGTAAGTAATGTAGATGGAGATCACGTTAATGAAGTTATTAAAAAACTAAATCCAGAAACTACTTTATTTGTAATTGTTTCTAAAACATTTACAACCCAAGAAACACTATCAAACGCAACCACCATTAAAAATTGGTTTTTACAACACGGTAAAGAAGAACATGTTGCAAAACATTTTGTTGCAGTGTCTACAAATATCCAAAAGGTTAAAGATTTTGGTATAGATGCTAATAATATTTTCCCAATGTGGGAATGGGTTGGCGGTCGTTTTTCACTTTGGAGTGCAGTAGGATTGTCAATTAGTTTAGCAGTAGGATTTGATAATTTTAATAGTCTTTTAAAAGGAGCAAATAAAATGGATAACCATTTTAAAAGTGAATCTTTTGAAAACAATATACCCGTTATTTTAGCCTTACTAAGTATTTGGTATAACAACTTCTTTAATGCAGAAAGTGAAGCCATTATTCCATATTCTCAATACTTAAACCAATTTGCAACATACCTTCAGCAAGGCATTATGGAAAGCAACGGAAAAAGTATTGATAGAAACGGAAATAGAGTAGATTACCAAACAGGTACTATTATTTGGGGAGAACCAGGTACAAATTCGCAACATGCCTTTTTTCAGTTAATACATCAAGGTACAAAGTTAATTCCAGCAGATTTTATTGGATTTGCACAATCACTTCATGGTAATCAAGACCATCAAGATAAATTAATGTCTAATTACTTCGCACAAACAGAAGCTTTATTAAACGGTAAAACTAAAGAAGAAGTTATTGCCGAGTTTAAAGAGAAAAATGCATCTGAGGAAGAAGTTTTAACTTTAACACCTTTCAAAGTTTTTGAAGGAAACAAACCAACTAACTCCATTTTCATTAATAAATTAACACCTGAAAGTTTAGGTAAGTTAATTGCCATGTATGAACATAAAATATTTGTACAAGGTATTATTTGGAATATTTATAGCTACGATCAGTTTGGTGTTGAGTTAGGAAAACAATTAGCTAATAAAATTTTAAATGAGTTTGGAGAAGGTAATATAGCTATTCATGATAGTTCAACAACAAACTTAATTAAGCATTTTCAGTCTCTTAAGTAAACGTTAAGAAGTAGGTCTATAATTTTGTTATTCAGGATATTATTGCGTTTTTAAGTTGTTTGTTTTTAAAAAAGCACTTAATGTTAACATTAAGTTAATATTACATCTATAATTAGTAGTAATTTTGCATCAAATTTTGAAAACAAACAATTTTTAATTCAACATGATGAAAAACAAAATTCAATTTATGTTTTTGGCAGTAGCATTTATGTTTACTGCATTTACAATGGCTCAAAGTACAGTAACAGGTACTGTTCTTGACTCAGAAATCAATAGCCCTTTGCCAAGTGCAAGTGTTATGGAAAAAGGTACTTCTAATGGTACTACAACTGATTTTGACGGTAACTTTACTTTAAAAACTCAATCAGAGTCAGGAGAAATCGTAATCTCTTACGTAGGTTATGAATCAATAACTTTAACTTTTAACGGAAGTAAAAACTTAGGTAAAGTTTCTTTAGCTCCAGATAACTCTTTAGAAGAAGTAGTTATTGTAGGAACAGGTGTAATTGATTTAGCAGCAGGAAGAGAAACTCCTGTAGCAGTTTCTACAATTAGAGGTAAAGACATCCAATTAAAAGCTGCTGGTAACGTAGAGTTTGGTGAAGCTATGAAAAACACTCCATCTGTTTACGTTTCTAATCAAGCAGGAGGATTTGGAGATAGTCAAATTTTCTTAAGAGGTTTTGATCAAACTAACACGGCTTACTTATTAAACGGACAACCAATTAATGGTATGGAAGACGGTAGAATGTATTGGTCAAACTGGTCAGGTATGAGTGATGTTGCAAACGCAGTACAAGTACAACGTGGTTTAGGAGCGTCAAAATTAGCTATATCTTCAGTAGGAGGTACTGTTAATATTGTATCAAAAACAACAGATAAAACAGAAGGTGGTTTTGTTAGATTTTTAGGAGGTAATGATAGTTATTTCAAGACAACAGCTTCATATAGCTCTGGACTTAAAGAAAGCGGATGGGCTTATTCTGTTTTAGTAGATCATTGGCAAGCACATAGAAAGTATTCAATTGGTACAGCTGGTCAAGGACAAAACTATTTGTTTTCTGTAGGTTATAAGCCTAACGAAACTCACACTTTCAACTTTTTATTAACTGGTGCTCCACAATGGCATGATCAAAACTTCTCTGAAGATTTAGAATTCTATGAAACTTACGGAGAAAAAGCTAATGATAACTCTGGTTTTTTAAATGGAGAAAGATTTACAGAGCGTAGAAACTACTATCATAAACCTGTAGCTAACCTTAACTGGGATTTCAATATTAATGACAAAATGGAATTATCTACAGTATTATATGCATCATGGGGACGTGGTGGCGGAACTGGTAACGTTGGTAACGGACGTATTAGAAATGAAGATGTAGGTATTACAGGATTAAATGAAAGAGAAATTAATTTTGATGCAATCGTTGAAAACAACATTGCTACTGCTACAACAATAAACGGAGGTCAGTATGGTACTTTTGGTGACTCTTATTTAAGAAGATCTTCAGTTAATGCTCATAACTGGTATGGTTTATTATCTAATTTAAATTATGAAATTAATGATAATTGGAACTTAAATGTAGGGGTAGATGGAAGAACTTACAACGGTATACATTTTAGACAATTAGAAAACACATTAGGTTTAGATGGTTATAATGATAACTTTAGAACAGACCGTCCTTCTGATTATGTTATAACTGAGACTTTTGAAGCTAATCCATGGAGTGCATTATTTGATTATGCAGATAATGATCAAAGATATGATTACAATTACGAAGAAGTAATTCAATATGTAGGAGGTTTTGGACAAGTAGAGTATAAAAACGACAATTTTTCTGCTTTCGTACAAGGAGCTGTTTCTACTCAATCTTACCAAAGAGAAGGATTTTTTACAGGTAGAGGAAATGGTCTAGGAAAATCTGAAAAAGTAACTAAAGGAGGTTACAACATTAAAGGAGGATTTGCATATAAAATTAATGATAACCATTCATTCTTTGTTAACGCAGGTACATATTCTCGTCAACCATATTTAGATAATATTTTTGCAGATATTAGATATGATAACAGATTAGCAGAACCAGATGTAGATAACGAGGAAATTACTAGTATTGAAGGTGGATATAGATTTAAAGGTAAAGAATGGAGAGTAAATGTAGACGTTTATTCTACACAATGGGGTAATAGATTCTTATCTATTAATGGACCTGTTCAACCAGGTGCAGATGGATCTTTAAATACATCTGATGATGAGTTTAGTACTTACAGGCTTACAGATGTTACTCAAAGACATAATGGAGTAGAGTTTGATTTTGAATATCGTCCTATCGCTTCAAAATGGTCTTTCAGAGGATATGGTTCTTTAGGAAACTGGAAGTATGACGGAGAAACTCCTTATACACTTCAAAATGATGATACTGGAGACTTTATTATTTCAGATGGTAATGTTAATTTAACTGGAGTTAAAATAGGTAATGCACCTCAAACTTCATTTGGTTTTGGTGTTAGAGCTCAAATATTAAAAGGGTTAACCGTAGATATGGATTACAACATTTACACAGATTTATATGAGTTTGTAGATCCAGCAGATGTTGCAGCAGAAGCTCTTTCAGGAGGTACATACGAATCAGTAAGACTACCTGCTTATACTCTTGCAGATGCAGGTTTAACTTATAACTTTGATTTAGGGTCTAACAAAATGACTTTTAGAGCTAATGTTTACAACCTTTTCAATGCAGACTATATTAACCAAAGAGATGCTTTTGGTTACTACTTAGGTATTGGAAGAACGTTTAACGCAAGCTTAAGATATAACTTCTAATTCTATTAAAAAGAATTAAATTTAAAAACCGCTTCTGTAAAGAAGCGGTTTTTTTATGCAATATAATTACTACCTTTATAGCCTAATTAATTAAATAAAAAATATATGTATTCAACAGTAAAAATGTTACACTCTTATTGGGCATATTTAGTGTTTTTAATGTTAGTTGTAGCTACCTTTAATGCGCTTTTTAAAACATTTACAAATAAAGAATATGAAGCAAGAGATTTTAGAATTTCTTTATTCACTTTAATTGTATCTCATATTCAGTTTTTAATAGGAATTATTTTATGGTTTGTTGCTGATTACTTTGGAGAAATGAGCATGGGAGAAATTATGAAAAATAGCGCCATACGTAATGTAGCGGTAGAACATCCTGTAGCAATGTTACTAGCTATAGCATTTATCACTATAGGATACTCAAAACATAAGAAAAAACTAACTTCAGCAAAAAAACTAAAAACTATTGCTATATTTTACTCTATCGCATTAATATTAGTATTAGCTAAAATACCATGGTCTACTTGGTTTTAAAATATAAAAAAAGCGAGCTATATAGCTCGCTTTTTTGTTTAATATTATTATCGATATTTATTTATCGTTGTTCTTTTTGTCTTCAAGTTCTTTAATTAGATAGACATAAACCGGAAAGTGATCACTAAAACCATTGGTAAATCCACCATCAGCAAAACTTCTTAACGGGTAACCTTCCCAACGTCCTTTTTTATTCACTAAGTAGTTTTCATTAAAAATACCAGCTCTATAATAAGTCCAATTTGTATAATCTTTCTTTAAGAAAGGCTCTGTTAACATAATTTGATCAAATAAACTCCAAGCATCTCTATAAGCAGTAGTACCTAATCCTTCTTTTTTAAACATATCTATGTATGGATTATATATACCTTTAAAGTCTACCTTCTTTTTATTTCTTTCTGCTTTTAAAACGTCCTTAACACTAGCGTTGGTAGGATCATCGTTTAAATCTCCCATTGTTATTATTTTAGCATAAGGATCAATAGATTGTAAGCTATCAATAATACGTTTGTTTAACTTAGCAGCAGCAACTCTTTTAGGTCTACTTCTGGCTTCTCCACCACGTCTTGAAGGCCAATGGTTAACAATAAAATGCATTTTCTCGCCTTCAAGCTCACCAGATACTAATAATTGGTCTCTTGTGTTTATACGTTTTCTTGTTTCATCATCATAAATCTTTAAAGTATGTGTGCTTCTTGATGTTACTTGAAATAACTTTTTTTGATAAAGTAAAGCAACGTCAATACCTCTGTTGTCAGGAGAGTTAAAGTGAACAATACCATAATCTTTACCCAAAAGTAATGGGTCATTTACTACATCTTCAAGGACATTAACGTTTTCTATCTCGCAAACGCCAATAATTGCAGGAGAGTTTCTAGTAAAGTCAGATCCAATTTCTGAAATTACTCTAGCCATATTATGTACTTTCTTCTTGTATATTTCTTGACGGTTTGCTTTAATTTCCATCATTGGACTTGCCTCATCATTTTTTGTAGGGTCATTGATGGTGTCAAATAAATTTTCAAGATTATAAAAAGCAACAGTGTGGATTTTAAACTTTTTCTTTTCTTGTGCATTTACATTTATAATACTAATAAATAGTAGTGCAAATAGTAGGTAATTAAAATGTTTCATTAAAAAGTGTTTGTTACGTTTTTGTTATGTTATTTACAAAACTCCTGCCAAAAGTAGATATTTATTATAAATAATGTAAATTTGCACGCCTTAAATAATAATTATTTAATGGTAAAACAAAGTTTTAACAACAAATTCACTTATGAAAAAAAGTTTTTTATTTTTCTTATTTGGAGTTTTTTCAACGTTTACAGTGCTTGCGCAGCAAACTATTGTAAAAGGTAGTGTAAAAGATGCCGTAACCGATGAACCAATTCCGGATGTAACAGTAACAATTGAAGAGTCTAACGTAACAACTAAAACAGATGCTTTTGGTCAATTTACTTTTAAGCAAAACCTACCTTTAGGAGAGCAGATTCTTAAAATTGAAAAAGTTGATTATACCACAAAAAGATATCCTATTGTGGTTAATGAAGGTAAAACATTAGACATACAAGATATGACTTTATCTTATAATGCTAGTGATAAAAAAGACCTTTATATCATTTCTATTTCTGATGATCAGTTAAATAGTGAAGATGACGGATTAACAAGTAATGTGTCTGGACTATTACAATCATCTAGAGATGTATTTTTAAATGCTGCTGCATTTGATTTTAGTGCAACTTTTTTTAGACCAAGAGGATTAGATAACGCTAATGGAAAAGTGTTGATCAATGGTTTAGAAATGAACAAACAAGCAACCGGAAGACCACAATGGGGAAATTGGGGAGGAATTAATGATTTACAACGTAATCAAGAATTCTCAATGGGTAGTACGCCTAACGATTATAACTTTGGTGATTTAGCAGGTACAAATAACATTGTTATGCGTGCTTCTAAATATCGTGAAGGTGGACGTTTATCTTTTGCTTCTGCAAATAGAAGTTACGAAGGACGTATAATGGCAAGTTATAACTCAGGACTAATGGAAGACGGATGGGCATATAGCCTTTTAGCTTCAAGAAGATTTGGTGATGGTGGTTATATTGACGGAACACTTTATGATGCAAACTCTTTTGTTGCTGTAGTCGAAAAGAAAATTAATGATAAACACAGCTTAAACTTCACGTCTATCTACGCACAAAACAGAAGAGGTAGATCAACAGCTATTACAGAAGAAGTTTTTAGATTAAAAGGAAGACAATACAACCCATTTTGGGGAGATTTAAATGGAGATATAAGAAACTCTAGAATTAGAAGAATTGAAGAACCAATCCTAATGTTAAATCACTATTGGGATATTTCAGAAAAAACATCTATAAACACAAACATAGGTTACCAATTTGGACAAATAGGTAATACAAGAATAGATAATGGAGGAACAAGGTTAGTAAGATTTAACGGTCAAGATAGTTATATTGGAGGAGCTAGAAATACAGATCCAACTTATTACCAAAACTTACCAAGCTATCATTTAAATGTTGATGGTGGCCCAACAGCTTACGATTATGAACAAGCATACATCGCGCAACAAAATTTTGTAAACGATGGTCAATTTGATTGGAATGCATTATACACAGCAAATTCAACTTTTGAAAACTCAGTATATGCAGTACAAGAAGACAGAATAGACGATAAGCAGTTAATGGCTAATATTATTTTAGCTTCAGAATTATCAGACAATATCAGATTAAATGCATCTGTTAACTACAGAAACCTTAAAAGTGAAAACTTTGCAGAAGTATCAGACTTATTAGGTGGATCAGGATATTTAGATGTAGACTTTTTCTCTGATGAGCCAGCACAAAATACAGACGGAACTTTAACAACAGCACAATCTGATGTTAGAAACCCAAACAGAATTGCTAGAGAAGGAGATAGATATAAGTATAACTATGAAATTGATGCTAACGTATTAAGCGGTTTTGCACAAGCAGTATTTAAGTACAGTAAAGTAGATTTTTATTTAGGAGGAAGCATTTCTAAAACAGATTACCAAAGAACAGGTTTATTTGAAAACGGATATTTTGTAGGTAACTCTTTTGGTAAAGGTCCAAAAGTAGAATTTGAAAACTTTGGTGCTAAAGCAGGTTTAACATATAAAATTTCTGGACGTCACTTATTAGATTTTAACGGTGTATACATGACTAAAGCACCAAGTATTAGAAACACGTTTGCAAACGTAAGACAATCTAATATGTTGTTACAAGATGTAGATAGCGAAAAAATAACAAGTGTAGATGCAAGTTATATTTTCCGTTCTCCAATAGTTAAAGCTAGACTTACAGGTTTTTACTCTACAACAGAAGACGGAACAGATACAGGTTTCTTCTTTAGTGAAGGTGCAGGTAATAACTTAGTACAAGAAGCAATTACAAATATCGAAACTCAACGTATAGGAGGAGAATTAGGTATAGAAGCACAAGTAACACCAACAATTAAATTAAAAGGTGCTGCATCTTTTGGTCAATACATTTATAACAACAATCCAAATTTAACTTATTACAGTCAAGAATTTGGAACAGGTACAGCTCAATTTGGTGACGGTACAACCAACTTAAAAAACTTACACGTTGCAGGTGGACCAGAAAGAGCCTTCCAAATAGGTTTTGAATATAGAGATCCAGACTATTGGAATATAGGTGTAACAGCAAACCATTTCTCTAACGCTTATGTAGATCCTAGTGCATTAAAAAGAAGTGCTGCTTTTGTAACAGACCCAGAATTATATTCAGAAACTCAATTTCAAGATAATACAGCAAATGGTCAAAATTACGTAGTTACTGGAGGAGAAATAAATGATGTAGATCCTACAGTTGCAAAGCAACTATTACAACAAGAACAATTTGACGATTACATGTTAGTAAACGTTATAGGAGGTAAATCTTGGAAAGTAAATGACTACTTTATTGGGTTTTTTGCTACAATAAATAACGTATTTAATCAAGAGTATCGTACAGGTGGTTTTGAGCAATCAAGACGTGTGGATTACAGAAGTCAGTTGCAAGAACAAACAAATCCAAACGGACCTGTTTTTGGTAATCGTTATTTTTATGGTAACGGAACTACTTATTATTTAAATGTTTACGTAAGATTTTAATATATTTATAGAAAAAAATAATTCAAGAAAAGATGAAAAAAATAAATTTAAACAAAATAGCAGTACTTTTAGTAAGCTTAGTTGTACTAACAGGCTGTGTTGAAGACGATAACTTTGATGTACCTTCAACAATCGAAGGAATTTCAGAATACCCAAATACAGATGCAGAATTTAATACTTTAAGTGGTGTTTTAGGTGCATTTGGTAGTAATGGTAACGAAGCATACACTTACGAAGCTGCTAGCGAAACAGTATCAGAAAAATATACAGTAGGTTATGTTGTGTCTAGTGACGAAGGTGGTAACTTTTATAAGCAATTAGTAATCCAAGACGCACCAGAAAATCCAACTGCTGCAATTGTAGTGCAAGTAGATAAAAACCCATTATTTACTCAATACGAATTTGGTAGAAAAGTATATGTTAAGCTTAACGGATTAACTGTAGGCGAAAGTAACGGAGTATTACAATTAGGTCGTCTTAATGGAGATCAAATAGATGAAATAGCTAGCACATTAGTACCAAATCATATTATTAGAACTAGTGAAGTTGCAACTATTGTACCTAAAGAAGTTTCAATATCTCAGTTTAGTGATGCTCTAGAAAGTCAATATATCAGATTAAATAACATGCAATTTAATAGTAATCTTGTAGTAGGTAATACAACTACATTCGCTTCTGAAACTAATGACAGTTTTGATGGAGAGCGTTTACTAGAAAGTTGTGAAACAGGAAGTAGTGTAATTTTAAGTACAAGTACTTTCTCAGATTTTAAAGGATTACCATTACCAGCAAATAGAGGTAGTATTGATGGTGTATTAACTAGAGATTATTTTGATGATTTTTACACAATTTACATCAACACACCAGAAGCAATTAACTTTGATAATGACTTAAGATGTGATCCATTATTTGAAGACGATTTTTCTGCAGGAAACTTAGATAAATGGACACCTTACAACGTTACAGGAACACAAGAGTGGTATTACAATACATTTGGTAACCCAGATGATAGTGCAACAATGTCTGGTTTTTCTGGAGGAGCACAAACTAATGAAGATTGGTTAATCTCTCTACCAATTGATTTATCAAATACTCCAAGTGCCTTCTTAACGTTCCAAACTGTAAAAAGGTACAATGGTAATGATATAGAAGTATTTTATGCTACAGACTACAATGGTGGTGACCCAACTACAGATGGTACATGGGTAGCTTTATCACCAACTTTAGATACTAACACTGGTAGCTGGTCTTCTTGGACTGACTCAGGATCTTTAGATCTTTCTGCTGCTGCAGGTGGTAATGTGTTTATTGCATTTAAATATACATCTACAAGTTCTGCAGCTGCAACTTGGGAGATTGATAATGTAAAAGTTTCTGCAGAATAATAAATTCTTAAGAACATTAAAAAATAAAAAAACCTGCTATCTTTAGCAGGTTTTTTTATTTCAACATATGACAACATTTGATCAATTTTTCTTTGCTATATTTTCTGCATTTAAACCTAAGTTTAAACAAAAAGCTAACAGTATTGCCTTATTTTATATTTCAATACTTCAAATCGCTTTATTATTTGTTATAGGTGCTTTTCTTGTAACGTTTCTTAGTAAGATGCATGTTAAAACAATGTCTACATCTAGTATGTGGACGTTATTCATCATATTTTCAATAATCATTCACCTTAAAAACTGGATGAAGTACAATGGTAAAAGCCGAAAGGTTTTAAACGCAAAATTCAATAAAAGTAAAAACAGCTATAATACAAGTATACTTTTATTGTTACCTATAGGTTGTATTATTTTAGGATTAATTCTTTTAAAAAGTATTTGATCTTAAAAGAAGATATCTTGAGCTAATCTAAAAGTGTTAGCATGTGCACTAACAATTATCTTAATATCAGGACTATAACCGCCACCCATACTACACATTACAGGTATGTTTTGAGACTTACAAGTTTCTAAAACAAATTGGTCGCGCTGTTTACAGCCTTCTATAGTTAAGCTAAGTTTGCCTAGTTTGTCTGTAGCTATAACATCAACACCAGATAAATAATAAATAAAATCGGGTTGTTCTTTTTCTATTAATTGCGGAAGCACTTTTTTTAGTATAGATAAATACTCACTATCTCCAACATTATTATCTAATTCAATATCTAAATCGCTTTGCTCTTTTTTAAATGGATAGTTGTTTTTTCCGTGCATAGAAAAGGTAAAAACAGCGGAGTCGTTTTTAAAAATTTCTGCAGTACCATTACCTTGGTGTACATCTAAATCTACAATTAAAACTTTTTTAACTAAACCATTATTTAAAAGAAATCTGGCGCCTATTGCTTGGTCATTAAGCATGCAAAATGCTTCACCACGGTTAGTATACGCATGATGTGTGCCACCAGCAATATTCATTGCAATACCATGTTTTAAGGCGTACTCACTAGCTTTTATAGTGCCATCTGCAATAATAATTTCGCGTTCAATTAATAATTCACTTAAAGGAAACCCTATTTTTCTTGCAGCGCGTTGGTCTAGTGTTATATTTAATAAATCATAAAAATAGTTAGCATCATGGACTGCTAAAATAGGATTTTCATTTAGCATTTTTACAGGCTCAAAAAAATTATCCTCTATACAAGTCCCTTCGTGTAATAATTGTTTTGGTAATAACTCATATTTTAACATAGGAAACCGATGTCCTTCAGGTAAAGGATGGCTGTAAATAGGATGGTAAGCTATTTTTAACATCTATTTATGTAATTTAAGCTGAATACGCTTTCGCGGAAGATCAACACTCAATACCTTAACTATAATTTGCTGGTGTAAGTGTACATGCTGGTTAACATCTTTTACAAAACTGTCTGATAAGTTAGAGACGTGTATTAAACCACTTTCTTTAATACCAACATCTACAAAGCAGCCAAACGCAGTAATATTATTTACAATACCAGGTAATAATTGTCCTTCGCGTAAATCTTCAATCGTTTTAATGTTTTGATTAAAAGTGAAAACTTTTGCCTGCTCACGTATATCTAAACCTGGTTTTTCAAGTTCTTTAACAATGTCTTCTAAAGTTAAAAGACCAACTTCTTCTGTAATATATTTTTTTAAATTAATCTTTTTTAAAGTAGAGGTATTACCTATCAATTCTTTTACCGAAACACCTTCGTCTTTAGCCATTTTAGTAACAATAGCATAGCTTTCTGGATGTACTGCAGAATCGTCTAACGGATTATCTCCATCTTTTATTCTTAAAAAACCAGCGCCTTGTTCAAATGCTTTATCGCCTAATCTTGGTACATTTTTAATGTCTTTTCTACTAGAAAAAGCACCTTTTTCGCTTCTATATTTTACTATGTTTTCTGCTAATTTTGGACCAATTCCAGACACGTAACTTAATAAACTTTTACTTGCAGTATTTATATTTACACCAACTGCATTTACACAATTTTCTACTACAACATCTAATTGCTTTTGCAATTTATTTTGGTCTACATCGTGTTGGTATTGTCCAACACCAATAGATTTGGCATCAATCTTAACTAGCTCGGCTAAAGGATCTTGAAGACGTCGACCAATTGAAACTGAACCACGAACAGTTACATCGTAATTTGGGAATTCTTCTCGCGCAATTTTTGATGCCGAATATATACTAGCTCCAGCTTCGCTAACCACAAAAACTTGCACATCGGTTTTAAATCTAATTTTTCTTACTAAAGCTTCGGTTTCTCTAGATGCTGTTCCGTTACCTATTGCTATAGCTTCTATTTGGTAAGCTTCAGTTAACGTACTTAACTTTTTTAAGGCACCAATTTGGTCATTTTTTGGCGCATGCGGATAAATAGTTTCGTTGTGTTTTAAATCTCCTTTTTCGTCTAAACAAACTACTTTACAACCTGTTCTAAAACCAGGATCTATAGCCAAAACACGTTTTTCGCCTAAAGGCGATCCTAACAATAATTGTTTTAAGTTTTTGGCAAAGATGTTTATTGCTTCGTCATCTGCTTTTTCTTTGGCATTTTGTAATGCTTCGTTACTTAACGATGGGAATAATAATCGTTTGTAAGCATCGGTTATTGCTATTTCTATTTGATCGGCGCAAGCGTTGTCCGATTTTATGATTTTTCGGTCTATACGTTCTAACGCGCGGTCATTATCAATTTCAATTTTTACACGAATAAAGCCTTCTTTTTCGGCTCTAAGAATAGCTAATAATCTGTGCGATGGTATGCGATTTAGGCTTTCTTCCCAATCAAAATAATCTTTAAATTTTTGAGCCTCTTCATCTTCTTTTTTTGTTTTTACCACTTTCGTGGAAATCATAGCATAACGCTCTAATTGTTGTCTTAAACTAGTCCTAATATCGGTACGTTCGTTAATCCATTCGGCAATAATATGTCTTGCGCCTTCTAAAGCGTCTTCGGTAGATGTTACTTCACCTTTTATGTACTTAACTGCGATGTTTTCTATATCATTAGCATTTTGACTCATTATGATTTTTGCTAATGGTTCTAATCCGTTTTTTCTTGCAGTTTCGGCTTTAGTTTTTCGGCTTTTCTTGTAGGGTAAATATAAATCTTCAAGTGTTGTACTGTCTTGGCAAGCTTCAATTTTCGCTTTTAATTCGTTGGTTAAAACGTCTTGTTCTTCTAATGCTTTTAAGATGGTTGCCTTACGTTTTTCAAGCGTTTCAAATTCTTCTTTATATTTAACAATTGCACCAATTTCAACTTCATCTAAATTGCCAGTTGCTTCTTTACGGTATCTAGAAATAAAAGGAACTGTACAATCTTGATTTAAAAGAGTAACAGTGTTTTTTATAGAGGTTTCTGATAGGTTAGTTTTGGATTTAATGTAGTTTAATAGAAGCATAATTTCTTTAAAAAATGAAAGGCAAATATAAATGTTATGATTAGCAAAAATACGTCATATATCGTATAGTTTTAAGTCTTCTTTAAACCTAGTTTTGTTTTAAACCATAATTACATTTAAAATGAAACATTTACTATTAATCTTAACCTGCTTTATTTCTTTTCAAACAATTTCTCAAACCAAGCTATTAAAAGATGTGTCAAGTACTAAGCAAATGTCTGTAGAAGTAACGACACTTTTTAAGCAAAATAAAATAAATGAAGCATTTCAAATCCTTACGCCATATTGGCCAATACCGCAAAATGAGATTGAAACTTTAAAAGAAAAAATTATAAAGTATACCAATATAATTAGTAATCGTTTTGGAGAACCATTTAATTATTTAAAAGTCAAAGATGAAACTATTAGTGATATCGCAAAACGCGAAACATATTTAATCCAATATGAAAATACAGCAGTACGTTTAATATTTACCTATTACAAAAGTAAAAACGGTTGGATTGTAAATGCCTTTAAATGGGACGATAATTTTACCGAAGAATTTGTAACTACTAAATAATTTAAGATGAAACATATATTAGTAAGTTTAATTTTACTATTTGTAGTAAAAGCAAATTCACAAACCATAGATTGGCAAAATGCACCACTTAATCCAGCTGCAGAATATTATACACTTAATCATTACAATTTAAATGGCGAAGTAAAAAAATCTTATTCTCTAGATTTTGTAGAAAGAACTCTAAATCTAGATTTTAATGAAAACGGATTTTTAACCAAAAAGCTAACTTCTGGACCAAGTAAATCTTTTAGAAGAAAATACGAATACTCTTATTCTGATTTTGGGATAATAAAGTCTTTAAAAGAAACAGCAATAAATAGTAAAGGTGAAGTTACATATACTTCTATATCCGATTTTATTTATAATAAAGATGGTTTAATCTATAAAGAAGTAAATAGAGAAAACAACTATACAACAGAATTTAATTACGATAATTATAAACGATTAGTGTCTATTAAAACTATTAATCCAGATGGTAGCCAAAATGATTTGATAACATTTAAATACAATCAAAAAGGTCAATTAACAGAAGAAAGAAAAGAATCTAAATATGGTAAGTATTTAATAACATTAAGTTATGAAATTAATGGTGATAAATTAAAAATTAATGCTAGCTCTTATAAAGATGGAGAGCTAATTAAAAAAGGAATTTACTCTCCTGGTGTTTTAAATCGTTACAAATCTTTTTCTTTTTCTAACAATCCACAAGCATTTGAATTTACAAAAGACGGTCACGAAGCGTATAAAAAAAATGCTATAGATATGAGTTTTGACCAGTATGGTAATTTTAGAAGAAAATATTCTAAAATATTTGAAAAGGTTTTGGATGAGACAGAAATAACGTATTACAACGGTATAGAAAGTAAAATTCAAGAACATAAAAATAACTCTAATGTAGTTACAAATTGTATGTCTGGAGACTGTAATAATGGATACGGAGAATATAAATTTGATGATATGACTATTACAGGATATTTTGAAAATGGTCAAGCTAACGGTTATGCAAATCAAATTTTTAGTAATGGCGATAATTATATTGGCAATTTTAATGACGGAAAAAGAGAAGGCTATGGTGTTTATACTTGGAAAGCCTCCAATACTATTTATTACGGAGAATGGAAAAACGATAAAATAGCAGGTTACGGTTATCTAACTAAGGATAATATTACATCAGAAGCAGGTATCTATCAAGATGGGAAATTAGTAACAAACTTAGGTCAAGATTATCTTAATAAAAAGGTGGGTAATTCATGTCAAGGTAACTGTGTAGACGGTTATGGGGCTATCATATACAATAATCAAGATTCTTATATAGGCTTTTTTAAAAATGGAAAACCATACAAAGTAGGAACAAGAAAATGGAAAGCAAATAATAGACTTTATGTGGGGCAATTTAATATAAATGGAGAGCCAACGGGAAATGGTCATGTATCAACCTTAGATTATATTTATTTTGGAAGTTTTATTAATGGCGAAGTTACAGGTAAAGCCATTAAAGTAAATAAAAAGACTAAAAAATTAGAAATCATAAACATTAAAAAAACAACTCCTTCTTTAAATACAACAACAACAACTAATGTTAACACTAATAGTAATGTAGGTTGTGTTTCTGGTAATTGTAATAACGGTTATGGAGAATATAAAGGTCAAACCTATACAATTAAAGGAGTTTTTAAAAACGGAAAAGCTAATGGTTATGGTCTGCAAACTTATGAAGGATCAGGGTTTTATGAAGGAAACTTTGTAAATGGATCAAGAGAAGGTTATGGGCTATACAAATGGTACGAAACAGGAAGTACATACTTTGGTCAGTGGAAAAATGGTAAACAAAACGGTTACGGTTATTATTCAAAAAATGGAAAAATAACAGAAGTTGGTTTTTATCAAGAAGGAAAAAGAACAAGAAATTTATTATCACAGAACTATCTTGATAACAGAAAGATTAATAATTGTATAGGAAATTGCAAAGATGGTTTTGGGACCTATTTTTTTACCAACGGAGACACATATCGTGGATTTTTCTCTAACGGGAAAAAACATTATTTCGGAAGTTATTTCTGGAAAAATGGGACTTCTTATTTTGGAGAGTATTATTACGATAAAGCAAATGGAATAGGTGATGAGTCATATAAGACATCAGGAACAAGGTACTTTGGTAGTTTTACTAATGGTCAAAGAGATGGTTTTGGTGTGTTTTTTAATAAATCAAGGACAGTAGATAGTTATGGTATTTGGTCTGATGGTACCTTAATAACAAGGTATTAATTGCTGAAAATAATTAATAATGAACAAAATAAATAAAATACTATTTACTACAGTTTTATTAGGTTTCCAATCTCTTAGCTTTGCTCAATTACTTCCTGATATAAGTAACATAGATTACGGTTTTACACAAAAGGTTACAAGAGTAGAAGCTATTAGCTACAATCTAAATAAAGAGCCAATTAAGACAGCTGTATATCAATTTAACAAAAATGGCTTTATAAAAGATTACCATATCGAAAATTTAAAAGACAATTCTTGGCAAAAAACAAAAAGCTATTACAAAAATGACAGACTTTATAAACGAGTTTTTAAGTACAGTAACATCAAGAAAAACAAAAAACACTCTTATACTTACAATACCAGCGGACAACTAATTAAAGAAACTATAACTCATAAAAATGGAGATATTAATAATATTGTTTACGATTATAAAAACAATAAGTTGCACCAAATTATATCAGATATAAACAACTCTAAAACTACCTATTTTTATTCTAACAAAGGAAATCTTTACAAAGCCATTAAAACTCAAAAAGATCAAAATGAAATAGAGCAAAATATCCATTATCTCTATCTTGAAGGAAAAGAAATTACATCATACGTATCGCTAAACTCAAATGTTTTAGTAACAACATATCAAAATGATTTTACATTGCAGTTTGACTTAAATGAAAATGAATTTGCTATCAATAAATTACAAAAAGGTATTAAGCGTTTTAACGAAGAAGCACCAAAGGATAAATTGCCTTTTAGTTTAAGAAGTTATTCTAACCAAACAGCACAATTTTACTCAAAATACAAGGATAAATTAAAAGATTCTAAAATTGTCTTTTTTGATTATGTAACAG
Source organism: Mesoflavibacter sp. (assembly GCF_964226795.1). Taxonomy (NCBI): domain Bacteria; kingdom Pseudomonadati; phylum Bacteroidota; class Flavobacteriia; order Flavobacteriales; family Flavobacteriaceae; genus Mesoflavibacter; species Mesoflavibacter sp. Next base: position 148,963 of record NZ_CAXQQP010000005.1, read on the forward strand.
ATGACCAAAAGAATAAAATAACTTATGCTAAGGCAGATGTTAATGTACAAACAAAAACCATTGCCAGTATCCAATTTTATAAAACCAGTTTAACTAACGGCACCGTTGTTGGCGATACTAAACTTAACGATAAAGTGCTTGAAAAGTTTAAGGACATTCACCAAAGTCTAAATCAATTATAATACATGACATCTCAAAATTTATATGAAATCAAACCGCTGTCAGTTAAAGATAGAAAAAAGCTTAAGCGCCAATATGTGTATGTTGTAACGTTTGGTGTTTTTGTAGGTGCAATTTTTTTCTTCATTTATAATTTTGTTTTGTCATCTAGTGAAATGGGAAACATACCTGTTTTAGTTTTTGCATCTTTCGCCCTTATTTTTACTCTATTTATCTCCTACTTTTTTTGGGGTATTTATCTAGATTTAAAAAAAGGAATAAAATATTGCTATACAGGTATTGTTACCGATAAGAGAATAGATAAACATACTACTTCTTCTGCCCAACACAATAGAGCAGCTGGATCGCATAGAAATGGTTCTTCACGTAAAAATACACAAACACATTATTACATTACAATAGAAGACAAACAACACAGTGTTAATTATAAACAGTTTTCTCAGGTTAAAATAAATGATAAAGTTTACCTAGAAGTTAGTCCCAAAAAAAAGGAAGTTTTAGCCTTTAATGTTTTAGAAAAAAATACAGAAACAACAGAGTCGTATAATTCAACAATAAGAAAGCAAAATTTTGATAATATAGAAAAATCTCTTCCTATGAGAGAAAATGATATTGAATTAGTCAAAAAAATATTTTTTAAAAAAACACGAAAAAACCTAATATATCTAATACCAATTACAGTCTTGCTTTTTGTACTATGGAAAGGTATTTTTATATTTCTAATACCATTAATTTTTGCGTTTGTGTACTATTCAATTAAAGTCTTAATTCAAATTAATCAATACGCAAAGTTTAAACGAAATGGGTATTTAAAAACAATAAATAGGGTTGAGGTCATAGATAAGCTAAAGACAACTTCTAATAGACACTCTACAGCTTTTCAAATTAAAACCAGTAATGGTATTATTAATGTGTCAGAACATATTTATAATAAAGTACAAGCACATCAAAATTTACTTTTACACAAAGCTACTTTTGTAAACATATTGTACGACGTTAGTATAGATGAATTAAACAGTTAAAAAATCTTTCATAATATTTCAATAAACCGGATAAATATAAAATCATATGAATAGCTTTTCTTCTATTTTAGAAAAACCATTAAAATATTATTCCCAATGGGATTTTTTAGTGTTTACATTGCTTACAACTTTATCCATTTGGAGCGGACAAACAACCGTATTTTATGTGATTTTATTTTTCTGGTGGAATGAATTTATTAGAATAATTATCGATAGGATTTTTTTCAAAAGAAATAAAAACGCTGTACTAGCCAGCAATAAAACAACATCCATATTTGGTTCTATTATACAAATGGGAGTTTATTTTATTTTTATTGTTGTCTTTTTCGGGTTTATGGCAAACTGGAATAATGAAGTACTTATTTTTACTAACATGAAAGTACTATTCTTTAGAAACTGGTTTTTTAATATTAACCTATTATTTGTGACCATAGAACGTGTATTGTTACACATAAAACAAACACCAGTTAAAGTTAGTTTTGGTGCTTTTACACCTAATATGTTAGTGCTTCATGTATCTATTATTTTAGGAGTTATTCTTATGCTTTTTATAGTACGTAACTTTCCAGAAACGTTTACACCAACAAATTTGCTTGGGTCTGTACTTATTATTTTCCCTTTTTTAATGATAAGAGCACTTGCTTTATATTTTAGAATACGATATAAATAAAAAAGAGGTGTAATTTAAAATTTACACCTCTTTTTTCTATGTTCAAATAATTATTAATTAGACTCGTTTTGCGCGTCTTGTATCATTTTTTCATTTGGTAAAATAGCAATATTTACACGTCTGTTTTTAGCACGTCCTTCGGCAGTACTGTTATCATACATTGGTTGTGTTTCTCCAAACCAATTTGTTGTTAATCTTGTACCGCTAATACCATTGCTAGTTAAGTAATTAGTTACTGCATAAGCACGATTTTTAGAAAGTGTCATGTTATAATCGTCAGATCCAGAACTGTCTGTATGACCAACGACTAATAAATTAGTGTCAGGATATTCTTTAAACACACCTATAAGCTTGTTTAATGTAGCTTGTGAAGCAGCGTTTATGTTATACTTTTCAGTATCAAAATATACACCACTATTTTCATCAAACGTAACAACAATACCATCGTCCACACGTTCTACTTCTGCACCTGGTATTTCTTGCTCAATTTCTTGTGCTTGTTTATCCATTTTCTTTCCTATAAGCACTCCAGCAGTACCACCAACTACACCGCCAATTACGGCTCCTAATTCTCCGTTTCCGCCTTTTCCTACATTATTACCGATAATAGCACCTAAAACAGCGCCACTTGTTGCACCAATAACAGCACCTTTTTGTTTATTATTAGCATTTTTTACTGCATTACAGTTGGTAAGTCCAATACACATTAGTAGTGTTAGACTAAATATTGAAATCTTGTTAATTGTCTTTTTCATGGTTTTTTAGTTTTAAATTTTGGTGAAGTTCATTGTAATTACAAAAGGTCGTCCGTCTAAACTAACGGTTTGTTTCCATTGCATGTTGGTATCTGATAACTGAGATAGATTAACACGGTAACCTTGATTAGTTTCAGACTTATTTTTTTCGTTGGTTGGCTTTAATAAAAAGTCGTATAATCCCATTTCTGGACTTACTTCTTGTATGGTAAATACAAAGTTTCTTTCGCCAGACATACATCCTGCCGAGTTAATTGTATAAATTCCTGTGTTATTGTTAGGAATAAATTGCCAAGTACTACCTTCAAAACAAGATTTTGAAGCATCGTCAAATAGTGTAACGTTAAAAGTACCTGTTTGGTTGTAGGTAATCGAGTTTAAAACCCAATCGCCTTTAATGACTTTTTTAGAATCTCTCACGGTTTTTGGAGTTCCGCAAGATATAATACTTAAAGTCACTAATAATAAAATTAGTCGTTTCATAGTAATGGTTTTTGGTTTGTAACTATTATAAGTTACGAAAATCATCACCTTCTAGACGACTAATTAAGACAAGTTTATCATATCTTTCACTTTGCAGGTTTTATTGTAAATCGCAGTTTATCAACACTTTAACTGTTGTTTTAAAGTGTTTTGTTTTAACAATTTTTAACTTTAACAACTAAAAAAAATAAATTTCAAATCATTAATAAACTTCAATTTTTATTAGAACACTAATACGTGACTTTATTTAAATAAAAGTTATTATTAAAAACTTGAAAACTAATTATTTAAAACTTTAATAGGTGATAAGAACTTTCTTTTTGGTTAAAATAGCCAAAGAATAAGTCGTTTTTATGAAAAAAAACATCTTCACCACTAGAGTATTTTAATGTCGATTTATAGTCTTTTATTTTATTAAAAGGTGTTGATTCAAAACTACCTTTTACATGATTAAAATTAGAATCTAAAATTGAATTAAAATAAGTAGACTTTGTAGTTGTATAAGAATTAAATGAAAGATAAGTAGTGTTATAACCTGTAAAATTTCCATTTACAGTATTTACTGATCCCATATTTGGTTGGGTAATAACTTGAAAACCTCCTAAAGTTAGATAGTAATTACCATCATTTTTTGTAACATTGATTCCGATATTACCATTATTTATTTTTCTAAGATATTTTCGGGTTTCTTCTAACTCTCTAGTAGTAACAAATGGTAAAGCTGTTTGACCTTCTTGTATTATTGGAGAATTTTTAAAATGTATTTTTTTATCTTTAAAAATATTGAATTCTTTAATGACTTTAGAATCAAAATCTGAAATCACAAACTTTAAAGTTTCTTTAGATGAAGCTATTTGATAGATGTTATTCTCAAAAATAAACGAGTTAAAGTTTTTAAATTCGTGACTTTTAGACTTTGGATAAGGATAGATTTTGTAATCTAGATTTAGTTGCTCTAAATCTATTTTATATAAATGTGTTGCCAATTCGTTAACATCAAAAGTTAAGTATATGGATTTATCATTTTGATACATTTTGTTTTTGGCAGAAGTTTGTTCAATCGAGTTAAAAACTCTTTGTTCAATTTTGGTAATGTTTGTTTTTTCTTTACCAGAAAACATGAAAAGACCATACTGAAATTTTGTGCTAATTAAGTTAGTTTCGTCTTTAATTTCTTCTAATTCAAAAGATTTTACTAAATCAAATCCTTCATTATTATATACTCTAAGATTAAGTATAGAATCACTATTAGCAGATAAAATATATAATTTGTTTTTATAGTTGATAGCGTCTAAAAATAGGTCATTATCTAAATTAAGATCAACCTCAATAGATTCTCCTGAAAAATTATTAAAATCTAATTTTAAAATTGAGAATTTATTTCTTGAATCATTAGTGTAAAGTACGTGGTAGTTATTTTGTTTTATACTAAAACCTAAAACTTTGTTGTATTTTGATTTTATGTTTTTTGTTTTAATAAATTTTGTAGAATTAACTTTAAAGTTAGAATCACTTAAGTAAGCATAGATATCTTTGTTTTCAACTAAAATTATAGCTAAATCATTAGTTATAGAATTAGAAATAGTGTAAGAATTTTTTCTAACTCGTTTAGACATTTCAAGGTTTTTAAAAGTCAAAACTTCAGTTTGACTCCATAAAGAAAAGCTACAACAAAAAAGTAAAAAACAAAATATGTACCTCATAACCTAACTAATCTGCAACCCATTTTTGACCGTTGTATCAGGATTTACAAATACTAAATCACCTTCGGCATTTTCGGTCATTAAAATCATCCCTTCACTTTCTACACCACGTAAAGCTCTTGGTGCTAGGTTAACTAAAACAGTTACTTGTTTACCAACAACTTCTTCTGCAGTAAAACTCTCGGCAATACCAGAAACAATAGTGCGTACATCTATGCCAGTATCTACTTTTAAAACTAGTAATTTTTTGGCTTTAGGCATTTTTTCGGCTTCAATTATAGTTCCGACACGTAAATCTAATTTTGTAAAATCATCAAAAGTAATCGTGTCTTTTTGTGGCTCTACTTTTTTGTTAGCAGCTTCGTTAGCTTTTTTACTAGCTTCTAATTTATCTAATTGAATTTGAATGTCTTTGTCTTCAATTTTATTAAATAGTAATTCGCTTTGTCCAATTTGGTGATTAGCTGATAATAACACGTCTTTTGTTGAAATATCACTCCAAGACATCTCGACTGCGCTCGATGTGACATTCAAAATTTGTTTCAATTTAGTTGAAGTAAATGGTAAAAACGGTTCTGATAATGTAGCTAAAGCGCTAGCAATTTGTAAAGCAACATACATAATGGTTTGCGTACGTGCTTCATCTGTTTTTACTAATTTCCAAGGTTCTTCATCTGCAAGATATTTGTTACCAAGTCGTGCTAAATTCATTAGTTCTTGACTTGCTTCTCTAAAACGGTAACGTTCTAAAGAGCTTTCAATAACCGCAGGATAGGCTTTTACAGCAGCTAAAGTGTCTTCATCTATTGCTGTAAATGTTGAAGGCGTTGGCACAATACCATTGTAATATTTGTTAGTTAAAACGACAACACGGTTAATAAAGTTACCAAAAATAGCAACAAGTTCGTTGTTGTTTCTGGCTTGAAAATCTTTCCATGTAAAATCGTTATCCTTGGTTTCTGGTGCGTTAGCGGTTAAAGTGTAGCGTAATACATCTTGTTTACCAGGAAAATCTTTAAGGTAATCTGGTAACCAAACTGCCCAATTTTTTGAGGTTGATAATTTGTTGCCTTCTAAATTTAAAAATTCGTTAGCAGGTACATTGTCCGGTAAAATGTAGCTGCCTTCTGCTTTTAACATAGACGGGAAAATAATACAGTGAAACACGATATTATCTTTACCAATAAAGTGAACTAATTTAGTGTCTTGGTCTTTCCAATATGGTTCCCAATCTTTTCCTTCGCGTTCTGCCCATTCTTTAGTAGAAGAGATGTAGCCAATTGGCGCATCAAACCAAACGTAAAGTACTTTTCCTTCGCCACCTTCTACAGGAACAGGAATTCCCCAATCTAAATCGCGTGTTACTGCACGCGGACGTAATCCATCGTCTATCCAAGATTTAACTTGTCCGTATACGTTTGGTTTCCAGTCTTTTTTATGACCTTTTAAAATCCACTCGCGTAAAAAGTTTTCGTGTTTATTTAATGGTAAAAACCAGTGTTTTGTTTCTTTTAAAGTTGGTGTATTACCTGTTATTGCAGATTTAGGATTGATTAAATCTGTGGCGTTGTGCGATGTACCGCATTTTTCGCATTGGTCACCATAACTCTCTTCGTTACCACATTTTGGACAAGTTCCAATCACAAAACGATCGGCTAAAAATTGTTTAGCCTCTTCGTCGTATAATTGCTCTGTAACTTCTTCAACAAATTCGTTTTTATCGTATAAGGTTTTGAAAAATTCTGAAGCTGTATCATGATGAATTTTCGCCGATGTACGTGAGTAATTATCAAAGCTAATACCAAATTCTTCAAAAGAATCTTTAATAATTTTATGATATCTGTCTACAATTTCTTGTGGTGTAACACCTTCATTTTTTGCTTTTATAGTAATTGGCACACCATGCTCGTCACTTCCGCAGATAAAAGCAACATCGTTGCCAGTTAGACGCTTGTAACGTGCATAAATATCTGCCGGAACATAAACACCAGCCAAATGCCCAATATGAATAGGACCGTTAGTATAAGGTAAAGCAGCAGTAATTGTATATCTTTTTGACATCTTAAAATCTTTTTGAAGCCGTAAAAATACACATTTTAACAGCGATTTAGAAAAAAAATGTACATTTACAATATGTCAAAAAACAGATTTATAATTATTACTTTATTGGTGTTTCTTTTTACAGGAACTAACGCCATGATATCCCAAAATTCAAACTTTAAAAACCCAACAGAAAATTTGATACAACCACCATATTTAAAAGCTGGTGATACCGTTGCAATTGTAGCACCATCAGGAATTTTAAAACATAGAAATGAAGAAATTGAACGCGCAAAACGTTTATTAAAACAATGGAATCTTAATGTTGTTGTTGGTAAACATGTGTTTAATCAAGCCAATCATTTTGCAGGTACAGATCAAGAACGTTGTGAAGATTTTCAAAACGCTTTAGATAATCCAAATATTAAGGCTATTTGGTGCGCACGTGGCGGATACGGTACGGTTAGAATTTTGGATAAATTAGATTACACTAAATTTTTAGAACAGCCTAAATGGATTATTGGATATAGCGATATTACAGCACTACATAACCAAATACATAATTTAGGTGTACAAAGTCTACATGCGATGATGTGTGTAAGTTTACCTAAGGATGAAAGTGAAATAGAACAAACTATAGCGACGTTTAAAAAAGCCATTTTTGGTGACTCCTTAAGTTATACATTAGAAGGATCAAAATACAATCAAACAGGTGAAGTTACAGCACCAATTGTTGGAGGTAACTTGACGATACTTCATACTATGTTAGGTAGTAAAACTAGCGTTGATACTTCTGGAAAAATATTATTTATAGAAGAAATTGGCGAGTACAAATACCACATAGATCGTATGTTACAAAGTCTAAAACGTGCTGGTTATTTTGATCAATGTAAAGGTGTTATTGTTGGCGATATGACTAAGCTAAGAAAAAATACGACCCTTTGGGGAACATCTATAGAACAACTAATTTTAGATGCACTTGCCGATTATGATTTCCCGATTGCATTTAATATGCCAGCAGGACACGAAGATGATAATAGAGCTTTAATTTTAGGTAGAAAAGCTACTTTAAAAGTTGAAAAAACAAAATCTACACTTGTATTTGAATAGTAATGGCTAATCACAACCAGCTTGGTAAAAAAGGAGAACAACTTGCAGTCGATTTTTTAATTGAAAATGGCTACGATATTGTTGAACGTAATTACCGTTTTAATAAAGCTGAAGTCGATATTATTGCTCAAAAAGAAGATGTTTTAGCTATAATTGAAGTTAAAACACGATCTACAACAGATTTTGGAAATCCGCAAGATTTTGTAAAACCAAAACAAATAAAAAACTTAGTTAAAGCAGTAGATGAGTATGTGACTGTAAATAACCTAGAGGTAGATGTGCGTTTTGATATTATAGCAATTGTAAAAGAAGAAAAGCAATTTAATATTGAGCATTTAGAAGATGCTTTTTTCTTTTTTTAAGATCTTAAAATACTTTCCATTTTTTTGCCTCTAGCAAGCTCGTCTATTAACTTGTCCAAAAATCTAATTTTTTGCATTAAAGGATCTTCAATGTCTTCTACACGATAACCACAAATTAGACCTTTAATTTTATCAACGTTAGGATTAAGTTTTGGCGCTTTTTCAAAAAACGTTTCAAAGTCTATTTTAGTTTCTAAAATAGTATCTATATCTGCATTAGTATAACCTGTTAGCCAAGTAATAATAGTGTGTACATCTTCTTTTGTTTTTCCTTTTTTTTCGGCTTTAGTGATGTAATGAGGATACACACTAGCAAATGACATTGCAAAGACTCGGTTTTTTTTCATAATTATTAGATACTAGATTTTAAAGATAACTATTCTTCTAATGTTTTAGAAAAATAATCTTTAAAAGCTTCAAAGTCGTATGGTTTTTTAATAATTACTTTGTCTTTGTCAAGTATAAAATAGCTTGGTGTAGCTTTGACATTATAGTTGTTACCTATCTGGTTATCCCATTTTCCTTCACCAAAAACATGATAAAATTCTGGAAAATCGTATGTCATGTCTTTCCAGCGGTAACGGTCTTCATCCAAAGCAACAGCGATAACTTTTAATTGTTTTTTATCTATTGTTTTTACGTAGTTATGTAGTTGCGGAATTTCTTCTAAACAATGAGAACATGTTGTGCTCCAGAATATGATTAGGTAGTTTTCAGCTTCGTCTAAATCATGCATTTTTTTTACGGTAGCTTTACCGTTTTCATCATAGATTACAATATCAAAATTGTAACCTTTGTGACCTATTGATGCATTTTTAAAATTGGTAAGGTCTTTTATTAAATCTGTATCATTATCTGCTTTTGCTATGTCTAATAAGTATTTTGTTGCAATGTGATTGGCTACTGTTTCTATATTCTCGTAAGCAAATTGAGAATATAATACTTCTAATATTACTTTTTTTACTTTAGTGTTATTACCAATTGCTTTTACAGCAGTATCAATATTTTTTATATATGAAGCATTGGTTTGATCTTGATCTATAAAATTAAAAATATAGTTTAAAGTAGCTTCTATAAGAAAATTTGAGTTTTGTAAAATAGGATTGCTATAGTTGATGTGGTTAAAATATTCTGCTTTTGCTAGTTCTGAAAATGTTTTGGCATCTACATATTTAGTAGGTATATATGGCTTACTTGCAGTAATAAAGTTTAGTGCCATTTTGCCTTCTGCTGCTTTCTCAAATTCGGATTGTGTATTTTGTAAAATTTGTATGATTTTATTAAAATCTTCTTCGTTGTTTTCTCCTTTTAGGTAAAAGTTGTTAAGACTATTTGCAACTAATTGAATGCTTTTATTGTAAGATTTCCAAAGCTTATTTTCTTCAGATTTAATAAAGGTTAAACCATTGTCAAAGTCGTAAGTCAATTCTATATCTTCATTATTATATAAAAAATCAAAATTATATCGATCTTGTGGTTGATTGTAGACGATGCGGTATGTACCTGCAGGTTGATTTTTGTCTAAAGTAAAACTAAATGAACCGTCTTCTTTTATTTCGGCATTATTTACAAATTTGCTGGTTTGTGTTGTTACTTGATATAGAAAGGCAAATTTAAAATCGTCTGTATTTGGGAATTTTCCTTTTATGGTATGTTGTGCTAATGCAAAAAATGGAATTATAGCAAATACAAAAAATAACTTTTTATTCATGGGTTTTATTTTTTTATCAAGTTTCAAAAATTATTCCAAAATTGGTTTTAATACCTGAAGAGCTTTTTCTACTGTTTTTATATTATCAAAGGTAAGTAATAAACGTAAACCGTTACGTGTTTGTTTTTCTTTCATTTTACAAGTTTGTGGATGCGTTTGCACGTATTGTAACACTTTTGTAAAGTAATTACTTTGGTAAAATCCGCTTTTTTGGTCGTTAATAAAGTAACCAATAAGTTTACCTTTTTTCATGATTACTTTTTCTACACCTATTTTTGTAGCTATCCATTTAATTCTAACGCTGTTAAGCAAGTCTACTACTTGAGTTGGTAACTCGCCAAAACGATCTATTAATTGATTTTCGAAAGTAGTTAACTCGTCTTCCGTTTTTAGGTTGTTTAAAGTGGTATACAGGTTTAACCTTTCGGTTATGCTATTTACGTAATCGTCTGGGAAAAGTAGTTCAAAATCGGTATCGATTGTAATGTCTTTAACGTATTGCTTTTTCTCTTCAGGTTCGTCGTAAAGGTCTTTAAATTCATTTTCTTTAAGCTCTTCAATAGCTTCATTTAAGATTTTTTGGTAGGTATCAAAACCAATTTCGTTAATAAAACCACTTTGTTCGCCACCAAGTAAATCTCCTGCACCACGAATTTCTAAATCTTTCATTGCTATATTAAATCCGCTACCAAGCTCAGAAAACTGTTCTAATGCTTGAATACGTTTTCTGGCATCTGTTGTCATAGCGTGATAATCTGGAGTAATAAAATAGCAAAAAGCTTTTTTATTGCTTCGTCCGACACGACCGCGCATTTGGTGTAAATCACTTAACCCAAAATTGTTCGCATTATTAATAAAAATAGTATTGGCATTAGAAACGTCTAAACCACTTTCTATAATGGTTGTGCTTACTAAAACATCAAAAGTACCATTCATAAAGTTTAGCATAAGTTCTTCCAACTTTTTACCTTCTAATTGTCCGTGACCAACACCAATTTTTGCATCAGGCACTAAGCGTTGGATCATACCTGCAACTTCTTTGATGTTTTCAATACGATTATGGATAAAAAATACTTGTCCGCCACGTTCTATCTCGTAACTAACAGCATCTCTAATAGTTTCTTCGCTAAAACGAATAACATGACTTTCTATTGGATAACGGTTTGGTGGCGGCGTTGTAATTACCGATAAATCTCTTGCAGCCATTAAACTAAACTGAAGTGTACGCGGTATTGGTGTAGCAGTTAGCGTAAGTACGTCTACGTTTTCTTTTATGCTTTTAAGTTTTTCTTTAACAGCAACACCAAATTTTTGTTCTTCATCAACAATTAAAAGTCCTAAATCTTTAAACTTAACGCTTTTATTAACTAATTGATGTGTACCAATAATTATATCTACATGACCTTTTTCTAGTTTTTCTAAAGTGATGCGTTTTTCTTTTGCAGTTTTAAAACGGTTTACATAATCTACCGTTACCGGAAATTCTTTTAAACGCTCGCTAAAGGTTTTATGATGCTGAAAGGCTAGGATAGTAGTTGGTACTAAAACCGCAACTTGTTTACCATTATCTACAGCTTTAAAGGCAGCACGAATAGCGACTTCGGTTTTACCAAAACCAACATCACCACAAACCAATCTATCCATTGGTCTTTCGCTTTCCATATCGGCTTTAATATCTGCAGTAGCAGTAACTTGATCTGGCGTATCTTCATATAAAAATGAAGCTTCTAACTCATGCTGTAAATAACTATCAGGCTTATATTGAAATCCTTTTTTTAACTTACGTTTTGCGTATAGTTTTATTAAGTTGAAGGCAACGTGCTTAACTCTAGATTTGGTTTTTTCTTTAAGGGTTTTCCAAGCCTTACTACCTAGTTTATAGATTTTTGGTGGCGCACCATCTTTACCATTAAATTTAGTTATTTTATGCAAAGAGTGAATGCTTAGGTATAACACATCACGCTCGCCATACACTAATTTTATAGCTTCTTGTTTTTTACCATCTACATCAATTTTTTGTAGTCCGCCAAACTTACCAATACCATGATCTATATGCGTAACATAATCGCCAATGTCTAGATTTGTAAGTTCTTTTAAGGTAATGGCTTGTTTTTTTGCATAGCCATTTTTAAGATGAAATTTATGGTAACGTTCAAAAATTTGGTGATCTGTATAAACCACCATTTTTAAGTCGTGATCTATAAAACCTTGATATAAAGGTTGTACAACTGTTTGATAATGTACATTGCCATCAACATCTTCAAAAATATCATGAAAACGCTTTGCTTGTTGCTCGCTTACGCAAGTAATATAATTGGTGTAACCTTTGTCGTGATTAGCATTTAAATTATCTATTAATAAATTAAATTGTTTGTTAAATGCAGGTTGAGGGACTGTGTCAAACTTTACAAATTGCTCTGCTTTAAAAACAGATGTTGTCCCAAATTCGACTATGCTAAAATCTAATAATTCTTTTTTTAAGGTTTCAGAATTTGAAAATAGCTCATTTGGTTTGGCGTGTTTAAGCTCGGTAGATAAGTTGTTAAATGCAGTTTGAGCTTTATTGAAAAAATCGTCTATTCTGTTAAAAGTTAAATCGAAATTTTTCCCAAAAACAACTGTTTTTTGAGCGATGTATTGTAAAAAGCTTTGCCTTTTTTCTTCAATTAGTTTATTAGCAACATTAGGAATAATGCTAATTTTTTTAATTTGCTCTGTAGATAATTGTGTTTCTACATCAAAGGTACGAATGCTGTCTACTTCGTCACCAAAAAATTCTATACGATATGGTTGGTCGTGACTAAATGAAAACACATCTACAATACCGCCACGTACCGAAAATTCTCCAGGTTCGGTAACAAAATCTACACGTTTAAATTTGTATTCAAACAAGACTTCGTTTACAAAATCTATAGATAAATTATCGTTTACGGTAATTTTTAGTGTATTACGTTCTAGCTCTTTTCTAGTCACAACTTTTTCAAAAAGCGCATCTGGATACGTAACAATTATAGCAGGTTTTTTACGTGAGTTTATACGGTTTAAAACTTCTGCACGAAGTAAAACGTTGGCGTTATCTGTTTCTTCAATTTGGTAAGGTCTGCGATAGCTTCCTGGATAAAATAAAACATCGTTTTTATTTATTAAATGTTCTAAATCGTTTAAATAGAAAGCAGCTTCTTCTTTATCCTGAAATATTAGTAAAAATGGTAATTCGGATTGTTTAAAAATTTGTGAAATTATAAACGAAACCGAAGATCCTACTAATCCTTTAACATGTGTTTTACTTTTAGGTAGGGCAATAGCAGTTTGCAATTTTTGCGTTTGCAAAGATTGTAAATAGGCTTGCGAGATGTTAGATTTACTCACCTTTAATAGAATTTTTTGCAAATATAAGGCTTAGATTTTTTAAAAGCTTTCTGATTAATTAATTTAATCTGATATTAACAATACTAATGAATATGAATACTAAGAATAGGTTTAAAGTTTTGATAATAAAATATTTATATCATATTTAATGATGTTAAGTTTACATGTTAAAAAAAGAAACTTTTTAATTTTAAAAGGAGCAAGGTTTAACTATATTTGCAGTGAATTAAAATTAAAAAGTATGTCATTTTCAGATTTATTTGATAGTGGGTTTAAGAAGCGAAATGAAGATCATTTTGCTGCAATTGTAAGAGTTGCTATGAGTGATGGTATTATCACAGAAGAAGAAAAGGCGTTTTTAGATAGATTAGCACGTAATTTAGATATTAGCGAAGAAGATTATAAGTTAATATTAAAGGATTATAAATCTCATCCTATAAACCCACCAACTTCTTATGATATGCGTTTAGAGCGTTTATACGATTTAGCTAGAATGGTTTGGGCAGATCAAATTGAAGGAGAAAACCAAATGGCTATGTTAGAGCGTCTTTGTGTTGGCTTAGGTTTTAAGTCTAGTAATTCTAAATACGTTGCAGATAAAGCTTTAGAGCTTGTTAAAAACGGAGTAGATTTAGAGGTTTTTATGGAAGAAATTAAAACTATGAATAGATAAAATAGTTTTTGAAATACATAAAAAAAGCAAGCATAACGCTTGCTTTTTTTTATTTTAGATGTTCTCTTATTTTGGTTAAAAGGGTATCTTCATCAAAAGGCTTTTTTACAACATCATTAATACCTGCTTTTTTATATTTTTTTAAATCATCCTTAAATACTCTAGCTGTTAAGGCAATAATTGGTATTTTTTTATGCTCTCTCTCTGGTAATTTTCTTACCAGTTTTGCTACTTCATCACCATTTATATCTGGTAATTTAATATCTAAAAGGATTAAATCTACAGGAGAATCATAGTTTGTTACTTTTGGTATGACATCTTCTCCTTTTGTGGCAATATCTAAAAAGTAATTACCCTTAGAAGCAAGTATTTTAAGAACTGATAGCTGAGTGATTTCTGAATCGTCTACCAACAGAATATTGTATTTTTTATCAGATTCTATAAAAGAAGTTTCTTCATTATTAGATTTTTCTAATTTGTAACTTGGGTCTATTCTAAAGTTTAAATTAGTAGAAAATGTAGAGCCTTTTCCTACTGTAGAATCTACTGTTATTTTGTTTCCGGTTAACTCTACATAATGTTTTGCAATAGCAAGTCCTAAGCCTGATCCAGTATATTTATATGAATGGTTAAGTTGTTTAAAACTTTCAAAAATTGAGTTTTGATCTTCTTCTGGTATTCCTATTCCAGTATCAGAAATTTCAAAATGAATATTAGCTTTTCTTGCTCTTGTTTGATTTAATGAAGCTTTAAAAGTAATTGATCCTACTTCTGTAAATTTAATAGCATTACTTAATAAGTTGCTTAAAACTTGTCTTAGCTTCATCTTATCACCACCAACTATTTGTGGTAAATTGCTATTAAAATCAGTAATAAATTCTAAACCTTTTTTTTCAGAATTAATTTTGTGTATTTGAGCTATTTCATCTAATAATTCATGTAGATTAAATGGTTCTAAGATAATTTCTGCTTTTCCAGATTCTATTTTAGATATGTCTAGTATGTCTTCTATTAACTGCTTTAAGTAGTTTGTAGAAGAGTCCATGACTTTTATATAGTTAGTTTGCTCATCTGTTAATCCTGTCTTTTTTAAAATCTCAGAAAAAGTTAAAATACCTGTTATTGGATCTCTTAATTCATGATTAAAATTTGCTATGAATGCATTTTTAAAAGCTTCTTTTTCTTTTAAATACTCGTTTTTTAGTTCTAGTATTTGAGAGTTTATTACCGACTCATTTCTTACCTGCGCTGTAGTTTGGTAGTTATTGTAGTGTACCGTTAAATCTAGGATAACAATTAATGGTGGTTTTTTACCATCAAAAGTTTTTACAATAATATCTGTTATTATAGTATTGCCTTCTTCATCATTAAGATGAATACAAGAAAATACTAAATCTTTGTTTTTTTCGGTTAATGTAGCTGTTAGACTTTCAAAAAAAGGATGAATATCTGATATATGTTTACCTTCTATTTTTTTAAAGATAACATCATCAGATTCTTTAATGTTGCCTTCTGTATCTACAATTAAATATTGATTTACAGATTGTGCGTAATTTTTTTTATACTCTTCTAACATTTTAAGAATGTTTTATGTTTAAACTAAAGATTTAGCTAGTTGATTAAAAACCTCTTCTACATTTTTGCCAGTTTTTGCACTTGTATATAAGTCTACATACTGTTTAAAAATCTCTTTATTTTCTTTAATAAACTCGTTTGTAACTAAGTCCTTTTTGTTGCCAATAACTTTAACAGGTAAGTTAGGATAACGTTCTTTTATATAATTTAAGTCAAATTCTAAGTTTTTATAGGTGTTTGGTCTTGTTAAATCAAACACGTAAATAAAACCATGTGTTCCAATAAGATATGATGGTCTTGTGTTGGTAATATCATCATTACCTTCTAAGTCCCAAATAACTAGAGTAACGTCTTTGTTGGTTTCTGGAATTTGAATATCTTTTTTTAAGATATGTACACCAATAGTGACTTTATAATCTTCTGTAAAAGTGTTTTCTACAAAGCGTCTAATTAAGGACGATTTTCCTACACCAAAGTGCCCTATTAAAACAACTTTTTTAGATAATTTCATGTTCAAATTGTGCTTTTAATTTTGTTGCTAAAATACTACTATTTTCTAAGTCTGTTTTATTTATAACATTTTGAGCAAAATCTAATAACTTATCCTCTAGTTTGTTTCTAAATGTGGCTGTAAATGCTCCAGATATTACTACAGCAATGTAGTAATTAGAAAAGTTTTGAAGGTGAATATGATAGTTTTCATATTCTATATATTCTAAATTTTGAGTTTCAGCTTGAAAAGCATCTTCTGCAAAACTTTTAATTGCGGTAAGCATACCAGCAACTGTATCTTGGTCTATGTTTTGGGTTTTTGAATATTCTGAAGTTACAATACCAGAACCTTGCTCTATAACCATAATCTGCTCTATAGCTGGTTTAAAGTGGTCTTGAAGGATTATATCACCTTCTGATACGCCGCTTCTTTTTGCTCTAAACCTTCGTTTTAAAGACTCAAAAGAAAAGGTGTTATTCATTTTATTGTTAATAGCTTCGGATAAAAGTTGTATTTCTTTTTGCACATACTTTTTTATCATTTTACCCATAATAGGGTATAAAGCTTCTACAACAGCATCTTGAGAGTTTTTAATCTCTGCTTTTAAAGTTTCGGTAATAGTAGGTCCTAATGTTTCAGGTATTTCTTCAACAAACTCTTGTAATTTATCGTCAATTATTGGATTAATTTTTTTTGATAAATTGGGTTGTTGGTTTATTACTGCTTCAAGATCTTTTAGTTTTTGTTCAAGCGATAATGCATACTCATGCTCATCTTTTAATAAGATGTCTTTTAAGATTTGTAATTTATCGTCTTGAGTCATTTATAGAGTCAATTTTATTGACTAATCTTCTCACCAAGCTTTGTGAAAAGTTCACCCAGAAGTTTACGGTCTACTTTTTTCTCTTCTAAAGCGTCTGTTTTTTCTTCAAGAGAAGCTTCAAGCTCTGTAATACGTATGTTTACGTCTGTACTTAAATTATCAATATTTTGAAGTAGCTCTGTTTTAACCTCGTCTATTAATTGCTCTAATTCTTCTTTTTTGTTAAGTATATCTTTTTTTAGAGTTTCAAACTCACTATCGTAAGCTTGCATGTTTTCTCCAAAAATAAGCTGTTTTATAGCGTCAATTTTTGAGCTAGCATCTACAGCGTTTGGCGCCATATTTTCTTGATTTTTATCTTGTTTTGCCATGTTGATAGTTTAAGGAGATAAAAATAGCAAAAAAATAGTTATTTAACTACCAGTTAAGCGTTTTGCATAAACTCTTCAGCTTTTAATACCATATTTTTACTTCCGCAGAAAAAAGGTACGCGTTGGTGCAGCTCTGTTGGGGTAATGTCAAGTATTCTAGTATAACCATCACTAGCTTTACCATTAGCTTGTTCTGCTAAAAATGCCATAGGATTACACTCGTATAATAAACGTAGTTTTCCGTTAGAATTTTTTGAGCTTTTTGGATACATATAAATTCCGCCTTTAATCATATTTCTATGAAAATCTGAAACTAAAGATCCAATATATCTTGAGGTGTAAGGTCTATCGCCTTCTTCCATTTGGCAATACTTAATGTAGTTTTTTACACCTTGCGGGAAGTGAATGTAATTACCTTCGTTTACAGAGTATATATTTCCATCTTCAGGAAATTGCATATCAGGATGCGATAAGTAAAACGTACCAATTGCTGGGTTTAGCGTAAAGCCATTTACACCGTGACCAGTTGTATATACTAACATTGTAGATGTACCATAAACCACGTATCCAGCAGCAACTTGTTTGTTACCTTGCTGTAAAAAATCTTCTATAGTTACAGGTGTACCAACAGGTGTAACACGCCTAAACACTGAAAAAATGGTTCCAACAGAAACGTTAACATCTATATTTGAAGAGCCATCTAAAGGATCTATTAAGACTACATATTTGTTTTGGTTGTTAGAATCTTGACTGTTTATGCTAATAAAGTCGTCTTCCTCTTCACTAGCAATTCCACAAACAATGTTTCGGTTAGTTAATGTATGTATAAACTTATCATTTGCGTATACATCTAGTTTTTGTTGATCTTCTCCTTGTATATTCGTGTCGCCAGCAGCGCCAATAATATCGACTAGTCCAGCTTTGTTTACTTCATGATTTACAACCTTTGCAGCAAGTCTAATAGAGTTTATTAGTCTAGATAACTCTCCAGAAGAATACTTAAAAGAGGATTGGTTTTCGATAATAAATTCACCTAAGGTTTGATTTTTTTTAGACATGAAGCTTATATTTGGATACAAATATCATAGAATTTTCAATAAACTACAACGTTTTCGTTTAAATTAATTTTATGGTCTATAATCTGTTTAGACTATATTTGAATAAAACTTTTTAAGATGAAATTTAATATTCGTTTTGCAAAGCAATCTGACATGCCAAAAGTATTAGAGCTAATAAAAGAATTAGCTGTTTTTGAGAAAGAGCCAGATGCTGTAATTGTAACAGAAAAAGATTTAATAGAACACGGTTTTGGTAAAAATCCTTTATTTACTTGTTTTGTAGCCGAGAGCGAACAAGAAATCGTAGCAATAGCCTTAATTTATTTTAGATTTTCTACATGGAAAGGAAAAACTGTTCATCTAGAAGATTTAATAGTAAAACAAGAGTTTAGGGGACAAGGGTTAGGTACATTACTGCTTGATGAGGTTATTAAATACGGTTACAGTCAAGGTGTACAACGTATTTGTTGGGAAGTTTTAGATTGGAATACAAGTGCTATTAATTTTTATGAAAAACAAGGAGCTAAAATATTAAAAGATTGGTATTTAGCTCAATTAGAAGGAGACGCCATAAAAAACTATATAGAAAAATTATAAATGAGAGTATTTAAGTTTGGTGGAGCATCTGTTAAAGATGCTTTAGGTGTAAAAAATTTAGTATCTGTATTAGAAGAGGTTGGACATGAAAACACACTGATTGTTATCTCTGCAATGGGAAAAACAACCAATGCAATGGAAGTCGTGATTGGCAATTATTTTAACAATCAAGCAGAATTACAAGCTGCTTTACAAGACGTTATAAAATACCATAATCAAATTATCATTGATCTATTTGAAAACGAAAGACATGCTGTTTTCAATATTGTAAAAACACTCTTTGAAGAATTAAAAGCATTTTTAAAAACCAATAAATCTCCAGATTACAATTTTGTTTATGATCAAGTTATAGGTTATGGAGAATTAGTCTCTACAACCATAATAAGCGCCTATTTAAATGAAGTTGGCTATAAAAATAATTGGATAGATGTAAGACAATTAATAAAAACAGATGATTATTATAGACGTGCAAATGTAAACTGGGATCAAACTCAGACTAACATTTTAACTCATATAAATACTAAGCAATTAAATATTACACAAGGGTTTTTAGGAAGCGACAAAAACAATTTTACGACTACTTTGGGTCGAGAAGGAAGTGATTATACTGCAGCAATTATTGCCTATTGTTTAAATGCAGAAAGTGTAACCATTTGGAAAGATGTACCAGGCGTATTAAACGCAGATCCAAGATATTTTGAACAAGCACAATTATTAAATGTGATTTCTTATACAGAAGCTATAGAGTTAGCATTTTACGGTGCATCTGTAATACATCCTAAAACATTACAACCACTACAGCGTAAAGAAATACCGTTACATGTAAAGTCTTTTATACAACCACAAAATGATGGTACAGTAGTTAAAAAGTTTAAAGGTATTGATCCCGTAGTACCATGTTTCATTTTAAAACAAAATCAAGTTTTAATATCATTATCTACCTTAGATTTTTCATACGTGGTAGAAGAAAATATCAGCGAAATTTTTAACTTGTTGTCCAAATACAAAATGAAAGTAGATGTTATTCAAAACTCAGCTATAAGTTTTTCTGTGTGTTTTGAAAACAATTATAATAACTTAGAGCCGTTATTACTTCATCTAAAAGCTAAATTTAAAGTAACTTGTCACGATAATGTATCACTATTTACTATTAGGCATTATAATGAGCAAGCAATACAGAAATTAGAGAAAGGAAAAACGATTTTATTAAAACAAATGTATCAAAATACGGTACAAATAGTAACTAAATAAATGTTTGCTTACTTTTGTGGGCATTAACTTTAAAAAAATAAATGGGATTAGTCACTGCTAAAGAAGTTTCGTCTGCTATAAAACTTGATAAATATGGGTTTTTAGGCACTTTTGTTGGATGGCTTTTAATGAAAGTTTTAAAAATTTCTACATTAAATAAAATTTACGATAGAAATAAGCACCTAAAAGATTTAAATTTTTTAGATAGTATTTTGGATGAATTTCAAATTAAATTTGAAATTCCTGAAGAAGACCTAAAGCGTCTACCAAAAGATGGAGCTTACATTACTGTGTCTAATCATCCATTAGGAGGTATTGATGGTATTTTGTTGTTAAAATTGATGTTAGAACAACGCAAAGATTTTAAAATTATAGCCAATTTTTTATTACATCGTATAGAGCCATTAAAACCTTACATCATGCCTGTTAATCCTTTTGAAGACAGGAAAGATGCTAAGTCAAGCATATCTGGTTTTAAGCATGCTATAATGCATTTAAAAGAAGGTCATCCTTTAGGGATTTTTCCAGCAGGAGAAGTATCAACCTATAAAGATGAAAAGTTAATGGTTGATAAACCATGGGAAGAAGCCGCAATGAAGTTGGTGCAAAAAGCTAATGTGCCAGTTGTTCCAATTTATTTTCACGCAAAAAACAGTAATCTTTTTTATAAACTATCTAAGATTAGTGACACGTTTAGAACAGCAAAATTACCTTCAGAATTATTGACACAGAAAAGACGTGTTATTAAAGTAAGAATAGGTAGACCAGTATCTGTAGCAGATCAAAATGAACATGAAAGTCTAGCAGACTTTTCAGAGTTTTTAAGACGAAAAACCTATATGCTTTCTAACTCTTTTGAGCCTAAAGAGAAGATAATAGAGACAATTTCATCTACATTAAAGTCTCCTAAAAGTATAAGACCGCCAAAAAAAATTGTAACTCCTGTAAGTCAAGAAACTATGATTGCAGAAGTTAATGCATTGCGAGATGCCGATTTAAGATTACTAACCAGTAAAAACTATGAGGTCTTTTTAGCATCTGCAGATAAGATGCCCAACTTGTTACGTGAGATAGGTCGTTTACGTGAAATTACTTTTAGAGAAGTAGGAGAAGGAACAAACGAAGCTATAGATTTAGATAGTTTTGATACTTATTATCACCATATGTTTTTATGGGATAATGAAGCTAATGTTATAGCAGGTGCTTATCGTATGGGATTAGGATCTAAAATTTTTGCCACTTACGGTATTGATGGTTTTTACCTTCAGGATCTGTTTAGATTTGAGCCAGAGTTGTATAAAATGATGAGCCAATCTATAGAAATGGGTCGTGCATTTATCATTAAAGAATATCAACAAAAACCAATGCCTTTATTTTTACTTTGGAAAGGTATTGTACACACAACATTACGTTACCCTGAACATAAATATTTAATTGGAGGCGTAAGTATTAGTAACCAATTTTCAAACTTCTCGAAATCTTTGATGATCGAGTTTATGAAATCGCATTACTATGATCCTTATATAGCGCAATACGTTAGACCTAAAAAAGAATTTAAGGTTAAACTTAAAGATGCAGATAAAGATTTTGTGTTTGATGCTACTGAAGCCGACTTAAATAAGTTTGATAAAATTATTGACGAGATTGAACCAGGCGCATTACGCTTACCAGTACTACTTAAAAAATACATCAAACAAAATGCACGTTTAGTAGCTTTTAATGTAGACCCTTTGTTTAATAACTCAGTAGACGGTTTAATGTATATAGAGATTGCCGACTTACCAGAAAGTACAGTTAGACCGGTAATGGAAGAGTTTCAAGAAGAACTTGAGCGTAAGTTGTCAGAGCAAAGTGAAAATGAGTAGTTATTTGGAACAGTTTACCTGCGTTTTTACAAAAAAGTCATTAACAACACGTCTACACTCATTTAATTGATCTTTATTGATAGTGTAGTATAAGTTTTTACCTTTTACTTTTTGATTTAATAAACCTGTTTTACGTATTTCTGCAAGATGTTGAGAGATTGTTGGTTGTGCTAAACCAATAGCTTTTACTAAATCGTTGCAATTACAGTCTTTATTTTCGCTAATGTGTTGTATGATAGCAACACGTGCTGGATGACCAATAACTTTTGTATAGTTAGCAATAGTGTTAATTTGATCTGTAAAAATATGTTTTTTAGTAAATCCCATAGTTTAATAATTATTAACGTGATATTGCAATATTACAATTTTATTAAATAAAATAAAAGTCTAAACATTAGTCTAGACTTCGTGATTTTTACTTTTTACTAAACAACCTTTGAAAGAAGCTTTTAGTTTTTTTAGTAGTTTCTTCAATAACTTCTTTAGCATCTTCTGCCTCATCTGCAAATTTAGATACCTTTTCTTTAGTTTCATCTACAAACTCTTTTGCGTCTTCATTAATAAACTCGGTTGTTTTTGCTTTAGCTTTCTCGTATGCTGCTTTAGCATCTTCTTTAAGTTCGTCTAGTTTTTCTTCAGCTTCGTCAGCTATTTTAGATGCTTTTTCTTTAGCCTCATCATAAAGTTCTTTAGCATCTTCTTCTACAAATTCTTTCGCTTTTGCTTTGGCTTTTTCAAAAGTATCTTTTGCGTCTGCTTTTATATCTTCAAACTTAGTTTCAGCTTTTTCTGTAAACTGATCTATTTTTTCTTTAGCTTGTTCTGTGTTTTTGGTAGTATTATTTAGCTCTTCAGCTTTATCTTCTAGGTTTTTGTTGTCTTCGCTCATTGGTTTTGTATTTTAATTGGTTATTTTTCAAAAGCACTATCAATTGGTTCCCATAATTCTATTTTATTACCATCATTATCCATAATCCAACCAAATTTTCCATAACTATAGGTTTCCATTTCGCCAATAATTGTTACGCCTTCTTCTTTTAAAACCTTTAGTAGTTCTTCTAGGTTTTCGACTCTATAATTAAACATAAAGTCTTTTTTTGAAGGTTCGTAATATTTGGTGTCTTGATCAAAAGCACTCCATTGTGTAGAGCATTTATTACCTGCTTCATCTTTCCACCAAAAAGTACAACCGTAATCGTCGGTATTAAATCCTAAATGTTTTTGATACCAATCTTTTGTCGCTTTTGGGTCTTTGGTTTTAAAGAATAAACCTCCAATTCCAGTAACTCTTTTTTTCATTTTATTTCTTTTTTAAAACAGATTCGTAGATTGAAATCCATTCTTCAACTGTCATTTTTTGTACTAGTTCTGCAATTAAATCATAAGGAATTTCGTCTATTTTTTTAAACCTAACACAGCTTTTTCCCATATCTAGTTTACGTTTATTATGCTTTGGATATTCATTGACAAACCAGTCATGTAATTCTGGTTTTGCATAAATACCGCTATGGTAAAAGTTAATTGAGTTTTTTTGAGAAGCAAAACTCATAAAAGGTAATGGTAATTTGGGATCGCAATGGTATCCATCTGGATAAATCTCGTGAGGTACAACATAACCAATCATGTTATAGTTTATGCACTCTTTAAACCCATTAGGTAAATTATCGTTTATTGTTTTACGAAGTTTTTTTAAAGCGTCTTGTCGCTCTTCAGGGACTTGTTTTATGTAATCTTCGGGTGTTTTTGCGTCGTATGTCATTTAGTGTTTTATTGAAACACTAAGTTAGCAAAATTTTGCTTTTATTTTATTTACGATTGTTTGCGCAAGTTTTTCTTTACTTTCTATGGTCCAACCTGCTACATGTGGTGAAAGAATTACATTTTGTGCTTCTATTAAATATTGAAATGCTTCTGGTAAAGTTGAAGAAAATAAACTCTCAAAAGATGCTTTTTCATATTCTAAGACATCTAATCCAGCACCTAAAATTTTGTTAGATTTTAAAGCACTTACTAAATCTGAAGTTATAACACTTTTACCTCTTGCGGTATTAATTAACCAAAAGGGTTTTTTAAAATTATTAATAAAGTCTTGGCTGACCATACCAATAGTTAAAGGCGTTTCTGGTGTGTGAAGACTTAAAACATCTGCTTCTTCTTGAAGTTTTTCTAAAGAAACTTGTGTAGCATTTTCATCCTCTACATTATCTTTTATATCATAACACAAAACGTTGACATCAAAACCACGAAGTTTTTTTGCAAACGCTTTACCCATGTTACCATAACCGATAAGTCCAACGGTTTTTCCATCAAGCTCGATACCTCTATTATCTTCGCGTAGCCATTTACCGTTACGTACTTCGTTATCTGCTTTATTTAATTTATTAAACAAGGATAAAAGCATAGCTAAACTGTGTTCTCCAACAGCATTACGGTTGCCTTCTGGAGCAGAAATTAGTGTAATACCTTTACTTTCGGCATAATCACAATCTATATTTTCTAAACCAGCACCAACGCGACCTATAAATTTAAGATTGGTTGCTGCGTCTAAAAATGTTTTGTCAATACTAAACCTACTTCTTATGATAAATCCATCATAATCTTTAATTTTTAGCTTGATTTCTTCTTTTGATGAGGTGTAATCTTCATCATTAATAAAACCTAAATCATTAAGTTGATTAAGTAATAAAGGATGATTGATGTCTAAGTGTAAAATTTTCATTTTAGTTAAAATCCTAAAATTATTTTGGCGACTAAAAAGTATAAAAATACACCAAAAATATCATTGCTTGTTGTTATAAAAGGTCCTGTTGCTACTGCTGGATCTATTCCTTTTTTATCTAAAAAAATTGGGATAAATGTACCTATTAATGCTGCCATAATAATTACAGTGATTAAGGCAATACCAATGGTGAAAGATACATTATATGGCGCACCAAATATAAAATGAGTGATAATAAATGCTAATAAGCCAATTGCTATACCATTAACTAAGCCTAAAAGTAATTCTTTTAGAAGTCTTTTAAATACATTGTTGCCAATGCTACCATTTGCAAGACCTTGTACAATAATTGCACTAGATTGGACACCAACATTACCAGCAGTACCTTGAATTAATGGCACAAAACTAAGAAGGATAATATATGGTCCTAAATTACCACTAAAACTATCAATAATACTTGCTGCACCAATACCACCGACAACACCAATTAGCAGCCAAGGTAAACGTGCACGTGTTAATTTAAATATACTATCATCTGCCTCTACATCTTGAGAGATACCTGCTGCCATTTGATAATCTTTATCAGCTTCTTCACGAATAACATCTACAATATCATCAATGGTTATACGACCCAGTAAAGTACGTTCTTGATCTATAACCGGTATTGCTTCTAAGTCATATTTTTGCATTATTCTTGCCACTTCTTCGGCTTCTTCATCTACAAAAACATAGTCTACATTTGCGTTAGAAAGTTCTGCAATTTTTTGTTCGCTTTTAGCGGTAATTAAATCTTTTAAAGAAAGTCTACCTACTAGTTTTTCTTGTTTATCTACAACGTAAATAGAGTGTACGCGTGTAACATCTTTTGCTTGACCACGTATACGACGTAAACAACCGGCTACTGTCCAAGTTTCGTAAACTTTTACAAGTTCTTTTGCCATTAATCCACCAGCAGTATCTTCGTCATACTTTAAAAGTTCTTTAATTTCGGCTTTGTGCTCTAAATCTTCAATTTTAGAGATGACTTCGTGCTGTCTTTCTTCTGGTAATTCGGCAATAATATCTGCAGCGTCATCGGTATCTAGCTCTTCAATTTCTTCTGCAATTTCTTTGGCAGAAAGATTTCTTAGGACTTTCTCTCGATTGTCTTCGTCAAGCTCCATTAAGATATCTGCAGTTGTTTCAGAATCTAAAAGCTTAATCACATACATGGCTTCTTCTAGATCGACTTCATCTAGTATTTCAGCAATATCAGCATAATGGTATTCGTCAAGTAGTTTTTTTAATTCTTTATCATTTTTTTGTTCGATAAGAATTTCTACTTGTTCTATAAGCTGATCTGTTAACTGAAATTGTATGTTTTCTTTTTCTTCCAAACGCAGATATTATTTGTCGTTTTCAATTAATTGGGTAAGCGTTATAAATTGATCAACGCTTAGTTGTTCTGGACGCTGGTCAAAGATACTATTTGCTTTTAAATTATCAGACAAATTGAAGGTTTTTAAACTGTTACGAAGTGTTTTGCGTCTTTGCTGAAAGGCTTGTTTTACAACCTTGAAAAATAAAGTTTCATCACACGGTAAACTATAATTGTCTTTTCTTATTAAGCGCAACACACCAGAATCTACTTTTGGTGGCGGATTAAAAACGTTTGGTGGTACAGTAAATAAATACTCTGCATCATAAAATGCTTGGGTTAATACAGAAAGAATGCCGTATACTTTAGAGCCTTCTTTAGAGCAAATACGCTTGGCAACTTCTTTTTGAAACATTCCAGAAAATTCTGGAATTTGGTCGCGCATTTCTAAAGTTTTAAACACAATTTGTGTTGATATGTTGTAAGGGAAATTACCCGATATTGCAAATGGTTGGTCCCCAAAAGTTTCTTTTAAATTGTATTTTAAAAAGTCTTTTTCTAAAATACGTGGCGCTAAATGCAAATAGTTATTTTTTAAATAATCTACACTTTCTGTATCTATTTCAATAACATAAGTTGTTATTGGTTTTTCTAATAAATATTTGGTTAGTACGCCCATTCCTGGACCAATTTCTAATACTTGATCGTAACCATTTAAGGTTAAGGCGTCTGCTATTTTTTGTGCTATACTTTCGTCTTCCAAAAAATGTTGACCTAAAAACTTTTTGGCTTTGACTTCGGTTTTATTTCTATGGTTTTTAGACATAATTTTTTTTGAAAGTTTTAAAATTATAATGAAATTTAGATTATTTAAAATCTACAGAATACTCGTCTATAACTTCAAGTTCTGTCCTAAAGGCAAGCATTTTATCTGCAAATTTTTGTAACCCATCTTGTCTTAATTGTTCTGCATGATTAGCATAATAATCTTGTAATGCTTCTTTGGAATGTGCACGATATTGGATAGAGTAGGTTTGTCCGCCCATTTCTTCTTCTACTAAAACCTTGGTTAATTTGGCTTCTGTAAATTTTCCTGTGGCTAATACTTGAGGAATATGCTCTTTTATCCAAACAAGCCATTCGTTATGCACAGAGTCGTCTATGTTTACGGTTACGTTATATATAATCATTTTGTTTTTTTTAGTTAATATCATCACCACGAAGTTTTCTAAACTTTTTACGCGCCTCTACATAAAAAATACTATCTGGATGATCAAAAAGAATCGTTTCGTAATAGGGTTTTGCTTCTTCGGGTTGGTTATAAGTGTTGTTTAATAATTCGGCTAAATTATAAAGTGCATTGTCTAATAAAATGCTGTCTTTGAAGTCTTTAATTATGCGCAGGTAATTAGCTTTGGCGCTGTCGTAATCGTGTTCTTTTTCAAATAATTCAGCTTGTTTTAATAAAGCTTGCGGGACAATAACCTCGGTTTTATGCGCTTTTAAAATATCGTTTAAAATAGCTATGGCTGGTTTATTTTTATTTTGAAATGCTAACAAATCTGCCTTAGCGTATTTTTTTAAAGCAGTTTGTGTACTGTCTTCGGCACGATTATCACTAATTAACAGTTTTAAATCTAATGCATCATTAGCGGTTAGTTGTGATGTAGATGCTTTTAAAATTTTAAGCTGAGATTCTGCCCATTTAAAATCGCCTTTATAATAGCTTGCTTTAGCAACTCTAAATCTAGCTTCTTGAGAAATTGGGCTGTTTTTTAAGTTACGTTGAATTTGAGTGTAATAAATTAAAGCTTGATTAAACTTTTCTTGAAATACTAGAATATCACCAAGTTCAAGTTTGACTTCGGCTAAATAAATCTCAGGAATATTATATTTTAACGTGTTTTTTAATATTGAAATAGCTTCTTCAGGCTGCTCTAAATAAAAGGCTAAAAAATGAGCATAAGATTTTTGAATGTTTAAAGTTTGAGGTGTTTTACCGTATTGCTCTAAAATTGAAGTATACGATTTTTCGATATCATTATAGTCTTTTGGTAAAGCTATTTCGGTCTTTAATTCTATAATTTTTAGTTGTGCTTCTAACTTAGTTGAAATCTCTTGAGATGTTTCTACAACATATTCAAAAATAGAAATAGCCATCTCGTAATCTTTATTATTTTTAGCAATAAATCCAAGTTCGATAACACGATCTAAACTTTCT
This sequence comes from Mesoflavibacter sp., assembly GCF_964226795.1. Taxonomy (NCBI): domain Bacteria; kingdom Pseudomonadati; phylum Bacteroidota; class Flavobacteriia; order Flavobacteriales; family Flavobacteriaceae; genus Mesoflavibacter; species Mesoflavibacter sp. Next base: position 177,371 of record NZ_CAXQQP010000005.1, read on the forward strand.
TGTTGTCTTTTATAAATGGCTTTTTCTTGGGCAAATGCTTTGTTGTAGTCTTTTTGCTGAATAAATAACCAGCTTAGCATTTCATTCCACATTAAATCTGGATTTTGCTGTATTTTTTTCAACAAGGTTTTTCTTAAGATAATATTGCCTTCGTTGTCACTATCTTCTGCGATAAATTCGCTTATATATCGCTTTATTGTGTCTAGATACGTTGGGTTTGCAGAGATAAAATTTAAATAGCTATCAAACATTTTTTCTATGTTAGATTGCTCTCCATAAATACGTGCTAATTGCAAATTAAAGTTTAAGCTAGGTTGTAATTGCATAGCTTTTGTGTATGCTTGAATTGCTTCTTCTAACAATGAATGATTTTGAAATACACGACCTATGCTGTAGGCATTTGTAGGTCTTTGCTCTAGTGTAGCTATGGCTTTTTGATAGTTTTTATTAGCGTTAATTGTATCTTTTTGTAATTGATAGTTGTAACCAAGTTCTACTAATAAATTTGGAGATTTGCTTGTTTGTAAAGCTTTAATAAGTCTTTGCTCAGCGTCTTTATACAGTTCTAATTCTTGTTCAATTTCAACAATTTTAAGTAAGTAGTTAGTGTTGTTAGGCTTGTCTTTAAAAAGCCTTTTGTAGCTAGAAAGTGCTTTTTCAAATTCGCCGTTTTTAAAATATTCATTTGCAACAATTTCGTCTTGAGCGTAAGAACACAAGCAAAAAAAGAAGATTAATATTGTTAAAACGCGCTTTAAAAACATAGGGTAAATATAACAAATCCGATAGGGACATTATGTAAATATAATGCAAAAAAAATGCCTGAATTTAATCAGGCATTTGCCAATCTAATAAAAGTGCTATTAATCATATATTCACTATAAGATTCAATTACTAAGATTGGGGTATATCTATGTAATAAATTTTTAGTTTTTGGCTAAAACAATCCCATGTTTAGACTCTGAAGAGATGCTAAAATCTGTATTAAAAATTTTAGTCATTATTACAATAAAGAGAATACATAGTAAAATTCTAGCTATAGTCTTCATAATAAATGTAGGTTTTAATTAAGAAAACAATCAAATAAAAGGTTTTTTTAAATCTTAGCAAAACTAATAACTCAAAAATCGTTAAAAAACGTCGATTTTTAACACTTTAACGATTTCGATGATTGTTTTGTAAGGAAATAGTGACTTTTATCGGTGATTTTAGTCAATCCACTCAAAACCAGTATAAGGCACTAAAACATCCGGTATTTTAATTCCTTTTTCGGTTTGGTAATTTTCTAATATACCTGCTAAAACACGAGGTAAAGCTAATGAGCTACCATTTAATGTATGAGCAAGCTCGTTTTTTCCTTCTTTATTTTTAAATCTAAGCTTTAAACGATTAGCTTGATAGGTTTCAAAATTAGATACACTAGATATTTCTAACCAACGGTCTTGAGCAGTAGAAAATACTTCAAAATCAAAAGTTAAAGCAGATGTAAATCCAATATCACCACCGCATAATCGTAAAATACGATAAGGTAATTTTAACTCTTTTAAAATCTCTTTTATATGATTAACCATGCTGTCTAGAGCATTATAAGAATTATCAGGATGTTCTACTCTAATAATTTCTACTTTATCAAATTGGTGTAAGCGGTTTAAGCCACGTACGTGTGCACCATAACTTCCAGCTTCACGTCTAAAACAAGGTGTATATCCTGTAATACCAATTGGTAAATCACTTTCGTTTAATAATACATCTCTAAAAATATTAGTACCTGGTACTTCTGCTGTAGGGATAAGGTATAAGTTGTCTCCTGTAACGTGATACATTTGTCCTTCTTTATCTGGTAATTGACCTGTGCCAAAACCAGATGCTTCGTTTACTAAATGAGGAAACTGAAACTCTGTGTATCCTGCTTCTGTATTTTTATCTAAAAAATAAGCAATTAAAGCACGTTGTAATCTTGCACCTTTACCTTTGTATACAGGAAAACCTGCTCCAGTAATTTTATTACCAAGCTCAAAATCGATTATATCGTATTTTTTAGCTAATTCCCAATGTGGTAAAGCTTCGTTGTGTAATTGAGGTATTTCTCCTTCTTTATAAATCTCTTCGTTATCTTCATCGGTATTTCCCGATGGGACACTGTCGTGTGGTACGTTAGGGATTTGATAAAGCAATTGGTTTAAAGCGTCTGCCTTTTGGTTTAACTGTTCTGATAAGGTTTTAGAGCTTTCTTTTAAATCGCCAGTTTTAGCTTTAAGTGCATTAGCTTCTTCAGCTTTACCAGATTTAAACAACATACCAATTTCTTTGGAGATACTGTTAGATTCTGCCAATACATTATCTAATTGTGTTTGTAGTGCACGGCGTTCTTCATCTAAAATAATTACTTGGTCAATTAAAGGTTTAGCATCAATATTTCTTACAGCTAAACGTTTTATAACCGCTTCTTTGTTCTCTCTAATAAAAGGTAGTTGTAACATTGTTTTTTTATTATTTGGGCGTTACCTAAAGGTCAGGCTTTCAGTTATATCTTTTTTTGCCATATGTGGCAGCAAAAAAAGGATGCCACTTCAATCCTTAACGCAAATAAGTAACGCTAAAATTAAGTGGTAAAAGTAGTAAGATTTTGGGTTTATAAAAACAAATTATTTATCTAATTGAGAAGGTAATAACCAATCACTGTGTTTGTGCCAATACCAAGGGACAGCAGCTAAATCTACATTTTTGTCAATAAGACGTCTATAAGGTCTACCATTAACGCTAACTTTTGCGTCTACAAAGACCATAATGTCTTTACCGTTTTTAGCGTATTCTTTCTTTAAATGCTGTGCAAATTGCCATATCACATCTGGTTTACAGCTAGCAGATCTAATTTGCTTTTTGGTTAGATAGTTAGACATTACAATAAACTCTGACTTATTAGTTGCTTTATCTATAATTTTATAACTAGTTCTTCCGGATTTAGATCTTAACATCATTCGCCAAGATAGTCTGTGACCTTCTTCTGTCCATAACACATTGTCTGTAAAAACATGTTGTCTTAAAGGAAGTGCTATTTGAATGACAAAGAATATAACACCTATACTAACTAAAATAGGTTTGTAGCCTTTTACAATAATTTCAGCTTTTGTGTAAAGTGGTTTATTTTTTAAGAATATGTTTTTGATTTTTTCAGGTTCAAAGAAGAAAAGTGAAAACGCTAAAGCTAAATAAGGAAATATACCTACTTGAAAAACAATTGAATTAAATAAATGAAAGAAAATAGAGGCAACAAACATATATTTTCTTGTTGGCTTATAAAGTAGTAGTGGTATTACTAATCCATCATAGAGTATTCCTCCATATGCAATTAATTGAGCTATAAATTTATATTGAAGTAAATCTCCAATTATCATATAATTAGCCTTACTAGCCATTAATTGTTTAGGTACCGATAGGTCTAACCAATCAGGATATATTTTTGCAATAGAAGCGTAAGTGTATAGTATAAATAATTGTATAACAAAAACCCATTTTACCCAACTAGGCATGCTAATTTGCTTGATATTTGGATTTATTTTTGCATCTAAAGAAGCGTATCTATTTGCAGGCAAAAGCACCATTATGGCGCTTAACAGCATTAATAAATAATAATGGTTGTTATATGAAGTTTTTTGCATTAAATAAGTACATGACCACATTAAAGTAAATGCTAACATGCTTAACCTATATTTATAACCAAGCATTATTAATAAGCCAAAAATACCCATCAATACATAATACACATACATCCAATTACCAGGTAAAGGTTGTAAAAATTCAAAACCAATAAAATTGAAAGTAAACTTAGGTTCTACTAAAGTACGTGTAACCCAACCTGTAAAAATAGCGCCAACAGATTCTAAAAAACAAAGAGCTCCAAAAATAATACGAAACACTATTAGAGAACTATTATCAATTTGTTTAAATAAGAATTTGTTAAGCATGAGATTTTATAAATTCTAAAGCATTGTTTTTATCAATATGAAGCTGGCTTTGTAATTCTTGAACAGAATTAAACTTCTGTTCATCACGAAGTCTTTGTAATAATTCTATTTTTAAATTTTGTCCGTAAAGGTCATTATTAAAATCAAAAAAATGAGTTTCTATAGTTTGATGTTTGCCATTTACTGTTGGGTTGTGACCAATATTCATCATACCATAGACTGTAATATTATCTATTATTGACTTTACGATATAAACACCATGTTTTGGGATAAGTTTATAGGTTTCTTCTATGTGTAAATTAGCTGTTGGATAATTAATAGTTTGACCTAATTTTTTCCCATCAATAACTTTACCAGTAAGCATAAAGTTGTAGCCTAAATAAGTATTAGCAGTTTTTATGTTGCCTTCTTGTAAAGCGGCTCTAATTTTTGTAGAGCTTACCGCAACATCGTTGATGTCTTGTTTAGAAATTTCTTCGACTTCAAAATCAAAATCCTTTCCAAATTGTTTTAAATCTTCAATGTTAGCATTTCTATTTCTACCAAAATGATGATCGTATCCAATAATGATATGTTTTGCTTTAAGATGATCTACAAGAATGTTTTTTACAAAATCTTCGGCTGTTAGTCTAGAAAATTCTTTCGTGAATTCTTTTATGACTAAGTTAGAAATACCGAATTGTTTAAGAATGTCTTTTTTCTCATCAATTGTATTGATAAGTTTAATATTGGCATCTTTTTGTAAAACCATCCTAGGATGCGGGAAGAAGGTTAATAGTGAAGGTGTAAGATTTTTGATTTCTGAAATTTCAACCAAACGTTTGATGATTTTTTGATGTCCAATGTGTACACCATCAAAGGTGCCAATGGTTAAGACTGTATGGTTTGAGTTTTTGTTTTTCACTATTTAATTTCTAGATATACAAAAATAAAAAAGCCAATTGATTTTACTCAATTGGCTTTAGTTATTTATTTCCTAAACTATTTATTTTTTAATAAAAGGTAAAGTTAAGTTTCTATTTGATTTAGAAATTTTTATAAAATACATTCCGTCGCTAAAAGGTGTTGTATCAATTGTTAAATCACTAGCATTATTAATTTTATTGTCAATTAATAATTGACCTAACATATTGTAAACCTTATAAGAGTCTGGCATGTCATTTTGGTTATCTACTTTAATGTTTAAAACAGAAACTGTTGGGTTTGGATAGATAGAGATGCTATTAGCTAATTCAAAATCGTTATTTGATAAAAATGCTAATTGACTACCAAAGTAATAAGTACCAGCAATACCCATACTAAGGTTTGCAGTAAGCTTATAATCTGATCCAAAAGTAGAGTTTGTTACAGCAACAACTTCTCCTGTAGTTTCGTTTAATACAAATAAATCATTTATAGTATTACCAGTTGCAGTTTCCCATGCTGAAATTTCTGCTTGAGTAAAGTAGAAATTAATTGTAGCAGCATCTGAAGTACTAGCATTTGCTGTAGTAATGTCAAATGTTTTAGCAGTAACATAACCAGCAGGATCAGTACCACCATTATATGCTACAGCATCTGCTCCTGCAGTCGCTACGTCTCTAGATACAGCAACAGTAGTACATCCGTAATTAAATCCAGAAGTATTATCTATATCTGTCATAATATCTCCCGTTGTTACGTCTGTAGAGTATACTAATCCAGAAGTTAATAAGTTAAATTGATCTGGAGTAGATGTATTAACGTCTGTTTGAACACTAGTATCAAAAGTAGCGCTAACTTTTACATCATCAAGCTCTATAGAGAATTGATCTGATACGTTATGATGTCTAAATCCTACATAAATAGTTTGTCCTATAAAGCTAGATATATCTAATGTTCTTGTGGTTAACGTGTTTATTCCATCAAGAGTACTTTCGTTAAAGCTTGTTGGAGACGCTTGTAATGCAGTTATAGTATTAGAAGTTGCTACGTAAACTGTATAATTTTCTACATCCCAGTCTGGATCAACAGCTGCAATTTTCCATTGTAATTGTAAAGATCCTGTAACAGAAGTTAAATCTATAGCTGGTGTAATTGCCCAGTTATCTGGTGTTAAAGCTCCAGTAGTACTTACCCAAGAAAAAGATCTTAAAACAGAAATGTCTCCAGCACCTAAACCAGAATCTGTTAAAGTAACAGGAATCCAATTGTTTGTGTCTCCATCAGAATCAATAAATGACCAATCAGAAACATCACCATCGTTAAAATCGTCAAAGAATACATCTGTAGTTGTAGTTGTTGTTACAGCTTCATCATCATTAATAATCATTGTTTCGTAAACATTTGAAGATGCAGTTACGTTTCCTGTAGTAGAAACATTTACAGATAATGAAATTGTTTCATCAGCTTCTACAAAGTTATCATTAAAGATTCTTAGTGTAACTGAGTTACTTGGAGTTGTTGAACCAGAAGCAAAAGTTACAGAGTTGTTAATAAGTTCGAAGTCTTCATTTTCTGTAGCAGTTCCTGTGTTAACTAAACTAGCAGTTGCAGAAGCGTTACCTGCTATAGACATTGTTAAGTCAATTGTGATGTCTTGAAAGTTACAATCACTTCCTTCTGTAACATTTTCAGGTAAAGCTGTAGTTACATATACTGTTGGTGATATAGAACAAGCAGTTGAAGAGTTTAACTCGACACGTCTTGGTGCATTTGCCATAATGGCTTGTATACGGTCTTTTTGATCTTGAGTAAACGTATCCATACAAGCATCGTTAGTATAATCCATGTAGTTTTGTACTTGATCAAAATCAGGGTTGTCAGTACAAGAGTTGTTAAAAAGATTACAAGTGTAGTTGGCAGCTGCAGCATTTGGTGTGTCAGCACAATAGTCATCTACACTACAATTTCCGTCTCCCCAAATATGACGTAAACCTAACCAGTGACCAACTTCATGAGTCATTGTTCTTCCTAGGTTGTAAGTACCATCAAGCATAAAAGTACCATCGTTTTCAGCAATGGTTCCCATAACATAATAACCAGCTACTACACCATCAGTACTAGCCATTCCGCCAGTAGGATTTAAACCAGGTAAATTAGGTGTATTGTCAGGAAATTGAGCGTAACCTAATAATCCTCCTAATCCAGGATTAAAAAGGTCATTAATAGGATTCCCTCCTGGATTTATTGTCCACATGTTTAAATATTTGGTAGGGTCCCATTGTGTAACAGACTTCATAGACTCCACATTAGGTCTAGTTTCCCAATCAGTTGGGTCTGCAGGTGTTTGACTATTACTATAAGGTGTTATGTTATGTCTAACAATACCTGTAGTAGGTGCGCCATTAGGATCTACTTGAGCAATACAGAAGTTAATTTCAACATCTACAGCAAGACCTGTAGTGTTTGCTCCACCAGGTGTTCCAGCAAGACGTCTGTAATCTTCATTTAAAACTTGAATTTGTGATAATGCTTGAGCATCAGTAATGTTTGGTCCGGTACCAACTGCTTCACCTGTATGAACAACATGTATTACAACAGGAATATTATAAATTACTTGCTGCGATTCAGATCTTTGACTTGCTCTGTTTGCTTTTATTTCAGCAATTTTAGGAGCTAACCAATTTTCAAAATCAGTTCTGTCAGCTCTGTTGCGATATTGTTGCTGTAAAGCCTTTTCGTTTTCGTCAGTCAAACATCTTGCAAATCCAGTTTGGTTTATAGATTCTTTAGTTTGATCTGTAAGTTGGAAGTTCTGACCGTTAGTTGCTTTTTTATTTTGATTATTTTGAGCTTTTAAGGAGAAGCTTACAAATAAAATAAATAATAAAGCACTTAGAGTAGAGTTTTTCATTTATAGAATTTTTAAAATTATAGCCCAAATTTACTTAAAAATTAATTATTAGTAAGTTAATTTAATGGGTTTGTTTTAAATATTAACTATTTTTATAAGCAATTGAAATTTTAAATTATGAAACAACAACTACTTTTAACTGTCTTCATTTTATCTTTTTTTTCTGGTTTAGCGCAAAATTCATGGAAAAAAATATCAAGTAATAGTATTGAAAATGTTAACTTAAAGAAGTTTGATTCTAATAGTTCAGTTTTATTTAGTCTGGATATTGAAGCTTTTAAAGCAAAACTACAAAGCGCTCCATTAAGGTCAAGTTCTAATGGTCAGTCCAGTACAATTGTGTCGATACCTGATGAAACTGGTAAAACACTTCAATTTAGAGTTGTGGAAGCTCCTGTTTTATCTAAAGAATTATCGATACAATATCCTAATATAAAAACCTATTTAGGTTCTCTTGTAAACGATGTTACTACTAGAGTTAGGTTTAGCGTAACTCCGTTAGGTGTTAATGTTATGATTACACGAGCAAATCAAGAATTAACATTAATACAACCAGTGTCTAGATTTTCTAATGTAGAACATATAGCTTACAAAAGAAAATCTATAAATGAAGATGTTAAGAGGTTTGAATGTCTAACTGATGAAACTAAAAATAGAGATCAAAACATAGGTCAGTCTAGAATAATGGATGCAAATGACCAGTTATTAAGAGATTATAGAATTGCAGTTTCTACAAACGGAGAATATACCCAATTTTGGGATGATGGTAACGCAGCAAACGGAGACGCTCAACAAGATGCTTTAGCGCAAGTTGTATCTACATTAAACAGAGTAAATGAGGTTTATGAAGTGGATATGGCAATAACATTTACATTAGTTACAGGAACAGAAATTATTTTTCCTGATCCAACAACAGATCCTTACACGGGTAGCTTTAATAGCCAATTGCAAAACGAATTAACAAGTACCGTAGGAGAAGCAAATTATGATATTGGACATTTATTTGCTTATGGAGGTAATAATGGTAATGCAGGATGTATTGGCTGTGTTTGTGAAGATAATCAAAAAGGAAGCGGGTTTTCTTCTCACTCTTTCTTAGATAATGATGGTGGAGCTTACATGTCAGACTTTTTTGATATTGATTATGTGCCTCATGAGATTGGTCATCAAATGGGAGCTAATCATACCTTTGCTTTTAATACAGAAGGAACTGGTGTAAATTCAGAACCAGGAAGTGGTACAACAATTATGGGATATGCTGGTATTACTGGTGCAAATGATGTGCAAGATCATAGTGATGCTTATTTTCATTATCATAGTATTAATCAGATTTTAACAAATGTAGCATCAGCACCAAACAATTGTGCAACAACAACAGCTATTACAAATAATCCTCCAGTAGCTAATGCTGGTTTAGATTATACAATACCTAATGGTACTGCTTTTGTCTTAAAAGGAGCTGCTACTGATGCGGATTCTGGAGATGTATTAACTTATACTTGGGAACAAATAGATAGCGGATCTACAACTAGTACGTCTTTTGGACCAGCGCATACAGGTCCTGTATGGAGATCTAGACCACCAAGTACTAATCCAGATAGATATATGCCAATAATTGAAAGAGTTATTGCAGGTGAATTAACAGAAACTAACCCTGTAGAAACTTTTGATAATAGTTCTTGGGAAACCGTATCTACCATAGGTAGAACGTTAAACTTTGCTTTAACTGTAAGAGATAGATCAGATGCTGGCGGAGTTGGTCAAACACCTCAAAGCGATTTTGATACCATGACCGTAACAGTAGATGGTAGTTCTGGACCATTTGCTGTCACTTCTCAAACTTCTGCGGTTACATGGGACGCTGGTTCTACAGAAACAATCACATGGGATGTAGCTGGTACAGATACTGGTTCTGTTAACACACCTACAGTTAATATAAAACTGTCTACAGATGGTGGTTTTACTTATCCTTTTATATTAGCTACTAATGTGCCAAATGATGGTGCGCATGATATTACAGTTCCTGTAACTGGCGGAGATACTGCTACAGCAAGAGTAATGGTAGAAGGTAATAACAATATTTTTTATGCAATTAATACTACTAATTTTAACATACAAGAATCAGAATTTGTTATAACAGCAAATAATACTCCTGTTGATGTTTGTAGTCCTAATGACGCTGTGTTTAATTTTACTTACAATACTTTTTTAGGTTTTTCAGGAACAACCACTTTCTCTACTTCTGGTTTACCTGCAGGTACAACTGCAACTATAACTCCTACAACAGCTACAGCAGACGGAACAGCAGTAACAGTTACAGTAACAGGTATCGGAGGTTTGTCAATAGGTAATTATCCGTTTACGCTAACAGGTACATCAGGTTCAATTACTAGTTCTGCAAATGTAGAATTCAATGTAAATGACACAAATTTTTCAACCATTAACACTTTAACACCTGCTTTAGGCGTGACAGATGTAGCGCCATCTAATGCTGTGTTTACATGGGATGCAGACCCAAATGCGACTTCTTATGAGTTAGATATTGCTACAGATTCTGGTTTTACTTCTATAATAGATAGTCAAACATTAACATCAAATAATTACACATCAACAAGCTTAGCAACTCAAACAATGTATTGGTGGAGAGTTAGAGCTGTAAACGATTGTGGTAATGGTGCTTATGCTACTTCAAATTTTGAAACAGCAAACATAGCGTGTAATACATATACTTCTAATGATACACCAATTGCGATACCAGATAGTAATACCACAGGAATATCTTCTATAATTACAGTTACAGATGTTAGCTCTATAATAGATGTAAATGTTACAATTAATATTACTCACTCTTATGTTTCAGACTTAACGGTTTCATTAGTTAGTCCTGCAGGTACAGAGATAGATTTAAGTTTTGAAAATGGTGGTTCGGGTATGAATTATACAGACACGGTATTTGATGATGATGCTGCTAACCCAATTGCAAGTGGTACAGCGCCATTTACTGGTGTTTATCAACCTACCGAAGCGCTTTCTATATTAAACTCTGAGTTTTCTTCTGGAGATTGGACATTAAAAGTTATAGATAGCTACGGTTTTGATACTGGAGATTTAGTAAATTGGTCAATCGAGATTTGTGGCTCTCCGCAGAATGATACAGATGGAGATGGTATACCAGATGGATCTGATAATTGTGTAAATACTCCAAATTTTGATCAAGCAGATGTAGACGGAGATGGAATAGGAGACGTGTGTGACGATGATATTGATAATGACGGTATTTTAAATACTTCAGATAATTGTATCTATACTTCAAACGCAGACCAAGCAGATGCAGATGGAGATGGTGTTGGAGATGTATGTGATGTAGAATGTACTGTTTATAGTGCAACAGATTTACCAATTACAATTGCTTCAACTGGAGCAGATGCTAATTATACTTCCGTAATTAATATTTTAGAAGATGCACCTATTGCAGATGTTAATGTTACGATAAGTATTAATCATACTTGGAATAGTGATTTAGATATTTCTTTGATAAGTCCTGCAGGAACAATTATAGAGTTAACTACAGGAAATGGAGGTAGTTCGGATAATTATACTAATACAGTTTTTGATCAAGATGCGACAGCTTCTATTACAACAGGTAGTGCTCCTTTTACAGGAGTGTTTATACCAGAAGGTGATTTGTCTTTATTAAACGGAGAAATGTCTGCAGGAAATTGGACCTTATCTGTAGATGATACTTATGGTCCTGAAGATGGAGGAACAATTTTATCTTTTGATTTAGAGTTGTGCTTGTTTAGTGCTTTATCAATTGGAAATGATGTTTTAAATAACACTGAGTTTAGTGTTTATCCTAATCCTAATAATGGAGAATTTACCATTAAAATGAAAAATACAGTTTTTAAAGAAGATGTAGAAATTTATGTTTATGATATAAGAGGAAGAAAAGTATTTTATCAAAGTTTTAAAAACTCAAATGATTTTATTCAACAAATTAGATTAAATGATGTTGAGTCAGGAATGTATATACTTAATGTAATAGATGGAGAAAATACTAAAACTAAAAAACTTATTATAGATTGATTTTTAGCATAGTAGTAAAAAAAAGGGAAGCTAATTTAGCTTCCTTTTTTTATTTACCGTTAAAGGTATTCATTGTGTTATTAACTCCAGCTGTGCCAAAAGATTTAATTAGTTCTATACTTTTATCTAAGCGTTCGGGTAGTTTTTGGTTTTCTTCTTCATCCCATTCTCCTAAAACATAGTCTACTTGTCTACCTTTACTAAATGCGTCGCTTATACCAAATCTAAATCTATTGTATTTAGTAGTGTTTAATTTTTCTTGAATATCTTTTAAGCCATTATGTCCTCCGTCACTACCTTTAGTTTTTAAACGTAAAGTTCCAAAAGGTAGATTTAAGTCGTCTGTGATAACTAATAAGTTTTCTAAGGGTATTTTTTCTTTAGTCAACCAATATTGCACAGCTTTTCCGCTAAGATTCATATAGGTGCTGGGCTTTAAAAGTATAAATGTTCTTCCTTTAAATTTATAAGTGGTAACACCTCCTAGTTTAACTGTCTCAAAAGTTAATTCTTCTTTAGACGCTAATTGGTCTAAAATTTTAAAACCGATATTATGTCTTGTATTTGTGTACTTTTCGCCAATATTTCCTAAGCCAACAATTAAAAATTTTTTCATAGGGTTTTGTTTATTAACTAATACAGTTGGATTTTTTTAAATAATTTTTTGAAAAAATCACACATCTTATTAAAGTTTTTTTTCAAAAATAAAAAAAGCATCCTGAATTATCAGAATGCTTTATTTATGAGTTTAAAAAGAGTTTATTCTTTTACAGCAGCAACATCGTCTGTTTCAGTTGCTGGTACGTCTTCATCTTCATCTTCATCGTCAGCAGCAACAGCCATAGATGCTCTAGAACGTCTTACTTGACAAACTACAGTGTTGTCTGGGTGCATAAATTTGAAGTCTTCACTGTTTAAAGCAGTAATATAAAGCTTATTACCAATCTTTAAATCTGTAATATCTGCTTCGATGTAATCAGGTAAATTACCAGGTAACGCTTTTACACGTAAGCTACGTTTGTTTTTACGTAAAACACCACCATTTCTTACACCTCTAGAGTTACCTGTGAATTGTACAGGAATTTCCATTGTTACTTCTTTGTTATCAAATAATTGATAGAAGTCAATGTGTAAAATATTATCTGTTACTGGGTGAAACTGAATGTCTTGTAAAATAGCATTGTAAGTGTCACCATTTTCCAGCTCAATCACAACTGTATGCGCATTTGGCGTGTATACTAGTTTTGAGAAGGCTAATTCTGGTGCAGAGAAATGCACTGGGTTGTCTCCTCCGTATAATACGCAAGGAACCTGACCAGCATTACGTAAGGCTTTTGTTGCTTTTTTGCCCACGCTTTCTCTTTGAGATCCGTTGATTGTAATTGATTTCATAATTGTTATTTATATTTATTTAATTATTTCTACATTATAAATTTTGAGCTTATTGATGCATTATGGTGTACGTTATGCATTACTTCTGCAAATAAATTTGCGCAGCTTAAAACTTTTACTTTTTTGCTTTCTTGTTTAAGAGGTATAGAATCTGTTACAATTAACTCTTCTAATCTAGAGTTTTCTAATCTCTCATAAGCGGTGCCAGATAATATTGGATGAGTACAAATCGCTCTTACGCTTTTTGCTCCTCTTTCCATCATTAAATCGGCAGCTTTGGTTAATGTTCCAGCAGTATCAACCATATCATCAACTAATACAACATTTTTACCCGTTACGTCACCAATAAGTTCCATATGAGAAATTACATTGGCTTTAGCACGTTGCTTATAGCATATTACTACATCGCTTTGCAATGCTTTAGAGTATGCGTAGGCACGTTTTGATCCTCCCATATCTGGAGAAGCTATAGTTAAATTGTCTAAATTTAACTCCTTTAAATAAGGTAAAAATATAGTAGATGCAAATAAGTGATCTACTGGTTTTTCAAAGAACCCTTGTATTTGGTCTGCATGCAAATCCATTGTTATAATGCGAGTTGCTCCTGCAGTTTCCAACATTTTTGCAACTAATTTTGCTGCAATTGGTACTCTTGGTTTGTCTTTTCTGTCTTGTCTAGCCCAACCAAAATAAGGTAGTACTGCTGTTATGTGTCTTGCAGATGCACGTTTTGCGGCATCTATCATTAATAACATTTCCATTAAATTTTCAGAACTAGGATTTGTAGATCCAATTATGAAAATTCTTGTTCCTCTTATAGATTCTTCATAAGAAGGCTGGAACTCTCCATCGCTATACGTTGAGGTAATTATTTTACCTAGATTAGTACCGTAAGCAGCCGCAATTTTTTCTGCTAAAGTTTTACTTTGCGTTATAGAAAATATTTTGGCTTCTGTTGTTGTACTAGACATAGTAATGTGTTGTTAAGCAGCACTTAAGACTACAGATTTTTATTTGAGGTGCAAATTTAGTATAATTTTTCAGCTTTAAAAGACATTAGTAGCTATTTTTAGTATAAAAGATTAAAATTATATTTAATTTTGCACTTCCTAATTGCTCAAGTGGCGGAATTGGTAGACGCGCCGGATTCAAAATCCGGTTTCTTCGGAAGTGTGGGTTCGATTCCCACCTTGAGTACAAAGTCTTCTAAATGTGTTGTTTAGAAGACTTTTTTTATGAGGATTGTCTGTTTTGGATTATTGAAGCGACTACTATATTTTCAAATGGTTTCTCAGGGAATTTTAATCGATCTATCAATAATTTTGTGGCTTTTCTTCCTATTTCTATACCATTTTGGCTTATAGTAGACAATTCTGGAGTTAGATGAGATGCTGTTCTTTCACTAGAATAGCCAATAATAGCAACGTCTTTAGGTATTTCTAATCCTTTTTCTTTAACAGATTTTAGACCAGATAATGATGATTGAATATCTAATGCTATTATAGCATCTGTTTGATTATTACTTAAAAATAAATCTGTTTCTTTTTTTATACCTTCTTCGGATGATGATACTACATAAGACTCTAAAAACTCTATTCCGTTTTCATTAAGGGCTTGTTTATAACCTGCTATTCTTGATTTACCAACTGTTAAGTTGCTAATAGTTGATACTAGTGCTATCTTTTTTCTTCCAGATTTTATTAAATGTGATGTAGCTTTGTAAACTGCTTCTTTATCATCTACCAAAACTTTATCACAATTAATATCTTTAACTACTCTGTCAAACATGACAATAGCTTTTTTGTTATCTAGAGCAGATGTAAAATGGGTATATTCTTTTTTAATTTGAGTTTCTTCAGAAGCGGTTACTATAAAACCGTCTACAATTCCGTTTGAGAAATGGTTTAAGTTATTAGATTCTTTTTCTAAAGATTCATTAGTAAGACTAACAACTAAGTTGTAGTCTGTTTTTGCAATTTCTTGTTCAATACCATATAAAACTTGTGCAAAAAAGAAGTTTTGTACACTTGGGATAACTACAGCTATGGTTTTGGTAGTTCCAGATTTTAAATTTCTAGCTAATACATTAGGTTGATATTTATGAAGTGCAGCAAGTTCTTTTACTTTAGTTTTGGTATCATGACTAATTTCTGGGCTATCATTTAATGCTTTAGATATTGTTGATATTGAAACACCTAATATTTTTGATAACTCTTTTAATGTGATGCTTTTCTTCATTTTTTCTGAATTTCCCAAGTATTAAATTTACAAATTCCTACTATAATAGCAAGAATTAATATTGTTTTTTGTTTTATCTAATTGCTTCTTTAAAAAAGAAAGCTGGTCTGCCTTTAGCTTCTGGTTTATATTTAAAAATAGATCCTGCTAGAGGATATTTTTCTCTTTCTTCATTTGTCATATCGTTGGTAGACGTTGTGATATATAAAACATCCAAGTTTTTGCCTCCAAAAGCACAAGATGTTACATTATGTGCAGGTACTTCTATTTTTGAAATTAGCTGTCCTGTTTTTGGATTAAATTGCGCTACAGCATTACCATTCCATAAAGCAACCCATAACATATCATTTTGATCAATAGTCATTCCGTCTGGATAGCCTAAAGATTCTGGGACATTAACTGCTACTTTTTCGTTAGAAATTGTACTGGTCTTTATGTCGTAATCATAACTTTTAATGGTTTTGGTTGGTGTGTCTATATAATACATGGTTTTTGCATCTTTAGACCAAACAATTCCGTTAGAAATTGTAACACTATCAATCATTTTTGTTGTAGTTCCGTTAGGTGCTACTTTATATAAGCTTGCTTTAGGTGAAGATTCTTTTAAATGCATAGAACCAACCCAAAAATTTCCTTGTGGGTCACACTTTCCGTCATTAAAACGGTTCTCGGTCATCGAAGCTTCAATATCAGAAACTTGATTTAATTTTCCGTTGTCTAAATTTACCTGATATATACCATCTTCAAGAGCTATAACCGCTTGCTGTTTTGTGTAAGGGACAACGGTTCCTATTTTTGATGGTATTTTAATTACGTTATTATTTTTTGTTTTAGGGTTATATATATTTAGTGTTTGCCCTTCAATATCTACCCAGTATAATTCTTCAGTTTTATAATTCCATATAGCGCCTTCACCTAATTTAGAGCTAATTTTATATTCTAAAGTAGCAATATTAGTAATCTCATTTTTTTCTACTGGTGTTTTATTTTCCTTACAACTAGTTAAGGTTAATATTGAAAATAGAAGTGTAAGTGCTATAAATTTAAAAATTGTTTTTACCATTAGTATTAGATGCGAATTGAGTATTTTTTTGGCGAAGATACAACCAAAAATAAGTTTTAAGTTTTGACACAAGTAAATATTGAAATTACTTTTGCGTTTTTTTACTTTTTGTATATTTACCCAACCCTAAAAATAACACCTAATGTTTAACGACTTTTGGCAAACTGTACAATATGGAATGAATCATGTGCTAGATATTAACGCATATGACCATGTATTATTTTTAATCGTATTAGCTGTACCTTATTTATTTAGAGATTGGAAACGCGTTTTATTACTGGTTACCATGTTTACAGTAGGACATACTTTATCTTTAATTTTGTCTGTTTATGGTCATGTACGTGTACAAGCAAGTTTGATTGAGTTTTTAATACCAATTACCATTTTAATTATGGCAGTTTACAATGTGTTTACTGCTGGTAAGCAAAAAAATAGCCAGAAAATAGGTATTCTATTTGTGTCGACATTGTTTTTTGGTTTAATACACGGTTTTGGTTTTGGAAGAGAATTTAGAATGAACTTAGAATCTGGCGATAATAAATTTATAGCTTTATTAGAGTTTGCTTTAGGTATAGAAATAGCGCAAATAATAATAGTCTTTATTGTTCTATTTTTAGGATACATATTTCAAACAATATTTAGGTTTTCTAAAAGAGATTGGATGATGGTAGTCTCTTCAATAGTAATAGGACTAGTAATTCCGATGTTAATAGATAATTGGATTTTGTAGTAATTAAATATTAAAAAGAGCCAATTTTATCTAAAGTTTTCATAAAACTTATCCTTTTAAATTGTAATTAAAATACTAACCTTATATCTTCGTTATAGGTTTGGGTTAGGTTTTTTGTTTGTCTACCTAAACATCCGACAAAAACTAACTACATGTCCAAAAAAAAACAATTAAAATACGATAAGGCGTATTTGCGTATAGCTAAAGAATGGGGAAAATTATCTTACTGTAAACGCAAACAAGTTGGCGCAGTTATTGTAAAAGATAGAATGATAATCTCTGATGGTTATAACGGAACACCAACAGGTTTCGAAAATTTTTGCGAAGATGAAGAAGGTTACACCAAATGGTATGTTTTACATGCCGAAGCTAATGCAATATTAAAAGTAGCCTCATCAACGCAATCCTGTAAAGGAGCAACATTATATATAACACTATCACCGTGTAAAGAGTGTAGTAAGCTAATACACCAAGCAGGTATAATACGCGTAGTATATAATCAAGGATATAAAGACGATTCTGGTATAAAATTTTTAACCAAAGCAGGTATACAAGTAGAACATATAGAACAATTAGAAGAATAATGTCAAAATTTAAAGTTTACATACCATTTATAATAGGACTAGCAGTAGCAGCAGGCATATTTATTGGTGGTAATTTAGACTTTGGAGACACATCAGATAAACTATTTACATCAAACAGTAAAAAAGACAAGTTAAATAGGCTAATTGATTATATAGATTACGAATACGTAGAAGATGTCAATACAGATAGTATAGTAGACGTTACCGTAAACGGAATATTAGATAACTTAGATCCACATTCGGTTTATATTCCTAAAGATAAAATGAAACGTTCTGCCGAAAACATGAAAGGAAATTTTGTGGGTATTGGTATTAATTTTTACACATTTAAAGACACAATAACAGTAATAAAAACTGTTGAAAACGGTCCAAGTGCTAAAGCAGGAATAAAAGGTGGCGACCGTATACTAGAAGCAAACGGAAAATCTCTTTTAGGCGAAACAAATGATAGTTTAGTAGAAACTTTACGAGGTAAGCGTTATTCTGAAGTCAAGTTAAAAGTCTACAGAAAAGGCGAACCCAAACTTTTAACCTTTAACGTAACAAGAGATGTTGTACCTATAAAAAGTGTAGATGCAGCATACATGTTAACCGAAGATTTAGGTTACATAAAAATTAATCGTTTTGCAGAAAGCACTTACAAAGAGTTTAAAAAAGCATTAAAACGTTTAAAAAAAGAAGGTGCAAATAGTCTAGTTTTAGACTTAAGAGAAAATCCTGGAGGATTTTTAGAAATAGCTGTGAATATTGTTGACGAATTTTTAGAGGACAATAAACTTATTGTTTATACAAAAAACAAAAAAGGAGATATAGAAAAAAGCTACTCAACATCTAAAGGAGATTTTGAAAATGGTGAACTTTTTGTAATGATAGACGAAAATTCAGCATCAGCTTCAGAGATTATTGCAGGCGCTTTACAAGATAACGATAAAGGTACAATTGTAGGAAGACGATCTTACGGAAAAGGTTTAGTCCAACGCGAAATGCAATTAGGAGATGGTAGCGCAGTACGTTTAACAGTATCTAAATATTATACACCAACAGGGCGATCTATACAAAGGTCTTACGCTAATGGTAATACAGATTACTATGATGATTATTCGTACAGAATGAAAAGTGGTGAGCTAATTGACGAATCTAAAATTGAAGTGGCAGACTCTTTAAAATTTACAACACCAAAAGGAAAAGTGGTGTATGGTGGTGGCGGAATTATACCAGATGTTTTTGTGCCTTTAAACAGAAAAATGGAAAACGAAACACTTAGCTTTTTAGAAAGAAAAGGTTTTTTTAATAATTTCATTTTTGAAGAAATAGAAAAAGACCGCAATTATTACTCTTCTATATCAAGACAAGACTTTTTTGATAATTATTTAGTAGAGGATAATATGATTAAAGATTTTGAAGAGTATTTGAAAATTAAAACAAGATCTAACATTGTTTTTGTAGCCTATAGAGAAGAAGTTAAGCATTACCTAAAAGCTACAATAGCAGAACAGCTATATGGTTTTGGTGCTTACCATAAAATACTTAACAAACACGATGATATGATTGATAAGGTAATCCAATTACATCAGAAAGTAGAAGTTGAAGAGTAATCTTTTCTGTAAGACTAAAATCACCTACGCCTTATCATGCACTTTAGTGTGCTTGCCATTATTCCAAATTGTTAAAATATCTGTAGCAACATGTGCACCGCTACCAGATGCAATTGCAAATTGACTACGCCAACCAGCTAATGTACCTGCTACATATAGGTTTTTTTTAACTAAATGATCTTTGTTTTCTAACCAGATTCTATCTTTTTCAATAACAGCTCTAGGATGAGGTTTTATGTAACTTTCAAGACCTTCAATGTCTAATAAATTAGTATATCCAACAGCAACTACTACACGTTTAGTGTCGTAGCTTTGTTTATTAGTGGTTACAGTAAAGCCAAAGTTAGTTTCTTCAATTTTTTTTACTTTTTCTTTTTCTATTTGCTCTACTTCTGGATATAAGTTAGCTAATTGCTCTTTTCCATCTTTAAGAATATCATCACCTAATGTGCCAGGTTGTAATCCTAATACGTTATTAAATAATGCAGTTTGTAAATGCGAAGCTTTTTGATGCATAATAATAGCAACATTTTTTCCTTCTGCAAAAGGTTTTTTTAACCCAGAACCTAAAACCAATGCACAAGAAAGTCCAGCTGCGCCACCACCAATAATAATTGTATCTTTCATCTTAAAGTCCTTTACTTTTAGCTTCAATTTTTTTAGAAATACGTAAAATTTGAAGTAACATTATAGCGCACAAAGAGGCAACAATTGTAATTAGAGCAATTAAACTTTGTCCTTCTAGTAAAGCGTCAAGATTTAATTGTGTAGCGTTAAAAATAATTAATGCTACAGCTAATAATGTAAGAATATGTATAAAGATTTTCATTAGTTTAAAGATGTATAAATGCTTTGTAAAAGTTTATACAAAAATACAATATTTAAGCTAATAAGATTTTAATGTTATCGGTAAATAGTTTTACAGCAATAGCTAATAATACTACACCAAAAACTTTTCTAATAATTTGTATACCGTTTTGACCTATTAGTCGCTCTATACGTCTTGATGTTTTTAAAACAATGTAAATAACTATAACATTTAAAACTACTGCTACAATTATGTTTTGGATACTATATTCTGCACGTAACGATAATAATGTTGTTAAACTTCCAGGTCCAGCAATAAGCGGAAACGCTAACGGAAAAACAGAAGCTGTCATTGGATTAGTTTCTTCATCTTTATAAAGGGTGATGCCTAAAATCATTTCTAAAGCAATAAAAAACAAAATAAACGCACCTGCAACAGCAAAAGAGTTAACATTAATACCAATTAGATTTAATATACTTTTACCTAAAAACAAAAATGCAATCAAAATAATACCAGCAATAATAGCTGCTTTTTCACTTTGAATATGACCAGCTTTTTTACGTAAATCTATAATAATAGGAATATTACCTACAATATCAATTACAGCAAAAAGGACCATAAATACGGTAAAGATTTCTTTAAAACTTAACGACATAGTATTAGGGTTTAAATTTGGCGCAAAATTAGTTTTAATTCGTTGAAATTCAAGCGAAATATTGATTTCTTTTTAAGGTCTTTTTTTTGAAACAAATAGCTCTATATTTGCAAAAAATATTAAATCAAAATGTTTCAGTTAGGAAAAACTATTGTTTCTGAAGATATTATTGAAAAGGACTTTGTCTGTAATCTATCGGCTTGTAAAGGTGCATGTTGTATAGATGGAGATGCTGGTGCACCTTTGTCTAAAGAAGAGGCAGATATTCTTGAAGAAATCTACCCGAAGGTTAAACCTTTTTTACGTAAAGAAGGTATAGAAGCTATAGAAGCACAAGGAACATCTACAACTAACGACTGGGACGAAATTGAAACACCCTTAATTGACAATGCAGATTGTGCCTATGTTATTTTTGATGACAAAAAAACTGCGCTTTGTGGTATTGAAGAGGCTTTTAATAAAGGTGAAATAGATTGGAAAAAACCAATATCTTGTCATTTATATCCAATACGAGTTAAAGATTATACAGAGTTTTCTGCAGTAAACTATGAACGCTGGGATATTTGTGATGATGCTTGCTCACTAGGTAAAGAATTACAAGTACCAATTTATAAATTTGTAAAAGACGCTTTAATAAGAAAGTTTGGAGAAGATTGGTACAGCGAGCTAGAAAAAGTAGCTGATAAAATGAGGTAGTTTATTGTAAACAATATAAAATAAAAAAGAGTAGATTTATGTCTACTCTTTTTTATTTTCAAATTATAGATTTATAATTTACATATCGTTAGCTTCTAGCGTTTCACTAGAGGCCATTAGTGCAAAAAACTTATCAATATTTGGTAATATTACAATGCGTGTTCTACGGTTTCTAGCGCGGTTTTCTTTACTGTCGTTATCGGTTAGTGGTTGGTAACTGCTTCTTCCAGCTGCAATTAATTGCTCTGGCGGTACACCATAGTCTTTTTGTAATGCTCTAACAACAGAAGTTGCACGTAGTACACTTAAGTCCCAATTATCTTGTATTTTGTCTGTATTAATGGTTCTTGAATCTGTATGACCTTCAATCATAACATTTAAGCTTGGTTCTGACTTAATTACATCTGCTACTTTTTTTAATACTTTATTGGCTTTGTTATTAATTCTATAGCTAGCTGTATTAAATAGCATTTTATCTGAAATTGAAATCATTACTACAGTTTCGTCAATATTTATTGATATGTCATCGCTTTCATCAATTTCACTTTCATCAACAAATTTTTTAAGGTTTAAAGATAAAGCTAAGTTCATAGAATCTTCAAGAGTCGTTACATACTTCATCACTTCTGGGTCTACCTTACTTAAAGTTTTACGCATGCCAATTTTTGATTGTTCTGAAATAACAGCTTTGTTACCAACTGCATCAAATTTTGTTTTGTTTTCTTCTGTAAGCTCTCCAACTTCTTCGGTAAGGTTATTAATTTTAGAGTTGTAATTTTGAACTCTAGCTTCTATAATGGCAAACTTTTTTTCAAGTTCTTCTTTTTCTACTCTGGTTTTAGTTAGTTCACTTTTAATTTCACCTTTTTCTTGTTCTAAGGCTAAATATTTCTTTTTTGAAACGCAAGCAGTTAAAAATATTGCGCTTAGTGCTACTAATGTTAGTTTTTTCATAAATAGTTTAAATTTTTGAGTTACTTTATTTACGCTCTCTAACATGGTATAGATGTTTAAATTTTGTTAAAGTCAAAATTTAAGCATTAAAAAAGCCTCAATTATTGAGGCTTTTTAGTTGATATTTTTAATTAAAGTGATTTATTCTTCTTCGTTTTCAGCCACTCTAGCTGGTGGTACCTTACTGTCAAAAGCTTGATTGTATTCGTCTAGTAAGTTCATTGTAGCACTAAGTAAATCTTTAGTTTCTAATAATAAACTAAAATAAAGTGTTGTATTTTTAGGTGAAGATTCTTCAGTACGAGTACGTTCAACCTGCATTTGTATTTTTTCTTTTACCAAGTCGTACACTTTACCTCTGTTGTTTAAAATGCGTGCTATATCTTCAAAAGAACGAGATTTAAAAGCATCTTTTGTATCCATTAATAGCTTTTCTAAAGCTTCGTCTACTAACTTTAGTTCTTTAAGTTGGTTGAATTTAAGTTTTTTGTGGTTGTTATGTACATGTTTGTAGCTAATCTTAGATATGTAATCTAATGATTGCGTCATGTCTTGTAAGTAACCCAAAATGTTAATGTAAAAACTACTTGCTTCAACACTAGACTCGTCTAAGTTTTTAATAAAATAGAAAATATGATCTCTTAAATCATCAACTTCATTAGATAGTTTTGTGATTTGTCTTCTATTTTTCTTTAACGCATTTATATCTTGTTTAGCTAAGCCATTAACTGCATTGGTGTAAATTTTGTTTCCTCTCTTTACAACATTAGCTATGTTATCGGCACTTTCATGAATTACTCCTTGGACAGAGCTACTTTCTGCTTTAAATAAGCTGTCTTCTTCTTTAGCTTTTGAGTTTTTCTTGTTATGAGCTATATAATTTCTTACTAATAATGTAAATGCAATAAGTAATAATATAGGTGTCATAACCTTTACATTAAGATGTAGTAAGTAAGCAATTAATGCAGATGCGACAAAAGCTATAAAAGCGGTAAAAAACCATCCGCCTATTACATTAATTACACCAGCAACACGATACACAGCACTTTCTGCGCCCCAAGCACGATCTGCTAAAGATGTACCCATTGCTACCATAAATGTAACGTATGTTGTGGATAATGGTAACCCTAAAGATGTAGCTAAAGATATTAGTACTGCAGCAACCATAAGGTTAACAGCTGCTCTAGCTAAGTCAAATGCAGGTATATCTTCTTCTTTTAATGTTAAATCAATAGCAGGAGTTTCAAATTGCTTATTTATTTTTTCTTGCCACGAGTTAGGTACAACATAAGAGTACATCTGAGACATTAACATTGCAGATCTAACAAATCCACGGGATAAAAAGTTAGGCTGAAAACGTTCCTTTGTGTTACTTTGGCTAGATAAGTCTAAAGATGTTTTTACTACGTCTTTTGCTTTACTAGAAAACCATAAGGTAACTACCATTATCATACCTGCTATAAAAAGAAGTAGGGTAGGCGTTTCTACAGCTTTAGATAAAAATTTCATTGATAATTCTGAAGCTGGTAAACCTTGTGCAACATACTCTTGATACGATTGCCAACCCGCAATAAATACACCAACAAAGTTTACTAAATCGTTTCCTGCAAAAGCAAGTGCTAAGGCAAACGTACCTACTAAAATTATGATTTTATATATGTTTTGTTTTAATGCGGTTATTAAACCAAAAGAAATAGCACTCCATACAACAAGGTTAATCCCTATAATGTTTATAACATTACTTTCTAGGTATTCTTTAATGGTTAGACCATTGGTATATTCAAATTTTAAATCGGCATAAGGTGTACCTTTTATCCCTTTTATTAAAATAAAATATGTAATTGCAGTTAATGCAATACCACCAAATAAAGCGCCAACCCAATTCGCTTTTTCTTGAAAGTTGTAGGATAAAAGTAAACGGGTAAACCATTGTACAATAGCACCAACTGTAAATGCAACAACCACCGAGAGTAATATACCAAGGATAATTTTTGTTGCAGTAGATGTATTGATATAGTTTATTAATTCTGAAGAAGTTCCGCCATCAGACCAGATTTTAATTAAAGAAACTGCAACTGCAGCACCTAATAATTCAAATACAATAGAAACTGTTGTTGAGGTAGGCATACCAACAGAGTTGAAAAAGTCTAGTAGTAATATGTCTGTAATCATTACCGCCATAAAGATGATCATGATTTCATCAAACATAAATTCGCCAGGATTAAAAATTCCTTTTCTAGCAACTTCCATTAAACCACTAGAAAATATGGCACCTAAAGCAACACCAATACTAGCAACAATCATTATAGTTTTAAAAGAGATAGCTTTAGAGCCAATAGCTGAATTTAAGAAGTTTACAGCGTCATTACTAACTCCAACAACAAGATCTGCAATAGCTAAAATAGCTAAAGCAATTATCATGAATAAGTATATGTTTTCCATTAATTATGGTTAATTTATTATGGCAAATTTCATCTTTTATCTTCAACGTAATGTTAACTTAATGTTATGTTCTTTTTTAGTTTTCTATAATTTTTAAGTAAAATATCCCTTAAAACTGCTAATATTTTATGTAATTGATTGATTTTTAATGTTAAATTTTAATTTTCAAACACTTGATAATCAATATTTTATCTTTTTAATGTTAAGTTAATGTTATGTAAAGGTGTCTAAATTGTAAAAAATAAACTATATTTGTTATGTAAACATTAATAATAATCTTAAAAAAATATATACTATGAAAAATTTAATTTTGGCTTTTGCGGTGTTAATTACAGGGTTTGTTTCAGCTCAAGAAGTTAATAAGCCAACAATGGAGAAAAAAGGAGATTTAATCCAAGCAACATACTATCATGATAATGGTGCTATTGCACAACAAGGTTTTTTTAATAAGAATAATAAGTTACAAGGAGTTTGGACAAAATATGATGCAAATGGTGATAAAATTGTAGTAGGTGCTTATGACAATGGTAAAAAAGTAGGGAAGTGGTTTTTTTGGACAGACGATACTTTAAAAGAAGTAGATTATTCATCGAACAGTATTACTTCTGTAAACACTTGGAAAAACACTTCTGCTGTAGCAGATAGAGATTAATTTATATTTTTAGAAATAAAAAAAGCACCTCAAAAAGGTGCTTTTTTTTATTTTTTAAAATTAGCTTATTCAGCAGTCCAACCTGCTCCCCAAGTAGCATAATCATTAGTTGCTCCGTTTCCTTCACCTACGTAGAAGTCTGCATCTGTAAAAGATACTGTTGTGTCATTTTTTACTTTAGTAGTAACATCTACAAATGTTACATTAGTAACTTGTAAATCGTCACTAATAACACCATTACCTGTGTCTTGATCATCAAGATCAAAACCTTCGATGTATCCTGTAATATGTACGTTGTTAAAGATACCTTGTGTTCCTGCTCTTAGTCTTATAGCTTCTGCATGTCCTGCAGCTGTACCTTGACCAACAATTGTTAAGTTGTTAACGGTTGGTTTAGAGAATGTACCTGTAGCGTTGCTAAAATCTGTGTTGTATCCATCAGCTTCAATAGCTTTATCGTCAGTAATTCTGTTAGATATATATACGTTTGTTAACGTACCAGAGTAACCTTCTGTCCAGTCTACAGAGTCGTCTTCTGCATTGATAACAGAAACATAATTAGCATTTACTGTACCACCAAAAAACTCGATACCATCATCTTTACCTGCGTAAGCTTGGATGTAATTAACATCTGTACCGTTACCTACACCGTAAAAAGAAATACCATTGTTTTCAGATTGTCCATCTGCAGCTCCACCAGAATACTCTACACGTACATAGTTTAAAGATCCAGAATCATCATCAGAAATATTTCCTCCGTATGGTAGACTAGCAATTTCTGAAGTTGCTGTGTTTGTTCCTGTTACAGAGTTTATTGGTGCTCTTCCTAATAAAATTAATCCTCCCCAATCTCCTGCAGCTGGGTTAGCAGCATCAGAAGTAAATACTATAGGGCAATCTTGAGTACCATTAGCTACAATTTTAGCACCTTGAGAGATTGCTACATAAACGTCTGCTCCAGAAGCTAAAGCTTCAATAGTCATACAAGCAGGAATAGTTAATGTAGTACCACTTGCCATGATTAAAGAACCATTAATTTTGTAAGTGTTATTTGCGTCTAAAGTTAAATCTTCTGTGTAAGTACCAGATAAGAAAATTGTTTGAGGATCTGTTGTACCACCGCCAGAGTTGTTATTTGTAACACTATTGTCATTAATTACAATATCTGAAGTGTCGTCTGTAGAGCATGAAAATATCATAGATACTAATGCTAAACCAAGAATTATTTGTTTTTTCATTTTTTTAGTTTTTAATTTTTATTCTTAATTGTGTTATTGATATTTAAAATTTGTATTTAAGTTGAAGTCCTAAGTTGATACCTCTTTTATAATCTGTTACACCTTTACCATTAGCAGATGTAACTAAAATGTCACCTTGATTTTGGTCTTGTCTAACGTATTGTATTGAAGGGTTTAGTAAATTTTTTGCACTAAGATTAACTTCAAAATTGTCCTTAATAGTGTTTTTCCAAACAAAATCTAAAGTAGGAACACTTTTTTCTATAATATTACCAAGATCTCCAGATCCTAATGCATCTATTCTGTCTGAAAAGTAAGAGAATACTACGTTAGCTACCGGTTTGTAGTTGTTAAAAGTAGGAGAGTAGCTTATATCTGCATTTAAGATTAAAGGAGAAGCGCCTTGTAACTCATCTTCACTTTTATTAAAAGCTAAGTCAAAAGTTCCGTCTATATTTTCGTATAAATCTTGTTTAGTGTCCATGTAAGTTGCGTTTACACCAAAAGCTAAAACAGCGTCTTCGTTTTCGTCTTCAATAATGTTCTTTCTCAACTCTACTTCAACACCGTAAACTTCAGCTTTATCACCAGTTCTTACGTAACGTTGTGTTCCTGTAGCATCACCAACAACAACTAAATTAATTGGATCGTTAATTTGTTTTGCAAATACACCAACTGAGAATATTTCACCTCTTCCAAAGAAAGATTCAAATTTTAAATCGGCGTTATAAATATCAGAGTATCCTAAAGCATCAGGGTTACCTCCATATCGTACAGATACATCTTCATAAACAAACGGAGCTACTTCTTTAAACTCTGGTGTAGATACTGTTTTACTTGCAGAGAAACGTAGATTTTGGTCTTCGTTTATAGCGTATTTAATGTTTAAACTAGGTAGGATAAAAGTTTCTTTAGATGTTTTAGAATCGTTACCATTGTTACCTAAGTTTATTACATCATAGGCTATGTTTTGTTCAAAGCTTTCTATTCTAATACCAGGAACAAATAACCATTTTTCTCCAACTTTTATTTCAGCATCTAAATATCCAGCATAGATGTCTAGTTTACCTGTGTACGTATTTTCAAAAAGTCCTGGTCTATTTGTGTTAGATAAAGTTGGGTAAGGTTTAATTACTTTAATTTCGTAAATACCACCACTACTTGCATTTAGATTTAAATTATCTAGGTTAAAGACAGAATTTAAGTTGTTTATATCTGTAATTTCGTAGCTACCATCAACTATATCGTAACCATATCTTATGTTATTAAATAATCTTTTCTTGTTACGACCATTATAACCGATATTGAATTTTAATTTTTCATTAGCTTCATAAGACAGATT
Source organism: Mesoflavibacter sp. (assembly GCF_964226795.1). Classification (NCBI taxonomy): domain Bacteria; kingdom Pseudomonadati; phylum Bacteroidota; class Flavobacteriia; order Flavobacteriales; family Flavobacteriaceae; genus Mesoflavibacter; species Mesoflavibacter sp. Next base: position 205,625 of record NZ_CAXQQP010000005.1, read on the forward strand.
TAAACGTCCGTTGTACTCATCATCCTCAATTTTTTGAAAATAACGTTGATTATCAAAAACAACATTACTGTAGAATGTTGGGTTAGTAGAAGGATCATTATCTAAAGCATATTGATAATTTTCTACGCTAAAACGCTTTCTGTCTGGTTGATCAGAAAATACTTTGTTGTAACCAAATCCCCAATCTAACTCAAATTTTCCTGATTTGTGATTTCCTAATAATTGATTAACAAACATTTTAGTTTGATCAAACTGAACATTTTGTTGGTAAAACCCTTGGTCTGTATTTAAAATTGCATCTCTATTTCTACCTGTTCCATCAATACCAAAATAACCGACAACATCTGAAGAACTATTAATAAATACTGAATTAAAACTTATGTTATTATCACTGTTTATTTTGTAGTTTAAGTTCGCCATAGCAGTAGTAGTTGTAGAATATTCATATTCTTCTGCAGCTTCAAATGCTTTTTTCTCAACAGTAGAAAAATCTACAGCTTTACCGTTTCTGTATTCGTAGTTATTTTCAAATCCTCCTGTAACAAAGAAACTTAATCTTGAACCGTTTTCAAATGAATGAGAGCTTCCTCCAGATGCTCCATAAGCCACATTGATAGGTGAGTTTACGTTTACAGGATCAACACCGTGAGATAATATAACAGCAAAAGGGTTGTGATCATATCTTCCGTAGTATCCAAAATAACCAGTCCCTTCACTTCTTACAAAGTTTTTGTCTATAGCATTTGTGTTAAAACCAGAACCAGTAAATACATCTACAAAACTTCCACCTTTATGTTCTTTAGAAGTTACATCTACATTACCAGCAGAGAAATCTCCGTAAAATTGAGCTGCATATGCTTTACTAATAGATACATTTTGAATTACATCTGAAGAGAATAAATTTAAGTCAATGTTCTTTTTATTAACATTATTTGATGGTAAAGACAAACCGTTCATAGTTGTATTAAGGTAACGATCACCTAAACCTCGAACATATACATTACTAGATCCTTCTTGTTTAGAAACACCAGATATTTTAGCGACTGCACCAGCCGCATCACTTACTCCTTTTCTTGATAATTCGTCTGCACCTATTATTTGTTTAATTTCAACAGCTTTTTTCTGTTCTAATAAAACTGCAACTTCACTTTCTCTTTTAGTAGTTGTTTGAATAACAACTTCTTCTAAAGAAGCAGCATTAGCGCCCATTGGGACATTTATTTCGGTGACTTTACCAGCTTCAACAGTTGCTTCTATTGTTTGAGTTTCGTATCCCACAAAGCTATACTCAATTACATAATCACCTGGCTTTAGATTATCCAACATGTAAAGACCAGCATCATCTGTAGTAGTACCTTTTGAAGTGCCTTTAATTAGAATATTAGCAAAAGGAAGTGGTTCGTTGTCAAATTCTTTATCAGTAAGTTTACCAGCTATAGAACCAGTGTCTTGAGCGTTTGCGTATACACTAAAAAATGTAAATAATAATAGAAATATTTTTTTCATTACGTTGTTTAAATTCTTGGTGCAAAGAAACTATCAAACTGTAAAGTCTAAGTTAACTAGGTATTAATAGTAAATCACTAAAAAGTTAGCTTAATGTTATGAGATATGTTGTTTGTTTATTACTAGAAAACGTTTAGTTAACATTGAAAAGAAGAACATTTTACATGTCAAATACTTATATTGCAGCTTAAAAACTTATATAATGAATTGGGAACAATTACTATCCTTAAAGCGCTTTGGTGATACTAATAAACGACTAAGAAAAGAACAAGATGAAACTCGCTTAGGTTTTGAAGTGGATTATGATAGGGTTATATTTTCTTCAGAGTTTAGAAGTCTGCAAGATAAAACTCAAGTTATCCCATTGTCTCAGACAGATTTTATACACACACGTTTAACACATAGTTTAGAAGTAAGTGTTGTAGGACGCTCTTTAGGAAGAAAGGTTGGTCAAAAGATTTTAGAAAAACATCCACATTTACAAACCACTTTAGGATATCAAGCAAATGATTTTGGAGCAATTGTTGCTGCTGCTGCTTTGGCTCATGATATAGGAAATCCTCCATTTGGACATAGCGGAGAAAAAGCTATAGGAGAGTTTTTTATAAATGGTGAAGGAAAAAAATATCAATCAAAACTATCTGATAAAGAATACCAAGATTTATGTGATTTTGAAGGCAATGCTAATGGTTTTAAAATCGCAACACAAAGTAGGTCTGGCAGAGAAGGAGGATTAAGACTTAGTTACGCTACTTTAGGTGCTTTTACAAAATACCCTAAAGAATCATTACCTAAAAAGCCAACTAATCAGATATCAGATAAAAAGTATGGTTTTTTTCAAAGTGAAAAAGAAGCGTTTGTTGATGTAGCTGAAGAATTAGGTTTAATAAAAAAATCTGACGACCATTTAAGATACAATAGACATCCCTTAGCATTTTTGGTAGAAGCAGCAGATGATATTTGTTATACAATCATAGATTTTGAAGACGGTATAAATCTAGGTTTAATCGAAGAAGAGTTTGCTTTAGAGTATTTAATTAATCTAGTTAGAGACTCTATAAATACTAAAAAGTATGCTTTGTTAACTAATACCCAAGATAGAGTAAGTTACTTAAGAGCTTTAGCTATTAATAGTCTTATAAACGAAGCTGTACAAATATTTATGACTAATGAAGAAGATATTTTAAAAGGAGATTTCAATATCAGTTTATTAGATAAGAGTAAATATGAAGCTCAAATAAATGACATTATAAAGCTGAGTGTTGAGAAAATTTATCAATCAAAAGAAGTGTTAGAAAAAGAAATAGCTGGCTATCAAATAATAAATACACTTTTAACAACTTACACTAAATCTATTCAGAATAATTTTGAAGAAGGACCAACATCTAATTATGATAAATTAATTTTAAAGAGTTTGCCAGAAACACTTAGTAAAGAAGGAAGTATATATCAAAGACTTTTAAATATTTGTCATTATGTAGCTTCATTATCTGATAGTCAAGCCATTCTTCAATATAAAAAGATAAAAGGATTTACATTATAGAATATTTTATATTATTTTAGCAAAAAGATTAATTATTTAATATTATGAAAAAGAAATTACTAATAATTTTATTATTAGCCTTAGGGATATTTGCATTATATCAAAATTTCTCTGAAGATAATTCTGCTTTAAAACAAAACAATCAAGTTAGAAATATCCATTCAGAAAACTTAGAAAAAAGCCCATTTAAAAACACTTTAAAACTAAGTAAGTCAGAAAGAAAGGCTCAAGGTTTAACACCAAATAAATTTTACGAGCAAGAATGGGAACTTACAATGAATCCTCTATTAGGACGACCAACACCAGAAAAATTACAACCATTAAGAGATAGCATAAATGCTGCTAGACTAAATACATTAGCTGCAGGAAGAGTACCGGGTGATGCTATGAATAATGGATGGGTAGAAAGAGGACCAAACAATGTAGGAGGAAGAACAAGAGCTATAATGTTTGATCCAAACGATGCATCAAATGAAACTGTTTTTGCAGGAGGAGTTAGTGGCGGTTTATGGAAAAACACAAACATATCAAATCCAGAATCATCGTGGCAAAGAGTTAATGTGCCAGAAAACTTAGCTGTATCTTGTATAACATACGATCCAAACAATAGTAATGTCTTTTACTTAGGAACAGGAGAATCTTATGTAGGAGGAGATGTTAACGGAAGTGGTGTTTGGAAATCTGATGATGCAGGAGCAACATGGACAAATGTTTTTGGAGGTATTACAGGTGATACATCATTTCAATCTGCATCTAATATTTCTGTTAATTCACCTTCAGATGTAGCAGGAGACTATTTGTCATACCCAACAACTGCTTTTGGACCAGAAATTACATCTGTAATATCGGCAAATATAGTTTTAGTAGATGATGGAACAGGATTACCAACAGAAGGATGTAGCGCATTAGTTAATGGTGCTCAAATATCGGGCAATATAGCTTTAATAAGAAGAGGTAACTGTAACTTTACTCAAAAAGTAAAAAATGCTCAAAATGCAGGAGCAGTAGGAGTTATTATGATGAATAATGTAGTAGGTCAACCTATCCCTATGGGAGGAGATGATAATACAATTACAATACCATCAGTAATGATTTCTAAAACAGATGGAGATATACTAGAAGCTTCAATTCTTGCAGGTAGTACAATGACAGGTTCTTTAAATCCTGTGTCTAGTTCGTTTACAGGAAATTTAGTCCCAGGTATTCAACACATTAATGATATTAAAATAAGAGATAACAATGGTGTTTCTGAAGTTTATGTAGCTGCAGGAGATGGTTTTTACGGATCTGCTAACGCTACTACGTATTTAGGTGGTCCAGAATTTGGACTATACAAATCAACAGATAATGGAAACTCGTGGTCACTAGTTTCTTTACAATCACTTGCAGGAGGCGTTCAGTATTGTCCAAATGATATAGAAATTGGAGCTGATAATAAAATTTGGGTTTCTACAATTAATAGTTATGTTTTTGGTGAAGGAGGAGGAACAATCTTATCCTCAACAGACGGAAATTCTTTTAGTGTAGAAGAAGTTGTAGCAGATGCAGATAGAACTCAAATAGCAGTTTCTTCATCAGATCCTAATAAAATCTATGTCCTAGCAGAAGGAACAACTGCTCCAGTTATAATGATTAAAACAGAAGACGGTTTCTCTTCAACTACTAATATGGCTTTACCAAATGATGCAGATACTGGTATATCAGCAAATGACTTTACTAGAGGTCAAGCCTTTTACGACTTACTTTTAGAAGTAGATCCAGCAAATGACGATATAGTATATGCTGGAGGTATAGATTTATTTAAGTCGTTTAATAGTGGTACTTCTTGGTCTCAATTATCTCATTGGTATGGTGGTTTTGGCTATCAAGAAGTTCATGCAGATCAACATGCCTTAGTTTTTGGAAACAATAGTTCTAGTGTCATGTTAGTAGGAAATGATGGTGGAATTTACTATTCATCAAATGCAGGTGTAGTCTTAAGTCCAAGAGATAAAGATTTTAATACAAGTCAATTTTACACTGTCGGTGTAGCTCCAACAACAGCTTTTAACGGAGATTATTTTGCAGGAGGTTTACAAGATAATGGTACGCAATTGTTTCAAAATGCAAATTCAAATGGAGCGGATAGTTCTGTAGAAGCATATGGAGGTGATGGTGCTTATACATTTTTTGATCAAGGAGACGATAAGTATTTTATTAGAAACTACGTGTACAACTCAGGTATTAATTTATTTAATTTAGAAACTAATACTAACGTAACAATTAATAATGAAAATGCTTCTAACGGAGCTTTTATTAACCCACAAGCATTAGACTCTAATCTGGATATTTTATATTCAAATTATTCTAACAACCTTAGTACTGTAATAAGAAGATACTCAGGCATAAAATCTAGCTCAACTTTAACGTCTTCAGATTTAACAAATTCTGAATTTGATAGTACACCAACTGCTTTAACAGTTTCTCCTTTTACAACAACATCTTCAACCTTATTTGTAGGAACAGTTTTAGGAGATATTTTTAAAGTAGAAAATGCAGATGGTAGTAGTCCTACTTGGACAGAGTTAGAACTTAATAATTTTATAGTAGGAAGTGTGTCTGATATTGAGTTAGGTAATAATGAAGACGAAATTTTTGTTACCATTCATAACTACGGAGTAGAAAATATCTGGTACACAAATGACGGAGGAGCTAACTGGCAGACTAAAGAAGGTAATCTTCCAGATTTACCAGTAAAGTCAATATTAAGAAATCCTTTAAATAATGAAGAAGTAATTATAGGTACAGAGTTAGGTGTTTGGTATACAACCAACTTTTCTGATGCTAATCCAACTTGGAATCCTGCATTTAACGGAATGTCAAATGTTAAAGTTTTAGATTTAGATTTAAGAGACGATAATATGGTTTTTGCAGCTACTTATGGTAGAGGTATATTTTCAGGACAGTTCTCTTTTGATCCAAATGGAGATGATGACAATGATGGTGTTGTTAATGGTGTAGATAACTGCCCAAGTGTTGCAAACGCAGATCAATCTGATGTTGATAACAACGGAATTGGAGATGTTTGTCAAGATACAGATCAAGACGGAATATTAGATATAAATGATAATTGTCCAACAATAGCTAATCCAGACCAATTAGATAGTAATAATGATGGAGTAGGAGATGTTTGTCAGGATTCAGATGGAGATGGTGTCGTAGATTCTATAGATAATTGTGTTGATACACCTAATCCAAATCAAGAAGACGTTAACAATAACGGGATAGGAGATATTTGTGATACTAGTTATGCAGCTCAAGATAACATTTCAATAGAAGTAGTTTCAGAAACATGCGAAGGACAAGATAACGGTAAGATAAATATTAATGTAAATGAAACATATGTAACTTATACGGTTACCGTTAATGGTCCAGGAACAAATATTTCAGAACAGTTAACAACAAACAACTTAACTATAGAAAACTTAACTGTAGGTGGACCATATACTATATGTGTGTCTGTTAACGAATATGACCATGTTCAATGTTCAGAAGTAAGTGTTGAAGCTGCAGAAACAATAGAACTAGAGCTTATAGAACAAAATAATGGAGAAGATATTGAGGTTAACATGTACAGAGGTACAGCGCCTTACACAGTGATTTTAAATGGTGAAGTTATTTTAATAACTAGTCAAGACAATATAATATTAGAAAATTTAAAGTCTGGATTGTTAGAAATTAAGACAGCTCAAGCTTGCGAAGGTACTTTTACTAAACAGATTAACATTATAGAATTTAAGGCTACACCAAACCCAGTGGTAGATAATTTAAAAGTTATACTGCCAAATGGTCTAGATGTAAACGCTCTTCCTGTAAATGTTTATGATATAAATGGAAGATTAGTTTATAGTAACTCTTTTGATATTGCGAATAATAAAGAAATTTATATTCCTTTCCAATCACTAAGAAGCGGAGTTTATTTTGTAAATATTCAGTCAGAAAAAGCACCAAAAACTATAAAAATCATAAAAAAATAATAAGATGAAAAAGAAATTATATAACATAATAACTGTATTATTTTTTAGTGTTGTAATTACTTCTTGTGGAGGAAGTGATGGAGATGGTGGTGATGGAGGAGTAGCTCATACTCCAGATACACCAAATACAGCGCCAAGTGCAGTTAGTCAATTAATCTATCCAACATCAGATTTATTATGTATAGATAGTACTGTTAATTTTGAATGGGCAGCAGCTACAGATCCTGATGGAGATACAGTAAGTTACGAATTGAGAGTAGCGTTAGATAATAATATGACTAATTTAGTTGAACAAGTTACATCTACAACAACTACAAGAACATTAACTTTACAACCTGGTACAGCTTATTATTGGACAGTTACAGCTAAAGATGCAGAAGATTCTGCAAGTCCATCTCAGGTTTTTGCATTTTATACAGAAGGAGAAGGTGTTTCTAATTATGCACCGTTCTTAGCGGATTTAGTAAGTCCTAATGAAGAAGATGCAGTTGTGTCTGGAACAACTTCTTTAAATTGGTCTGGAGCAGATGTAGATATAAACGATACATTAACTTATGATGTATATTTTGGTACATCTAACCCTCCAACTACAGCAGTTAGCACAGACTTAACAGCAGAAAACTTTGATGTAAGCACAGATCCAGCAACGACATATTACTGGCAAGTAGATACTAAAGACAATTCTGGCACTAAAACAATAGGTGCTGTATGGACATTTACAACAAATTAATTGTTCTTAAATTTAAAAAAAGCAGACCTAATCAGTCTGCTTTTTTTATGCTTTCAAATAAAATTTTTAAACTTTCTGAATCAATACCGTTAAGTTTCTGTAGTTCTTCAGTTGTGCCATGTTCTATAAATTCATCTTTAATTCCTTTTGTTATAAAGTTGTTTTTATAGTTGTGCTTTGCAGCAAGCTCTAAAATAGCACTGCCAAATCCACCAGAAACAGTTCCGTCTTCAATAGTGATAATTGTGTTGTGGTTTTTTAATATTGAATGAAGTAAAGCCGCATCCAATGGTTTTACAAAGCGCATATCGTAATGAGAAAAAGTTTCAGGGTTTTCAATACTGTTAAGTGCTTCAGTAACATTTTTTGAAGTCGTTCCAATAGATAGCACAGCAACTTCTTTACCTTCTTTTAATTGCTCGCCTTTACCAATTTCAATTTTAGAAAATGGTTGTTTCCAATCTATTGTAATTCCTCTACCTCTTGGATATCTTATGGCAATTGGGTGATTTAGTCCTAATTGAGCAGTGTAAAGCATGTTACGTAATTCAACCTCATTTCTTGGTGCAAAAATGATCAAGTTTGGGATGCAACGTAAATAGGCTAAATCAAAAACACCATGATGTGTTGCGCCATCTTGTCCCACTAATCCTGCACGATCCAAACAAAAAATAACAGGTAAGTTTTGTGTAGCAACATCATGTATAACTTGATCATATGCACGTTGCATAAATGTCGAATAAATATTACAAAACGGAATTAACCCTTGTGTAGCCATTCCTGCAGCAAAAGTAACTGCATGCTGCTCGGCAATACCAACATCAAAAGCACGGTTAGGAAACGCTTCCATCATGTATTTTAAAGAGCTTCCGGTTGGCATAGCTGGTGTGATACCAACAATTTTTTGGTTCGTTTTAGCTAATTCAACTATAGTATATCCAAAAACATCTTGATATTTTGGTGGTTGAGGTTTAGTTTGGGTTTTTGCGATAAGCTCGCCAGATTTTGCATCAAATTGTCCTGGAGCGTGGTATTTTACTTGGTCAGCTTCGGCTTGTTTAAGACCTTTTCCTTTGGTGGTAATAACGTGAAGAAACTTTGGTCCTTTAACAGATTTTAACCGCTCAAGTTCGTTAATTAAAGCTGGTAAATCATGTCCGTCAATTGGTCCTGAATAGTCAAAATTTAAAGCTTCAAAAATATTATCTTGTTTTTGAGTGCCTTTTTTAACGTTGGTTAAATACTGTTTTAAAGCGCCAACACTTGGGTCAATTCCAATAGCATTATCGTTTAAAATAACTAGTAAATTAGCTTTACTTACGCCAGCATGATTTAAACCTTCAAACGCCATACCACTAGCTATAGAAGCATCTCCTATTACAGCAATATGTTGTGTGTTTAAATCGCCTTTTATTCTTGAAGCAATTGCCATACCTAATGCTGCCGAAATAGACGTAGAGGAATGCCCGACACCAAATGCATCATAATCACTTTCTTTACGCTTAGGAAATCCAGAAATACCATTTAATTGTCTGTTGGTTTCAAAAATATCACGTCTTCCGGTTAAAATTTTATGTCCGTAAGCTTGATGACCAACATCCCAAATTAATTGATCTGTTGGTGTGTTAAATACATAATGTAAAGCAATAGTAAGTTCGATTACGCCTAAGCTAGCGCCAAGATGACCTTCTTTTGTGGCAACAATATTTATGATAAATTCACGCAATTCTTTAGCTAAAAGTAATAGCTGTTCTTGATTTAAGGTTTTTAAATCGTCTGGCGAATTTATATGTTGAAGTATTTTGCTCATTATACTACAAATGTAGTATCTTAAATTGTATTTTTACGCTTATGATACAACCTTTTGATGATACTTATTTTATGAAAAAAGCCTTGCAAGAAGCGCAAGAGGCTTTTGATAAAGGTGAAATTCCTGTTGGAGCTGTAATTGTAATTAAAGATCGCATTATCGCTAGAGCACATAATCTTACAGAGCGTTTAAATGATGTAACGGCGCATGCCGAAATGCAAGCCATTACTGCTGCTGCTAATTTTTTAGGTGGAAAATATTTAAAAGATTGTACTTTGTATGTCACTTTAGAGCCTTGCCAAATGTGTGCTGGCGCATTGTATTGGAGTCAGATTAGTAGGATTGTTTATGCAGCTAGAGATGAACAACGCGGATGTATTAATTTAAACACCAAATTGCATCCTAAAACTAAAATTGAAGGTGGAATTTTAGCTGAAGAAGCTTCTGCTTTAATGAAACGGTTTTTTGTAAAAAAACGAAATCTTAACTAATGGTCTTTATGTTGGCTGGAATGTGCGTTAGCGATTGAATAATTGTTGGAGCACATCTTTGATTGCGACTTGTGAAAGCGCGACCCGATAGGGTAACGCTAAAATTATAATTTACGTTTATCGCCTTCTTTGTCTCGCATCTCTTGAAGTTTTTCTTTGGTAAGCATGTAATCTTCAACTTTTTTGTTTTTCCAACGGTGATAAGAAAACAACGGAATAACCACAAAAAATAAGCCTAAAACGCCAAAGCCAATTAACTTTTGGTTGTCTACATTGTCTAATGCATAACCGCAAATTATTGATGCTAAACTGGCTATAAATGTTAATAAAATTAAGTATTTCATTGAGGTGATTTTAAGATTTTGTAAAGTTAATTAATTGGCGTCTGTATGCTGTTAATAATTTAGATTTTGAGACAAAACCAATGTATTTATGGTCTTTAACGACAGGTAAATTCCACGCATTAGAGTTTTGAAATTTAGTCATTACATCTTTCATAGAATCGTTTTTATAATCGATAATATCTGGCGCATTGTGCATTAAATCTTCTACAAAAGTGGTATCGTATAAGGCTTGATTAAACATGATTTCTCTAACATCATCCAATAAAATTATTCCGACTAAAGTCTTATCTGTTTTTATGACAGGAAATAAATTTCGAGTAGATTTTGCAACGCCTTTATGAAGCATTTCTCCTAAAGTCATTTTAGGATTTAGCGCTATAAAATTAGTTTCTATTACACTATCTAAAGTCATTAAAGTTAATACGCTTTGGTCTTTATCATGTGTTAAAAGTTCGCCTTTTAAAGCAAGTTCGCGAGTATAAATGGTATAATCAAACGCATTTTTTTTGATTATAAATGACATGGATACAGCAATCATTAAAGGAATAAATAATTCGTAACCGCCAGTAATTTCGGCAATTAAGAAAATAGCAGTTAAAGGCGCATGTAATACACCAGCAATTAGTCCTGCCATACCAATTAAGGTAAAGTTGGTTTCTGACACGTAAAATCCTAAACCAAGATTGTTAATGACTTTAGCAACTACATTACCTAAAGCGCTTCCCATAACCATAGTTGGAATAAAAATTCCTCCTGCTCCGCCAGCCGCAAAAGTTGTTGTCATTGCAATAGCTTTAAAAATAGTAATACCAAAAAGTAAGGCAATTACAACCCAAATATTATCCTTAAAAGCATCAAAAGGCGTTGTGCCAAGCGCGCTTAAATGATCGCCAGCAAGTAGATTGTTTATAAATCCAAAACCTTCACCATAAAGTGGCGGAATTAAAAATAACATACCACCAATAGCCAATCCACCAACTATTAATTTTAAGAGTTTGGTTTTAAAACGCTCAAAAAATTGAAGGATAAAAAAGTACATTTTAGTGAAATAAATAGAAGCGAATCCAGTACCTATACCTAAAACCACATAAAATAAAGTATCTTTTATTTGAAACTTATCCGAAAAATTAAAGTTGAACAGTAAGTCGTCTCCTAAAAAGAAGTAAGACGTTAATACGGAAGAAACCGAAGCAATTAATAACGGTAATAATGAAGCAAAAGTTAAATCTAAACTAAACACTTCTACCGCAAAAATAATAGCCGCAATTGGTGATTTAAATATTGAAGAAATTGCTCCTGCAGCAGCACAACCAATTAATAACGTTCTTGTTTGTTGATTAACATGAAATAGTCGTCCTAAATTAGAACTTATTGCAGATCCAGAAGCTATTGCTGGTCCAAGTAATCCAACAGATCCACCAAAACCAACCGTTAAAGGTGCAGTTATTAATGGAATATAAATTTTAGACCGATCTATTAATCCGCTTCTTTTTGATAGTTTAAATAGAATTGAAGGAATAGCATGTTCTATATTTTTCTTTGAAATGTATTTGACAAACAGATACACTAAAAACAATCCTATAACCGGTAAAATAAAGTAAACTTGGTTTTTAGAAAAGACAGCTAAATTATCTAAAGCACCTTCTATAGTAAAGGTGATGTTTCTTAACGTTACTGCAGCAAGACCTGCTAATAATCCAACTAAACCACTTAAAATATAAGTAAAAGTTTTTTCGGAGATGTGCTTTAACCTCCATATAAAAAAACGTTTTAAAAGCGATTGTTTAGGCATACTTAAAGTTAATCAAAAAATCCTGCAAAGGTTGCAGGATTTTTTTTGATTTATGAATTAAGTTTTAAACTTAAATTAAGTTCGTCTAATTGTTCATCATCAATTGGTGCAGGCGCATCTATCATGACATCTCTACCAGCATTGTTTTTAGGGAATGCAATAAAATCTCTAATGGTTTCTTGTCCGCCTAAAATTGCTACTAACCTATCTAATCCAAATGCAAGTCCGCCATGTGGTGGCGCACCATATTCAAAAGCATCCATTAAGAATCCAAATTGCGCTTTAGCTTCTTCTTCGCTAAAACCTAAATGTTTAAGCATGATGGCTTGAGTTTCTTTATCATGAATTCTTATTGAACCACCACCAATTTCGTTTCCGTTTAACACTAAGTCGTAAGCATTAGCTTTAACTTCGCCTGGTTTAGTATCTAATAATTCTATTTGACCAGGTTTTGGAGAGGTAAACGGATGGTGCATGGCGTGGTAATGACCAGTTTCTTCATCAAGCTCTAATAATGGGAAATCGATTACCCAAAGTGGCGCAAATTCGTTTGGTTTACGTAAACCTAAACGTTCTGCCATTTCCATACGTAAAGCACTAAGTTGTGCGCGTACTTTGTTTGTGTCTCCTGAAAGTATACAAATTAAATCGCCAGCTTTAGCGTCCGTTTTTTCTGCCCATTTAGCAAGATCGTCTTGATCGTAAAATTTATCTACTGAAGATTTGTAAGTTCCGTCTTCGTTACATTTTACATAAACCATACCTAAAGCACCAACTTGTGGACGTTTTACCCAGTCTATAAGCTTGTCTATCTCTTTACGAGTATATGATGCAGCACCAGGTACTGCAATACCAACAACTAATTCGGCATTATTAAATACACCAAAATCTTTGTGTTGAGCAACATCGTTAAGCTCTCCAAACTGCATACCAAATCTAATGTCTGGTTTGTCGTTTCCGTAAAGGCGCATAGCATCGTCATAAAGCATACGTGGGAATTTTTCAACTTCAACACCATTGACTTCTTTTAACAAATGACGTGTTAAATCTTCAAAAACATTTAATATGTCTTCTTGCTCTACAAACGCCATTTCGCAATCTATTTGCGTAAATTCTGGTTGTCTATCTGCACGTAGATCTTCGTCTCTAAAACATTTTACAATTTGAAAATATTTATCCATACCGCCAACCATAAGCAGTTGCTTAAAGGTTTGTGGTGATTGCGGAAGCGCATAAAACTGTCCTTCATTCATTCTACTTGGCACCACAAAATCACGTGCACCTTCTGGTGTAGATTTGATTAAATAAGGTGTTTCTACTTCTATAAATCCTTGGTTTGATAAAAAATTTCTAACCTCTTGTGTGACTTTAGATCTAAAAATCAAGTTGTTTTTTACGGGATTACGTCTAATATCGATGTAACGATATTTCATGCGTAACTCTTCGCCACCATCAGTTTCATCTTCTATAGTAAAAGGTGGTAATTTAGATTCGTTAAGAATGGTTAATTCTTTTACTAAAACTTCGATATCACCTGTTGGTATATTTTTGTTTTTAGATTCACGTTCGATTACGGTTCCTTCAACTTGAATCACAAACTCACGACCTAACTTTTGTGCTTGTTCCATGATGGATTTAGGCGTACGTTCTTCATCAAAAATAAGTTGAGTAATTCCGTAACGATCACGTAGATCTACCCAAATCATAAATCCTTTATCTCTAGATTTTTGTACCCAACCAGAAAGGGTAACGTCTGTATTTATATGTGATGCTCTTAACTCACCACAGCTATGACTTCTATACATAATTATGTTTTAGTAGGTGCAAATTTAAGCAATAAAAAAACCGAAGCAAGTGCTTCGGCTTTTTTATTTAGAAGTGATTAAGGGATATTAAATGTCTTCTGCGATTACTTCTGTTTTATTAGAAGAGAATTTATTTCTAATCCACATTTTTAATTTCATTGTTAAGAAGAATAATACCGGAACAACAATTAATGTTAAGAATGTTGCAACAAACAATCCATAAATTACTGTCCAAGCTAATGGTCCCCAAAATACAACGTTGTCTCCTCCCATATAGATGTTTGGATCAAACTCGCTAAACAATGTAAAGAAGTTAATGTTTAATCCTATAGCTAGTGGTATTAATCCTAAGATTGTAGTAATAGCGGTCAATAATACAGGTCTTAAACGTGCTTTACCAGCTTTTACTATGCTTTCAAAAAGATCGTCGTTGCTTAAATATTCGTTGTCGTCTAAGTCTAATTCGTTTTTCTTTCTATCTATTAAAAGTTGTGCGTAATCTAATAGTACAACACCATTGTTTACCACAATTCCGGCAAGCGAAATAATACCAACCATTGTCATCATAATTACGAATGCTTTACCAGTTATAACTAATCCGCCAAATACACCAATAAAACTTAGGAAAATAGCTAACATTATAATAGCTGGTTTTGAAACCGAATTAAATTGGAAAATTAAGATGAAAAAGATTAATCCAAGTCCTGTAAAAAATGCACCCATTAAAAATGCCATTTGCTTGTTTTGCTCTTCTATTTGACCAGTATAATCTATTTTGATGTTTTCTGGTAAACCTTCAAAACTTTTCATTTCGTTTTGAATTTTTGTTACAATTGCGCCAGCATCTGTGTAACCTGGTGCTAATGCAGAATATACCGTTACAACACGTTTAGTGTCTTTATGTTTAATGGCACTAAACCCTGAATTGTTTTCGTAAGATGCAACTGCAGAAACAGGAACGCTTACTATTTGTCCAGTTGTATTTCTAAATGTGATATTTTGATTAAATAACGCACTTGTATTGTATCTGTTATCTTCGTTAAAACGAACATAAATATCATAATCGTCTCCACCTTCTTTATAAATCCCAGCTTTAGAACCGAAGATTGAATTACGTAATTGTTGCCCAACTTGCGCAGAGCTTATTCCTAATTCTCCAGCTTTTTCACGGTCTACAATAACTTGCATTGATGGCTTGTCTTTATTTACATCAATTTTAAGCTCGTCAATACCAGCAATGTTTCTTGAGTTAATAAACTCTCGCATTTTTTCGGCAGTAGCAATTAACTCGTTATAGTCTTCACCTTCAATTTCAATATTAATAGGAGCACCAGCAGGCGGACCATTTTGGTCTTTTTCTACAGAAATTAATACACCTGGATAAATACCAACAAGCGCTTCTTGTACTTTTTGTCTTAAAAGCTCACTATCTTCACCACGACGGTATTTATACTCGCGCATTGATGCAGTAATCTTAGCTTTATGAGGCATTTCGGCAGCAGATCCACCATCGGTTTGTGGGTTACCAGCACCTTCACCAACTTGAGAAACTGCACTTTCTACCATAAAGTTATAGTCGCCATCTTTATATTGATTGTTGTCTAAAACTTTGTAGACGCGTTGCTCAATTTCTTTGGTAATAGCGTTTGTTTTTTCTATTGCAGTTCCTTGTGGATATTCTATATAGACAATGATTTGATTAGGTTTATTGTCTGGGAAAAATTCAACTTTAGTACGTTGTGATCCTAATGAAATACCGAAAGCCACAAATGATAGAATAAGTAAAGCAAATGTGCCTAAACTTAATATGTATGGTTTTTTACCTGATAAAGCCCAACGTAATTGTTTTTCGTACCATCGCTCTAACTTAACTAATGTTTTATTTTGAAAGTTGTTTGCCCAACCACGTAACACTAATCTGTAAACCCATAACATTATTGCGGTAAATACCATAAGTGTACCTAAACCACGATAGCTACCGCCAACTATTAAGACTAAAATTCCTATAACAGCCATGATTACTGTTGTACGAATAATTTTATTTAATGGCATGTCTTTATCTTCTGTACTCATAAATTGAGATACTAATACTGAGTTGAAAAATATAGCTACAAACAGCGATGATCCTAATACTACCGAAAGTGTGATAGGTAAAATCATCATAAATTCTCCCATAATACCTGGCCATAAACCAAGCGGTACGAATGCAGCAACAGTTGTTAGTGTAGAGATAATAATAGGGAAAGCAATTTCTCCAATTCCTTTTTTGGCAGCTTGCATACGCGTCATGCCTTCTTCATCCATTAAACGGTAGACGTTTTCTACAACAACAATACCGTTATCTACTAGCATACCAAGCCCCATAATTAGTCCAAAAAGTACCATGGTATTAAGACTTTGTCCTAATAATTCTAAAATCATTAAAGACATAAACATAGACATTGGTATAGCAAAACCAACAAATATGGCGTTTTTAAATCCTAAGAAGAACATTAAAACGGTAACTACTAAAAGAACACCAAAAATAATGTTGTTTACAAGGTCATCTACCTGACCAATGGTTACAGAAGATTGGTCGTTTGCTATGGTAACAGTTAAATCTTGAGGAAATACATTGTCTTTTGCATTTTTTACAATGACTTGAATTTGCTCTGCAGCAGCAACCATGTTTTTACCAGCACGTTTTTTAACGTCTAACATCACTACTGGATGACCAAATTCTCTTGCAAAGGTTGTTTTGTCTTCTTCTTTAAAAGATACTTTAGCGATATCTTTTAGGTAGATAGCGTTTCCGTTTTCAGATTTTACAACAAAATTTTCTAATTGAGCAGGATATTCTATTTCTCCTAAAATACGAATGGTACGTCTTTGTCCGCTTGCTTTTAAATTACCAGCAGACATAGTAACATTACCATTATTTATAGCGCCTATAATATCGTTAAAAGTAACTTGAGCAGCCATCATTTTGTAAATGTCTACAGCGACTTCAACTTCTTTTTCTTGTGCACCACGAATGTCTACTTTTTTGATTTCTAAAAGGTCTTCAATTTCATCTTGAAGATATTCGCCGTAATCTTTAAGTTTTTCAATTGGGTAATCACCGGAAATGTTAATGTTAAGAATTGGCATTTCTTCAGAAAGGCTTAACTCGAATACATCAGGTTCTACTTTTGCACCATTAAAAGTTGGCCAATCCTCGCCAGAAGTTTTGGTGTCAATTTCGTCTTTTACCTTTTGTTTTGCTTGTTCTACAGTTATGTTTTCGTCAAATTCTACCATTAACATCCCATAATCTTCTTGAGAAGTAGATGTAATTTCGACAACGTTGCTAACTGTTTTAAGCTCGTCTTCTAATGGATCTACGATAAGTTTTTCTATGTCTTCTGCTGTGTTACCAGGGAAAACAGCGCTTACGTATATTTTAGTCTCGTTAACTTCTGGGAAGTTTTCTCTTGGCATACTGAAAAATGCAGATACACCTAAGTAAAATATGACCAGAATAAGTACATACATTGTGGTTTTATTGTTAATTGCCCACGATGATAGTGCAAACTCTTTGTCTACTTTTTTATTTTTTTTCTTTTTAGTCATTGGTTGATTTTTTAGTATTTAATGACTTTAACTGTTTGTCCGTCTTTTACGCTACGAGCACCTTCTTTAATAATTTCGGTACCGTTTTTAATGCCTTCAAGCACTTCTATAACATCACCTTGTGTTTTACCAGTTTTGATGATTACTTTAGTAGCAATACCTTCTCCGTTTTTATTTTTATCTTTAATAGTATAAAGGTATTGCTCGCCTTCTGCATTTTCAGATATAATGCTTAGTGGTACTAAGAGCGCTTCTTTGTTAGTATAATCGTTAATTTTTAATTTGGCAGTTAAGTTTGGTTTAATGTCTTTGTCTTTATTAGGAACAGGAACTTCAATTTTAAATGTTCTGTTAGCTGGGTTTATATAATCTCCGGCTTGTCTAATTTTGGTGTCAACAGTTTTGTTAATTACAGGAATTGAGACTGTAACATCTTTACCTTTGGTTACATCTGTTATGTAACTTTCTGGTACATCTGTTTCTATGTACATATCATTTAGATTAACAATGCGCATAAGCGGTGTTTGTCCTGCAGCAACAACGCTTCCTTGTTCTGTAATGACATCGTCAATAGTTCCTGAAAAAGGAGCTTTTACACTAGTTTTTGAGACTTGTTGTTGTAGTTGATTAACAGCTTCTTGTTGCGCTTCGTAATTTGATTTTGATTGTAAGTATTGTATCTCGCTACCAATGTTTTGATCCCAAAGACGTTTTTGACGCTCAAAAGTTGTACGCGCTAAATCTGCTTGAATTTTTAATTGTGCCAATTGTTGGCTTAATCCGCCATCATCAATTTTTGCTAATAATTGTCCTTTGCTTACTTTTTGTCCTTCTTTAACGTATACATTTGTTAGTATGCCATTAAATTCTGGTGTAATAACTAATAGGTTTTTTGTGGTTACGTTACCTTGAATTTCTAATTGGTGATTAAAAACTTCAGTTTTGGCTGTAATTGTAGTAATTAATGGTACTTTTTTTACAGTGTCTATTTTTGCAATAGCTTCATCTAACTGTTTGATTTTTGCATTAATTTCTTCTTGATTTTCTACAAGCTCTGCGCGTTTAGCTCTAATGGTTTCTAGATTATTAGTTTCTAAAACACTTTCTACGGTATTTTTCTTTTTATCACCGCCACAAGCTACTAATAATAGCGATGTAAGGATTATTAATTGTATATGTTTCATTGTTTTAAGAGTTTAGTATTTGGTTGTTGTGTTGGTTAATGTTTCTAATTCTGCTTTGGTGTTAATTACGTCTAACATAGCTTGTAAAAATTCTTGTTGTGCTGTGTATAGTTGTGTTTGTGCTTGTCTTAGTTCAAAACTAGAGCCAACACCTTCAAAAAATTTGGTTTGATTTTTATTTTCGATTCTCTCGGCAAGATTAAGATTTTGCTTTTTGTTTTCGTATTCTTCTGTTGCTAGAATAAAATCGCTTTTAGCAGCTTCAATTTGTAATTTTAATTGTTGCTCGGTTTCATCTAGATTTATTTGAGCTTTTTCTAAGTTAATTTGTGCACGTTGTGTTGCTGCACTACGCATACCAGAACTAAAAATTGGGATGTTTAATGAAGCGCCAAATGTAGCTGTACCAATCCATTTTTGCTGATCTGATAAGAATTTAAACTCGTTATTATTCCCAATATATGCACCGCTTAAAAAGGCACTTAAAGTTGGTAGTGCTTTACTTTTTTCAAGTTTTAACAGTAATTCTTTAGAGGTTTTATCGTTGGCAGCTATCTTATAATCAATTGTGTTTTTTACATCTGCATCTTCTATACCGTCTTGAAGTATGTTTTTTACAGTTAGACTTTCTAAGTCGTCGGTTAAAATTATTGGAGTATTATAGTCTAGACCTATAGTTATACTTAACATTTGATAGGCTAGGTTTTTTAATCTTTTAGTATTGTTTAAGTTACTTTGCACACTAGATAATGTTATTTGTAATTGCTCTACACTTTCTTCTTCTTCTAATCCATTTTCATAGATTTTAGTGGTTTCATCTAAATTTTTCTGAAGAATTTTAATGTTATTCTCTAAAATTGAAACACTTTCTTCTGCCATTAATACGTTTCCGTAGGCATTAATTACTGCTTTTCTAACTTCTAAATCTGTTTTTGCTTTAGAGTTTTTAGAAATTTCTAAATAGACTTTTGCAGATTGTAATCCAACTAAATAAGAACCATCAAATAGTAACTGACTTAATGTTGCCGAGGCATTAACAGAGTTTTTTGCTCCAAAATCTGGGATACCATCTTGGTTAAAATCTACAGATTCAAACTGTTGTTTGATAAGGTTTTGATAGTCAACAGCAGCGTTAATTTGAGGTAATCCTGTTGCGGTAGTTTCCCATTTTTGTTTTTTTGCTGCTTCGATATCTAAAGTAGCATTTTTAGCTTGCCTGTTATTTTCTAAAGCAAAATCTATAGCTTCTTGTAAGCTAAAATTTTGTGGTGTCTCTTGGGCAAACCCAAAGTAAGACACTGTGATTATTAGTAATTTGAATAACGATTTCATTTATATTCTTTTGGTAGTTTTTATGATTGATTTATTTCTGTTAGTTCTTTTAAAATATCTAAGCCTTTTGATGTACAAATTCCACGAACGTGATATTCTAAATAATTATCCATTAACATGTTCATTGAGAAATTTTGTAAAGGAAATAATTCTCTATCCTTTAAAGACATCATACTATTAAAGTATAGTCTAGATATAAATTGAATGTTGATGCTTTTTCTATATAATCCTAATTCTACACCGCGATTTAAATTATTTACAACACAATCTTGCATTAAGTAATATTGCTTTTGCTTTAACGATTCGAAAATTTTTGGATAATACTTTTGAAGTTGATGTTGAGGTGAAGATTTTTCGTCTTTCAAATGTTCCATTATAAAACGTTTGATTTCATAAATTTCTTCAATAGGATTTTTCTCTAAAGAACAAATACAATTAATGCCTTTAGATATCATATCAAACATATGCAATGTTGTAGCTTCTACTAGCTTTGTTTTATTATCAAAATGTTGATATATAGTTTTTTTTGAAATACCTAAAGCATTAGCTATATCATCCATTGTTACACTTTTAAACCCATAGTTTAAAAATAAATCTGCTGATTTGTCTAAAATATTCTCTCTCATAATCTGGGCAAATGTACGTCAGGAAACTTTAAAAACAAAAAAAGTTTCCTAAGTTTTAATGATTTTTTAACATGCGATTATTTTAGTTTAATATGTCTAATTGCTTTATTTTTGCAGGATGCAAAATATCTCTAATTATCAAAAAGCGTTTATAGCGTATTTACAGCAATACGCAAAGCCAAAACAGCCAGAAAACTTATATAATCCTATAAATTATATTCTAGAATTAGGCGGAAAAAGATTAAGGCCAGTACTAACTTTAATGACTGCCGAAATTTTTGATGCTAACCATAAAGATGCTTTTGATGCAGCATTAAGTGTAGAGATTTTTCATAATTTTTCATTAGTGCATGATGATATTATGGATGATGCACCATTACGTCGTGGACAACAAACTGTACATGAAAAATGGGATATTAATACAGGTATTTTGTCAGGAGATGCAATGCTAATTATGGCTTATCAACTATTTGAAAATTATGAGCCTAAAACGTTTCAAGCATTAGCTAAATTATTTAGTAAAACAGCTCTGGAGGTTTGTGAAGGACAACAATACGACGTAGATTTTGAAACAAGAGATGATGTTACTATCTCAGAATACTTAAAAATGATTGAGTATAAAACAGCTGTGCTAGTTGGTGCAGCTATGAAGATGGGAGCTATTGTAGCAAAAACGTCTGAAGAAAATAAAGAAAGCATCTATCAATTTGGAAGATTGTTAGGTATAGCTTTTCAGCTTCAAGATGATTATTTAGATGCATTTGGCGATCCAAAAACGTTTGGAAAGCAAATAGGAGGAGATATAATTGAAAATAAAAAAACATATCTGTATTTAAAAGCATTAGAGTATTTGGATGCAGATAAAAAAAGGCAATTAGAGCAATTATATTCGGTTCAATTAGAAGATAACAAAGATAAAATAGAAACTGTAAAACAGTTTTTTGTAGAAAGTGGATCTGCAAAAGCAACTCAAAATGCTATAGAAGAATATACAAATAAAGCATTTAAGATTTTAGATGAATTAACTATCTCTGGAGAAAAAAAACAGCTATTAAAAGATTTTGGAATGGGATTAATGACAAGAAAAGTCTAATGAAATTACCAGCAACATTTGAAAACTTAATTGAAGACGCCACAAAATTAAATTTGTATAAAAAATTAGTCTCTCAACTAAATAAAGATTTTTTATACGCTAATCTAGATTTAGATTTTGATGAAGATATCTTACCAACTAGTTTGAAGTTGTTGTTGCAAGACACGATATATAGATTAATACAAGAAAAATTTACAGAATATCTTAATTTGCTATATATAATTGATGTGCCAGAACATCAAATTAAAGCTTTAGATGGTAACGATGCTTTACAGTTAAGTGAAAACGTTTCATTTTTAATCCTAAAAAGAGAATGGCAAAAAGTATGGTTTAGACACCAATATTCTTAATGTCTAAACCATTATTAATTTTAGAGTGTTCTAAAATATTCTAAAACAACTCTAGCATCTTTTTCTGTCAAACCTTGATTGATCATTGGTGTACCGTTAAATTCTTTAAGTAAGTCTTTTGCTAAAGGATCTTTTTCAAGCATTTCTTCTGGGTTTAAAATCATGTTCATAACCCATTCTGGCGTGCGTCTTTTTAAAATGTCTTTAGGAGCTGGACCAATAAATTTTTTATCAGCTCTATGACAAGCAGTGCACATTTTGTCGTAAACTTCTTTACCATGAGCAACCATTTTTTGATCAATGTCATCAGTAAGTTTAAGCTCTTTAATTGGTCCAACACCTTTATTAGTTAAATCTATAGTGTTAGAAGCTAATTTTTTATTTGTTGTAGTTTTTTCGGTTTTAGTTGAAGAAGTACGTTTGTAAGAAAAACCTTCTTTCTTTTTTTCTTCTTTGCCTCCACAACTAAAAATTAATATTGTTGTTAATAATAAAAGTGTAGATTTTAATTTTGACATAATTCAGATATTTTAATTTGATCAAAAATAAATCTAAGTCTAAAAGATTAAGGTGACTAAAATCACATAAAAATTAAAATAATTTTCATAACACTTAAAAAAGAACTCTAACAAAAGGCATCCATGAGTTTGCATAAATACTTTTGTTATCGTCATATAAAACGTCATATCTTATGCCAAAAGTAATGTTGTTTGTACGGTAACCAGCACCTATAAAAAGAGCAGGATACCAATAATTATCATCTAGATTATTAGAAAAGTTACCTTCAAACTTTCTATTAACATTTAAAGCTTCAAATTCAGTAGAAAGTTGTATTTCATTTATAGGATTGTAAATTCCAATAACGCTACCTCCAAAAATTGTAGATTTATAAACATTTTTTTGTCTATTATACGTCCCATTTAAACCAACACCTAATCCATATTTACTATTAAATTGATAGATAGCATTAGGTGCTAAGGTGGCGCTAAAAAAACCATCGCCTGTACTTAAACCAAAACCGCCACCAAATCTTACGTTTTCCCAGAAATCACTTTTGTTTTTTGTTAAATTTCCTTGACAAAATGATAAACTCGTAAAAAACACACTAAATATTAGCAATAATTTAAAATGAAGTTGTTTTAAGTGGATATTTTTCATAATCATCAATTTAGTTAAATGTAAACGTTATAAATATAATAAAACCATCGCTATATTTGGTAAAAGTTGTATTTTTGATAAAATTTTGTTGAAGCGAACACGACTTACACATAATAATGGATAAATATTCCTTTTTAAACGCAGCACATACAGCATATTTTGCTGAATTATACGATCAATATTTAAAAAACCCTGACTCTGTAGAGCCAAGTTGGAGAGCATTTTTTCAAGGTTATGACTTTGGAAGTGAGAACTATGGAATGGAAGGAGAAATTGTAGAAGGTGTCTCGGCACAAATACCAGAGCATCTTCAAAAAGAATTTCAGGTAGTAAATTTAATAGATGGTTACCGTAGTAGAGGTCATCTTTTTACTAAAACCAATCCAGTTAGAGAGCGTAGAAAATACGCGCCAACATTAGAACTAGCAAATTTTGGTTTGTCTGAAGCAGACTTAGATACCCAATTTAATGCAGGTGAAATTTTAGGTATAGGCACACAATCTTTAAGAGAAATTTTAAAACACTTAAATAGTATTTATTGTGATTCTATTGGTATTGAATATATGTATATACGTCAGCCAGAAGAAATTAAATGGATACAAAATAAGTTAAACATAAACGATAATCAACCAAGTTTTACTGCCGATCAAAAAAAGCATATTCTAAAAAAGTTAAACGAAGCTGTTTCTTTCGAAACCTTTCTGCACACTAAATACGTTGGACAAAAACGTTTCTCTTTAGAAGGAGGAGAATCGTTAATCCCTGCATTAGACGCAGTAATAGAAAAAGCAGCAGAGCTAGGTGTAGAAGAATTTGTAATGGGTATGGCACACAGAGGTCGTTTAAGTACCCTAACAAATATCTTTGGTAAATCTGCAAAAGATATTTTTAGCGAGTTTGATGGTAAAGATTATGAAGAAGAAGTCTTTGACGGAGATGTTAAATATCATTTAGGTTGGACAAGTCAACGTAGTACAGATACAGGAAAAAAAATAAATTTAAGTATAGCGCCTAACCCTTCGCATCTAGAAACAGTAGGAGCAGTGGTAGAAGGTATATCTAGAGCAAAACAAGATCAAAAACATAAAGATAACTTTAGTAAAGTGTTACCAATTGTAGTACATGGTGATGCAGCAATTGCAGGTCAAGGTTTAGTTTACGAGATTGTTCAAATGGCTCAACTTGACGGTTACAAAACAAATGGAACTATCCATGTTGTTGTAAATAACCAAGTAGGATTTACAACAAATTATTTAGACGCCAGATCTAGTACCTATTGTACAGATGTTGGTAAGGTAACCTTGTCGCCAGTATTACACGTTAATGCAGACGATGCAGAAGCTGTAGTACACGCAATGTTATTTGCTTTAGATTTTAGAATGAAATTTAATAGAGATGTATTTATAGATTTATTAGGTTATAGAAAATATGGGCATAACGAAGGAGACGAACCTAGATTTACCCAACCAAAACTATATAAAGCAATTGCAAAGCATGCAAATCCTAGAGATATCTATGCAGAGAAGCTAATTAATAGCGGAGTTATAGATAAAGATTACGTAAAGCAATTAGAGACAGATTATAAAGACAAACTAGAAGAAAAATTAGAAGATTCTAGAAAAGAAGATAAGACAATCATTACTCCATTTATGGAAGACACGTGGAAAGATTTTGTACGTGTAGACGAAAAAGTAATGATGCAAACTGTAGATACAACTACAAGTAAAGAGAAGCTTGCAGATATAACCAAAGTAATATCAAACTTGCCAGAAGATAAAAAGTTTATCAGAAAAATAGAAAGATTAATCCAATCTAGACAAACCATGTTTGACGAGAACAGGTTGGATTGGGCTATGGCAGAGCATTTAGCTTATGGTACTTTACTAGCCGAAGGTTACGATGTACGCATAACAGGACAAGATGTAGAACGTGGTACTTTCTCTCACAGACATGCAGTTGTAAAAGTAGAAGATAGCGAAGAAGAAATAGTATTACTAAATAATTTAGATAATAATCAAGGTCATTTTTATATTTATAACTCATTATTATCAGAGTATGGAGTTGTAGGTTTTGACTATGGTTATGCTATGGCTAGCCCAAAAACATTAACCATATGGGAAGCTCAGTTTGGAGACTTTAGTAACGGAGCGCAAATAATGTTAGACCAATATATATCTTCAGGAGAAGATAAATGGAAAACACAAAACGGACTAGTAATGCTTTTACCTCATGGTTATGAAGGTCAAGGAGCAGAGCACTCCTCAGCTCGTATGGAGCGTTACTTACAATTATGTGCAAAAGACAATATGTTTGTTGCCGATTGTACTACACCTGCAAATATGTTCCATTTGTTAAGACGTCAAATGTTATCTAATTACCGTAAACCATTAATAGTGTTTACACCAAAAAGTTTGTTACGTCATCCAAAATGTGTTAGTACGGTAGAAGAGTTTGCTAACGGAAGTTTCCAAACGGTAATCGAAGATACTTCAGTAAAAACCGAAGATGTAAAAACATTAGTATTTGTAACAGGAAAGTTCTATTACGATTTAGATGAAGAAAGAGAAAATCTAAACCGAAACGATGTAGCTATAGTAAGGATAGAACAGTTGTTCCCGTTACCTGTAGAAAAAATAAGAGAAATTTTAGATAAATATAAGCATGTAGAAGATGTGGTTTGGGCACAAGAAGAGCCAAGAAACATGGGCGCATACATGCATATGATGATGCACTTAGAAGAGGCTAAAAACTTTAGAGCAGCATCTAGAAGACCTTACGGTGCACCAGCAGCAGGAAGTTCTGTAAGATCTAAAAAACGTCATAAAGAAGTTATAGATTTCGTTTTTGACAAAACAAAAAATAACCAGCGATAAGCTTTTAATTCAATAAAGATGAAAAAAGGAATAGTATTAATTGTAGCTATGTTAAGTTTTGCAATAGGGTTTTCTCAAGATACAGAAAAGACTAATTATAAAACAACGGTAGATATCTTTACAAAACATTACAATAATGATAATTACAGAGCTATTTATAACATGTTAGATGATAATTTTAAAAAAACGTTTACTTTAGAAAAAGTAAACACTTTTTTTAAAAATGAAATTAATGCTGAAGCTTTAGGTAAAATAAAAAGTAGAGAGTTAAAAGATATAGTACGAACAGGACATACCTATATAGTAACATTTGAAAACGGAACTGGCGAAGCGTTTTTTCTTCTAGATGAAGTAAACAAAATCAAAGGATTCCAACTTAGTAAAAAATAAAAAAACAAAACACAAGCATAAAATTATATTACAATGATTTTAGAAATGAAAGTGCCTTCTCCAGGCGAATCAATCACAGAAGTTGAAATAGCAGAATGGTTAGTTCAAGATGGTGATTATGTAGAAAAAGACCAAGCAATTGCAGAGGTAGATAGCGATAAAGCTACCTTAGAACTACCAGCAGAAGCAAGTGGTATTATTACCTTAAAAGCTGAAGAAGGAGACGCTGTAGAGGTAGGACAAGTTGTTTGTTTAATCGATACTAGTGCAGAAGCGCCAGAAAGTACAACCTTTAAAGGTGGTGACGAAGGTGGAAATAGTAATGCAGAAAAAGATGTAGCACAAGATCAAAAATCTACACCTAATACAGAAGAAAAAGCACCAAACCCAGCAAAAGAAACTTATGCATCTGGTACAGCAAGTCCTGCTGCAAAGAAAATTTTAGCAGAAAAAGGTATAGAAGCAAGTGCTGTGCAAGGTACAGGTAAAGATGGTCGTGTTACAAAAGATGATGCAGTAAAAGCAGTTCCATCTATGGGTACTCCAACAGGAGGAAATAGAGGACAATCTCGTAGCAAAATGTCTATGTTACGTCGTAAAGTAGCAGAACGTTTAGTAGAAGCTAAAAACACAACAGCAATGTTAACTACATTTAACGAGGTTAACATGACACCAATTTTTGAATTACGTAAACAATACAAAGAAGAATTTAAATCTAAACACGGAGTTAGTTTAGGGTTTATGTCTTTCTTTACATTAGCAGTTGTAAGAGCATTAAAAATGTATCCTGCTGTTAACTCTATGATAGATGGTAAAGAAATGATTTCTTACGATTTTGTAGATGTAAGTATTGCAGTATCAGGTCCAAAAGGACTAATGGTACCAGTAATAAGAAATGCAGAAAACCTTTCCTTTAGAGGTGTAGAAGCAGAAGTAAAACGTTTAGCTTTACGCGCTAGAGATGGACAAATTACTGTTGATGAAATGACAGGTGGTACATTTACAATTTCTAATGGAGGTGTATTTGGAAGCATGTTATCGACACCAATTATTAATCCGCCTCAAAGTGGTATTTTAGGAATGCATAATATTATTGAGCGTCCAATAGCTGTAGATGGAAAAGTAGAAATTCATCCAATGATGTACGTTGCATTATCTTACGATCATAGAATTATTGATGGTAAAGAAAGTGTTGGTTTCTTAGTAGCTGTAAAAGAAGCTTTAGAAAATCCTTCTGAGTTATTAATGGATAACGATATTAAGAAAGCATTAGAACTTTAAAAAAGTAAATAGGTTATAAAAAAAAGAGCTACTATTTAGTAGCTCTTTTTTTATGCTTTAAAGGCAGTATAAGTTAAATGCAACCACTGCAACTGCTAGTAATATGATACATAATATAAACATACTACTGTATTTTGATCTGCTTGTGTCCATTTTGTTGTTTTTTTAATTTAAAATTAAAACCCTGCACCATTATATGATGCAGAGTTAAAAATATAATTCTCCCTAAGAACTAATTAATAGCATTGTAAAGGTAATTGTAATGTTTATTAAATAAAATACGTACTACTACGTATATTTACGAAAAAATAACGAAACTTCTAGTTGTAATAAGTAGAAAAGCCCTAAACAAAGAGGCATGAATAGGGCTTTTAATCAATTCTCCCAAAATTGATTTTAATAGCGAGGCTAAATTATATGATATAAAATTCTTACAAAATACGTAGGTCTACGTATATTTACGAAAACATTACGAAAACCTTTTTTAATAAAAAAGCCCCAAACCTTGGTTAAGTGGTTTAGAGCCTTTTTCAGTTTTCCCAAAATTGATTAATAGCAATGCTAAAGTAATGCATAAATACATTCTGTGAAATACGTAGGTCTACGTATATTTACGAAAATGTTACGAAAACTCTTAAAAAATAAACCCAAAATAATTGTATTACTTTGGGTTTGCTTAGTTTCTTTTAAATATTTAGACATTGTATTAAGTGTTTTTTATAAACTCTTTGTTTAACTGTGCCCAAATGGCTAGTGCGTTTTGAGAAGCTTTTAAATCTAGTTTTTTTACAATATTGCTTCTGTGCTTTTCAACTGTCCTAATAGAAGAGTTAAGTGTTTCAGAGATTTCTAAGCTTGACATTTCATTAGAAACCAATTTTAAAATTTTTAATTCTGTCGGCGTTAAAAGTTTATTTAAGTTTTTGCTAGAATAATTAATTTTTGAATTTAAATATGAAGCAATTTCTTGGCTAAAATAAGGTTCACCTTTTATAGCGCTATTTATGCATTGTTCAATTTCTTCTATAGCAAATTCTTTTAGTATATAACCATAGACATTGTATTCTTTAGCTTGATCAAAAAGGTGTTCTTCATTATCAAAAGTTATAAGTATTACCTTTGTAGGTAAATTGTTTTTATAACATGCTTTTGCAACTTCTAGTCCAGTCATACCTGGCATTCTTATATCTAAAAGCGCTAAATCTGGCTTAAGTTTTACAATATGGTTGTAGGCTGTTTTTCCGTCTTCTGCACTACCTATTATATTAAATCCTTTTGAAGAAATATAATCGGATAAACCTCTTAACATTAAAGGATGGTCATCTGCTATGACAATAGAAACACTCATTTATTGTAGATTTAGTTAATTTAAAGTTATAAAAAATGTTTACTTAAACTTCTTCAGGTAAAGATATTTTTTATTGTAGTCTATAATGGCTTTTATTTTTTTTAAAATATCTGCACCGATAATTCCATCAACAGGTTTAGAGTTATGATTTGTTAAAGCTATATTTACATGACTTAAATCAAATAGAACAAGAGATACTTTGTCTATTTTAAGTCGTCCAATTTTTATTTTATTTTTTTTTGAAATTTGAGTAGCCATATCTATTGCTCCCGCACCTGCAGCTAATATTTTGGAATCTTTAACTTTTTTTAAGTCAAATTTTTCTGCAGCTTCAAATCCTACACAGCTATTAGAAGCACCAGTATCAAGAATAAACAATCCTTTAACTCCGTTTATGGTAGCTTTAATTTCAAAGTGATTAGTTTTAGTAAGTTTTAACTTTACACGAACATAATCTTGTCCTAATAAAAAATCTTTAAGCTTGTCTTCCATGTTTTTGTTTTCTAATAACAGACCATAAAAGTAATGTAATAGCTAAACCAATAAAAGTAAAAAGTAAGTAAATTAATATAGATGATTTTCCTTTAAACGTGGTTGTTCCATAATAGACAAAAGCACTCCAATAATAAGGCGATTTTTTTGCGTTAGTTATTGACTTATCATCTAAATATTGCTGTTTAGATTTTTGATTTGCTATAGCTACAGATTCAAATTTGTTATAGTTTTTGTAAAAGTTATGCATAATTTGGGATGTAGATTTGTCATTAACTTTCCAAAGAGAAAATATTAATTGATCAATGCCTGCATATTGAAATCCTCTGGCTAAACTCATACTGCCTTCACCCTTGTTTAGTTTACCAATGCCAGTCTCGCATGCACTTAAAACAACTAAATTATTATCTAATTGTTTTGTGTATAATTCATTTAAGTACAGATTGTCGTCTGCAAACTGGATATTTGCGGGTATACTAAAGCTACCTGCATCTGCATGTGTAGAAAAATGTAAAATCCCATAATTATCCGCTTGTATAAAAGCGTCTTTTTTAGTTGCATTAGTGTACATTAAAAACTTGGCATCTGTAAATTGATCTATACTTTTTGCTTCGTCTTCAGAAAAAGTTAATGCCTTTTTAGTGTTTTTAAACACAGGAAATATTCCTAATACATGATCATCAAATTCTGGTTGCTTTCCTTTTAAGAATATTTCTGCGCTTGTGTTATAAACAATGCATTGTTTTTTTATTAAAAAAGGCATTTTGCTATAATTGGTTGTCTTTGTTTCTTTTGAAAGCAAACTTTCAAAAGGAATAAAATTTAAAAAACCATCTGGTATTACTATAAGGTCATTAGAAGCTTTTACACGATTTAATTTTAATTGTTGATACATGTTAAATGAATCTATTGTAAACTTAGATACATCATTGTTTATGGCGTTTGGCGAATTAAAATAACCTATAAAATTAGAAATTGAAGTATCAAAAGATTTGTCTCTTTTTAGTTTGAAAAACTGCAAAGATTTATCTGAAATGATGAAGGTGTAAATATCATTTTCACCATAAAAATATTCGACTAAAGACGCTTTTTCTTTTTTTAGTTTTTGTTTTAAATCATCAATAAAGTTTTCATTTTTATCGTTGGGGTAACTTAAGTCAATTTTGTTTTTTAGTACTTTTAAGTCGTTGCTTATTTTGGATAATTTATAGCTTAGGTCATTAACTGTTTCAGATTTTTTTTCAAATTCAGCTTTTATAAGTTGATTGGTTAAATCTGCTTGTTTCGTTAATAAAACTTGTTCTCTTAATAGCAAAGTATCTTTTGGGTGAAGTTGTAAAAGACTTTTTTTAGCAATAGTTTCTTTTAAAATTGATGCTTTGTTTTTTTCGGCATAAGCCAAAGCTTTTACAATAATATTTGGCGTTTTTAAGGTTTTAAAATCTTGATAAAGTATGGCTATACAAGCCTCACTTCGTTTTCTGTTTTTATCTGCATGACGCAATTTTGCTTCTTGAGAAGTAATATTTTCTGTTAATAAATTGGAGACATAAAAACTACGGTCGTAACAATCTAAAGCATTTATACTGCTAATTTGAATATTGCCAAGTAAATCAAAAATATCAATAAACGTATTTTCTGCATATAAATCTTCGTATTTGGGTAAGATATTTGCGTCATGGTTTGGTAATAAAACGTTTAAAGCATTTTTTAGCTCTAAAGCACAAGCATTTTTATGGTCTAATTTTAAATGAAGTTGCGCATTAAGCACGTGTAATTTGGCAATTGCTCTGGCAGAGAATTCAGGCTTACTATATTCCTCTGTAATTATTTCGCGTAAGTGCAATAATGCCTGTTTGTAGTCTTTGTTTTTTAGGGCTAGATTATATTTTACTTCTGGATTTTTGGTATTTATGGTAGTGACTTCAGATTTGTTTAAAGCAATCTGACTGTTGTTTTTTATGGCTAATAATTTTTCTTTTTTAGAAGAAGTTAAGCCAGAAACTTGAAGTACGTTTTCTGAAGTTTTTATGGCTTCATCAAATTTTCCTGCTGTAAAATATAATTGTGCTAAATTGATGGCGCCTGCAATACGTTGTGGATTATTTTTGTTTTTTTCAGCGATAAAAATGTATTGCTTTATTGTGTTTTCTGCATTGGTGTAATCGCCAACTTTATTATATAAAATACCTAATGGTTTTAGACAATAGTCTATTACGTCATAGTTTGTAATAGTGCTTAATTGGTATTTGTTGTAAATATTCCAAGCAGTTTGATAAGCCAAAATAGCTTGTGGTTGTTTGTTTATATTGTCTAAATAATGTCCTTTATTAATCAATAAAAAGAAATACGCTAACTGCTCATCAATAGTTTTGATTTTTGGTCTAAAATCTGTTTCTTTTTTTAGTAAAGTTGAAAAACTTTCAGCAGTTCTATTAGTATTAAAATTTTCTGTAGCCACATAAATAGCCTCTTCTAAATCTTGAGAAAAAGCAGTAGAAAAGCAAAATAGAAGAAGGAAAATGAGGCTGTATTTCATTTATAAGTTAATTCGTTTTTTATCAAAATTTCCAAATCGCATAAAACTGCATATAGTTGTAATTGTCTTTAAAATTAAAAATGTATCTAGCACCAATGCTTGGTCCGATTCTGGCAAAACCAGCTGTAGCTTCAACTAAAAAACCACTTCTAAAATTGGTAAAAGATGCTTTGTTTTCAGTAGATATAGTTTCGCTACTAATCAAAGCTCCAGGAACCGTATTTATGTTTTCGTAATCTTCTATGGTTGTTGTTGTGCTTTCTTTTTGACTTACCGAAATCATACCTTGTAAACCAGCACCCAAACCAATGTAATTATTAACGTTATACCTTAATAAAACAGGAACTTCCCAATCTATATTGTTATAGCTGGTAGATGTTGTTGTGCGTCTAAAAAGTAATTCGCCAGTAGCACCATTATCTGTAAACTGCTCTGAAATTTGAGTGCTACCATCAAACTCATGCAAACTATTTAATAACTCGACTTGCCAATAAAATCGATACGATTTGTAAGGTGAAAGTGTTGCGCCAACAAAATAACTTTTAGAATTGTCTAAATCAAAAAAGTAATTATAACCAGCTTTTGCACCAATAGAAATACCAGGCATAAATCGAGTAGTGGAGTAGTTGGTTATTATAGGTTCGTTTTTATCAAATATGATTGCTGTTCTTGATTTGGTTTTAATTTTATGAAAGTTTTTACCAAACTTAATTCTGTATTTTACAAAACCTTTTGTCGAGTCGTATTCTTTGACATTTTTTTGCTCGCTACCAGGTAAGTAAATGTTTTTAAAGGTGAAAATGGCTTGTTTTTGCGTATACGTAGTATCTAAACAACTGTATTCTACATCGTATTTTGGGCAAATTTTAACCTTAGGGTACATGTCTAAAACCTCAATAGTTGATTTGTCGAAAATCTCTGGAATATCAGTTTCTAAACGGATTGTTCTTGCAGGTCCTTCGCCATTATTTTGAAATTTGATTTTAAATTTTGGCTTTTTATAACGTACCAATCTATAATTCATTAAAAAAGCGCTGGTAGACATTTTGTTTGGATCATGAGAAGTGACTATTTCCATTTCCATGTCTTTAACGTTGTGATTATCGTAATTTTCATCTGGTACGTAAATACCTCTAACGCTAACAATAGCGCTAGTATCTTTAATCATTTCTGGTGTTGTTTTTATGGTGTAAAATACGTTGCGCTCTTCGTTTGGTTGCATGTTTTTAAAGGTAAACGCAGTGCTGTTGTTGTATTTAGCTTTAGATTCTTCCAAGGTTAATGGTAGGTTTTGTTTTTCGGTAGAATCTTGAAGTTTAGATTGTAGTTTAAGTATTTTGTTTTCCGCGGAAGCGTAATAATTATCTGTATCTAATTTGGAAGTGAATACTAAATCTTCGGTGCTAATTTCATTTTCATTATGGTACATTCTGCTTTCTGAAATTTCAAAATTGTCTGCTTTAAATTGTTTTTCGTTATAAAACAGAAAAACTTTACCGTTGGTTACATAATCTTTGGTGTTTTTGTACTTAACAATAATGACAAATTCTTCTTCTGGCACAGGCTCGCGATTGCGTTGTAAATCAAAATTTGTAGTCATACTAGCTTCCTCATTATAGCTTTTATCTACATTGGTAACTTTTATTTTTTTAGGTCTTGAGGTTGGTGTTTTGCCAGTGTCGTAATTGTTGGTTGCCCATAAACGGACTTCGTACTCACCTGGCTTTTTATAGGTTTTTGTAGGGTTGTTTTCTTTGCTGTAGGTGCCATCACCAAATTCCCAGTAATTAGTATAAAACGCTTTAGGTGCTCCAGCAATTTGATTTAATTCTGGCGCGTTTGGTGTAAACTTTACTTGGTTTCCTTCAAATTTATGCTCTATTGTAGCTATGCGTTGCGTGGTGTCTTTTGCAATATTTTCTTGAGAATAGCACAAAACAACAGCAAAGACAGATAGGATTATAGCGATTAAATGTTTCATGACTCTGTGAATTAAGTAATTAAATGTAACGATAATTATTTTGATTTGGTAAAACACAAAAACCAGAAACGTAAATTTCTGGTTTTTGCTAAGTAGGTAAATTGATTATGGTAGCGCATTTATGATTGAAATTAAACTAGCTTCTGAGGTTACTGAAGTGTCTTCAAAACTAAATGTGATTATATCATTTTCTGCAATCGTAACTGCTTTAATAGCATACCTCCATTGACCATTATCTTCGGTTACAAAAATAACATGACACTCTAAACCAATTGGGATTTGTCCATAATGCTCACTGAATAAATTTAGTTCGCCATCATAAGTGTCTAAGGCTGCAAGACCAGTATCTTCTCCGTCATACGATAAATATATAGCACTGTTTGTAAAGTTATATCCTACTGGTGCTTGTGCTTGTATTTGAGTTTTTGGTCTAGGATCACTATAAAAACGATCTACGTTAGACCATCCAAAGTTGTTTAAAAAGGCATAATATTGTCCACCTTCTACAAAAACGCCACCTTGTCCAGTTGCATCTTCAACTTCATCCCAAGTTAGATTATCATCTTCATCAATTGTACCTTCCCAAAGTACCATTTCTGGGTCTGCTCCACCAGTTAAACTTGCTGGTATTGATAAGTTAAATGCGCAGTTTGTATCTAAAATTTGACCGTTTTGAGTCGCTTCGATAAAAAATTCGCCACCAGTTAAAAGCATAGCTTTATCGCCATTAGGCATTGTACCCATTGTAGGTTTGTTAGTGGTTAGCATGTTACCTTTTTCAAAAATTTCAACATACTCAATATCTACGTTACCTGTAATTTCGTTTCCGTTAAGGGTTAAACAATCTCCGTTTATTCCTAATTGCACACCGTTTTCTGAAGTTAATGTAATATATCCGTCGTCAGAATTAAAACTGAAGTTTTGAGTAATATCTGCTAACGCTTCATCTTTAATGTTTTTAAACTCTTGTGCAGTTGCTGGATTTGCTTCAAACGGAGGTAAATCGTTGTCGTCTGTTGTTTTACAACTACTAAATAATAATGTAGTTAATAATAAAGATCCTAAAATTTGTTTTGTGTTAATTAAAGTTTTCATGATTTCTAATTTTTATGTGTTACACGTTTATATAAACAGGGTAATGATTTTGTTACCCTGTTTTTTTATTAATTTTATTTTAATCGTTTACTAGCTATGATTTTATAAGAGATTACGTCTCCTTTGGCAACTAATTGAATCATCTTTTTTGCTGAAACTTCTGAAGTTGAAAATCCTTTAGCTTCACCTTTTTCGCTCTTTACTTCCCAGAAGTACAGTCTGCTTTCTTTTTTATTTAATTCACTTTTTAAAATGAAATAGTTGCTGATTTTTTGTTCTAATACTACTTCGTTTTGTCCAACTAAATTGGCGCGTCTTTTAGCGTCAAATAATGTTTTTGCTGTGCCTCTAAATTCACCAGTAGTTGTTTTTACATACCAATCATAGACTTTTACTAAATCGTCTTTGGTCATTGTTGCAGTTGTTACACTGTTAGGCTCTGTTGTTATTGTTGTAGCGTTAAGGTTTAATAATCCAAATACTACTGTTGCGATAATTAAAATTGTACGTTTCATAATTTCTAATTTTTAAATTGTTGTTTTGTTTTAAGTTGTGTTGCCTTTTTGGCTTATTCACCTTTATATCAAATCCATTTAAAAATTGTTACCCTATTTTGTTCAACTTTTTTTAAATTCGTTTAAAACAAAGGGCTTATGAGTAATAAAAAAGTACACGAAGACCAGAAGTATATAGATGGATTGGTCAATAATAATTCCTTTATCATACAGACTATATATGACAAGTTTGTGCC
Organism: Mesoflavibacter sp.; assembly: GCF_964226795.1. Classification (NCBI taxonomy): domain Bacteria; kingdom Pseudomonadati; phylum Bacteroidota; class Flavobacteriia; order Flavobacteriales; family Flavobacteriaceae; genus Mesoflavibacter; species Mesoflavibacter sp. The sequence continues at coordinate 241,746 of NZ_CAXQQP010000005.1, forward strand.
TAAAGTAATTAACTATGTGAAGCAAAATAGTGGTGACGAAGAGTATGCGCAAGACGTAGTACAAGACACCATTATTACCATTTATAACCAAGCAATACAGAAAAACTTACAGTTAACTTGTCCTTTTGATGCGTACTTTTTTTTATTGTGTAAGCGTAAATGGTTAAATACTTTAAAAAAAATTAATAATAAGGAGGTAACAATTAACGAAGAGGTGTTATCTAAAGATGACGATGCAGCTCAATTTGTGTTTGAAACGTCCATTTTTGAAAACAAGCAAAACCTATTTAATCAAATGTTTGACCAATTAGGAAAAGCTTGTAAAGACTTACTTAATGCAACTTTTAAAATAAAATCTATGGAAGAAGTCGCAGCAAGTCTTAATGTAAGTTACGCTTATGCGCGAAAGAAAAAATCGTTATGCATAGGACAACTAACAAAAATGGTCCAAGAGTCGCCAACGTTTAATCAGCTAAATTATTAATTTTATGGAAGAACAAGATTACATCCTTTTTGAAGATTATTTGTCAGGCAATTTAGATGAAAATGCTACAAATGCATTTGAAACTAGATTAGAAACCGACAAAGCTTTTAAGAAGTCTTTTAGTATATATAAAGATATTTCTGCGCACTTAGATCACGAAATTGGTAACGAAGAAAAAACAATGGATTTTAGAGCTAATTTAGACAGTATATCTCATAATTATTTTTCAAAACTAAATGCGCAACAAGAAGAAGTAAACGTGAAAAAATCATCTGGTTTTTACAAGTTTGCAATAGCTGCAAGTGTTGTGTTGTTACTTGGTTTCTTTGTGTTTAATCAATTTTCGGGCGATCCAAGTTATTCAGATTTTGCTAATTACGATCAAATTAGTTTAACGGTAAGAGGCGATAATGATGCAGTATTAAAAGAAGCTGAAACTGCATTTAATACTAAAAACTATGAAGAGGCAGAGTTGCTTTTTAATCAAATTTTAGAAGAAGATTCTGGTAATACCGAAATTCAACTTTATAAAAGCATCACGTTAATAGAAACCAATCAATTTAGTGAAGCAGATGAATTATTAAAAGGATTATCAGAAGGTAATTCAATCTATAAAAATAAAGCGATGTGGTATTTAGCCTTAAGCAAATTAAAACAAGATAATTTAGAAGCTTGTAAAAACATTTTGAAAAGCGTTCCTAAAGATGCCGAAGATTATAAGCAAGCACAAAAATTACTCAATAAGCTAGATTAAAAATCAATTTTAAATAAGCCTTAAAAAGTCATCTTAAACAAGATGACTTTTTTACTTTTGCAACATGATAATTACAGATACCCATACACATTTATATAGTGAAGCTTTTGACGAAGACAGAGATCAAATGATGCAACGTGCTTTGGACGTAGGAGTGACACGTTTTTTTGTGCCAGCAATAGATAGCACTTACACAGAAGGTATGTTAGCTTTAGAAAAAGATTATCCTAACAATGTGTTTTTAATGACAGGTTTGCATCCAACACATGTAAAAGATAATTATAATAAAGAATTAGAGCATGTAGTAGACATGTTGGATAAGCACAAGTTTTATGCAATTGGCGAAATAGGAATAGATTTATATTGGGATAAATCTACATTATCAATTCAGCAAGATGCCTTTAGACAGCAAATACAATTGGCAAAACAGCACGAGTTACCAATAGTAATCCATTGTCGTGATGCATTTGATGAGGTGTTTGAAATTTTAGAAGAAGAAAAAGCAGATAAATTATACGGTATTTTTCATTGCTTTACAGGTAATTTTGAACAAGCAAAACAAGCGATTAGCTATAATATGAAGTTAGGAATTGGTGGCGTAGCAACGTTTAAAAACGGAAAAATAGATCAGTTTTTAAATCAAATCGATTTAAAACATATCGTCTTAGAAACCGATGCTCCTTATCTAGCGCCAACACCATTTAGAGGTAAACGTAATGAAAGCAGTTACATTACCAAAGTATTAGAAAAATTATCGGATATTTATCAAGTTTCAGAAGAAAAAATAGCAGAGATTACTACAGAAAATTCAAAAGACGTTTTTGGTATTTAATCTAAAAATCATAAATCGAAATGACTAAAACCATACCTAACATACTTTTAATCTACACCGGTGGAACCATTGGTATGATAAAAGACCCAGAAACTGGAGCGTTACGAGCTTTCGATTTTAACAATCTTCTTAAACGCATTCCAGAGTTAAAGCTATTAGACTGTAATATAGAAACCATATCGTTTAAAGATCCAATAGATTCTAGTAACATGCAACCAAAATATTGGACGCAAATTGCTGAAATTATTGAAGACAAATACGAAGATTTTGATGGTTTTGTCGTGCTTCATGGTAGTGATACCATGAGCTATACAGCATCAGCTTTAAGTTTTATGTTAGAGCATTTAGCAAAACCAGTCATTTTTACTGGATCACAATTGCCAATAGGAGATTTACGCACAGATGCTAAAGAAAATTTAATTACATCCATTCAAATTGCATCCCTTCAATATTATAATAAACCCATAATTAAAGAAGTGTGTTTGTATTTTGAATATAAATTGTATCGTGCCAACCGTACTACAAAAATTAACGCAGAACATTTTGAAGCTTTTGCAAGCCTAAATTATCCAGATTTAGCAGAAAGCGGTGTACATCTTAAAATTAATAATGAATACTTGTGGAAGCCAAACCCAAGAAAAGACTTAATTGTACATAAAAATTTAGATGAAAATATTGCGCTTGTAAAACTATTTCCAGGTATCACAAAACAAGTTTTAGAGTCAATTTTTAAAAGTGAAGGGTTAAAAGGTGTCATATTAGAAACTTATGGGGCAGGAAACTGCTCTACAGAACCATGGTTTTTAGATTTATTAAGAGAAACCACAAAAAAAGGAATACATATAGTTAATGTTACCCAATGTTCTGGAGGAAGTGTAATTATGGGAAGATACGAAACTAGCGAAAACCTTAAAAGAATAGGTTTAATCTCTGGAAAAGACATTACTACAGAAGCTGCTTTAGTAAAAATGATGTATTTATTGGGGCAAAATATTTCTCCTAACTTATTCAAAACCATATTTGAAACGTCCTTAAGAGGTGAAATGACCTAAAATTAACGTCTAAAATTTCAGCTTTAGAATATTTTTTTGTTATTTGCCGTGCTGTAAGAACAAATAAGTAATTACAGAGAGGTGGCCGAGTGGTTTAAGGCGCACGCCTGGAAAGTGTGTATATGTTAATAGCGTATCGAGGGTTCGAATCCCTTCCTCTCTGCGTAGTTTTTATTTCAGATTACATAATTTTTTATATCTTTAACACTTTAACTAATAAAATTAAGAAGAACAAAATGAAAAGATTATTTTCTATCCTAGCTATAGCATGTATTATGGCTTTCGGAACAGCTAACGCAACTGCAAATGCTGCAATGACAACTGCAACAACTGTAGTCTTAACTCAAGAAGATTCTAATGAAGCTGCAGATGCGCCAGCTGAAGAATTAGGATTCCACCAAGAACTTAAAAAACGTTTTATAGAAGGTGGACCAGGATTTATGGGGATTGTATTATTATGTTTAATTCTTGGTTTAGCAATTGCTATTGAAAGAATTATCTTTTTAAACTTATCTACTACAAATTCTAAAAAATTAACTCAAGATGTAGAAGACGCTTTACAATCTGGAGGAATTGAAGCTGCAAAAGAAGTTTGTCGTAATACAAAAGGACCTGTTGCTTCTATCTTTTACCAAGGTTTAGATAGAGCAGATGGAGACTTAGAAGCTGCAGAAAAAGCAGTAGTAGCTTACGGAGGAGTACAAATGGGACAATTAGAGAAAAACGTTTCTTGGATTTCTTTATTTATCGCATTAGCACCAATGTTAGGATTCATGGGTACGGTAATTGGTATGATCCAAGCTTTTGATAAAATTGAAGCAGCTGGAGATATGCAACCATCATTAGTGGCAGGAGGTATTAAAGTAGCCTTATTAACTACAGTATTTGGTCTTATCGTAGCAATTATCTTACAAATTTTTTATAACTACATTATTGCAAAAATTGATAGCATCGTTAATGACATGGAAGATTCTTCTATCACTTTAATCGATATGTTATCTAAGTACAAGAAATAATTCACTCAATTACTAACTTTAAAAATTAAAGATTATGCACAAGATTTTAAAAATAGTTGCTTTAGTATTGAGTTTAGCTGGTATAGGTTTATTAATTGGTATTTTAGCAACAGGAGACGAAGCTATTAAAGCAGGAGACAATGCTGTTGTAGACTACATGTCTTATGTAGCATACATAGTACTTTTTATTATCCTTTTATCAGTAATCATTTTTGTATTTAAAAATTTATTTTCAAATACTGGATCTCTAAAAAATACGTTAATAGGTGTAGGAGCATTCTTAGCAGTGCTAATTGTATCTTATGCTGTATCAGGAGGAGATACGATGGTTTACAAGTACGGAGGTAACCCAGCTACAGAAGGAGAATCTCATATGGTTGGAGCAGGATTAATCGCATTTTATGTGTTAATACTAACTGCAGCAGGAGCAATGTTATTCTCAGGTATCAAAAAATTAATAAAATAAATTATGGCAAAAAGATCAGCACCAGAAGTTAATGCAGGCTCTATGGCTGACATTGCCTTCTTATTATTAATATTCTTCTTAGTAACAACGACTATAGAAGTGGATTCTGGTATTAACTCTAAGTTACCACCAGATATTCCGCCACCAGAAGTTAAAATTAAGCAGAAGAATATCTTTACAGTTGAGCTTAACAAGAGCAACCAGATGTTGGTTGAAGGAGATTTAATGGAGATTAAAGATCTTAAAGCTGCTGCATTAAAGTTTATTGATAACGGAGGCGGGCAAAGCGCAGAAGGAGAGAGATGTGATTACTGTAGTGGAGAACGTAATCCAGAATCATCAGATCATCCTACAAAAGCGATTATTTCGATAACTCACTCTAGAGCTACAGATTATGAGACGTTTATTACAGTTTATGATCAACTAGTAAGCGCTTATTCTGAGTTAAGAGAAAGATTATCTCAAAAGCTTTACAACCGTTCTTTTAAAGAAATGGAAGCAACTTATGATGACTCTAAGTCTTCAGAGTTTAAAAGCGAGAAACTAAAAGATAAGATAGAGAATATTAAGAAAAAATATCCTAGAATCATATCTAAAGCAGAACCACAATTTTAATTTAAAACTATGTCAAAATTTAAAAAGAAAGGTAGTAATGAGCTACCAGCAATTTCTACAGCATCTTTACCGGATATTGTATTCATGCTATTATTCTTTTTCATGGTAGCAACCGTAATGAGAGACAGTAGTTTGAAGATAAAAAACAATTTGCCGTCTGCTGCAGATACTGAAAAATTAGGTCAGAAAAATTTAATCATGTTTATTTATGCAGGTCCACCTAGTGACAGTTATAAAGACAGATATGGTACAGAAGCAAGAATTCAGTTAAATGACAAGCTTGCCAATATAAACGATATAGGTGTTTTTGTTGCTGCAGAACGTGCTAGTAAACGTGAAGAAGAAATTCCTAAGTTAATTACTGCTTTAAAAGTAGATAAATCAACAAATATGGGATTAGTTTCTGATATAGAACAAGCTTTACGTAAAGCTGGACAACTTAAAATTAATTACACTACTAAAAAAGGTAGTGCACTTAAATAAGAATACTCTTAATTTTATAACAAAAGGTGTTTTGATTTTCAAAACACCTTTTGTTTTTTATACCTTTATACTTATTAGTTTTAAAAATGAAGTTTAGGTTAATATTATTTTTTATACTTAGTTATACGTCTCTTTTGGCACAAGAAGAAGAATCTCCATTTCCTAACGTAACAGATTCGCTTTATAGAGAAGATCAGTTTTATTTAGGTGTTACTTATAACCTACTAAACAATAAACCCAATGGAGTTAATCAAAATAAGTTTTCAAGCGGGTTTCACTTTGGTTTTATAAGGGATATGCCAATTAATAAAAAACGAAACAAATCAATAGGAGTTGGTTTAGGTTTATCTTTTAATAGTTATAACCAAAATCTGTTAATCACTGAAAATAATAAGGAGATAAATTTTTCTGTAATTAATGATGATGTTAATTACTCTAAAAATAAGTTTTACACTTCAATAGTTGAATTACCGATCGAGTTTAGATGGCGAACATCTACAGCAAAAGAATATAATTTCTGGAGAATTTATACTGGAGTTAAATTTGGTTATGTTTTTTCTAACTCTTCTAAGTACGAAGGAGAGCCTGAAAACATAAGAATAAAGCAAATAGATAGCTTTAATACGCTTCAATATGGGTTAACCTTAAGTGCAGGTTATAGTACTTGGAATTTTCATTTATACTACGGATTAAACCCAATTTTTGACAATAGTAATGTCAATAACAATCCTATTGATATGACTGATATCAAAATAGGTTTGATGTTTTATATTCTTTAAATTTATAGCCAATAATTTTCTACTATAATTTGTGGTATAGCGCCTATCATTAAGCCTATTATAAGTTCTTTAAGAGTATGAGCTTTTAAATATAGCCTAGAAGTAGCAATAGCGCCTGTAATAATAGCCATTAGTGCCAACGTGCCATTTATATTTTTGCTAAAGTGAATAGCAAATCCAATAAAAAACATAAAAACACCACCAACAGCAGTCATGTGTAAACTAACTTTAAATTTAGTTATGTTTAAAACTAAAGCGGTAATATTAGATATTAATACACCAATAAAGAAGTAGTATAATTCTATTATTTGATACGATGGAAATACACGGTATATAATTAAACCTATTATAAAGATATTAATTAGTAAAGGGAAAATTCTTTCTTCAGTACTTTTAAGATAAATACTTTCTGCTTTTCCTAAGGTTTTTAATAGATAATAAATTAATATAGGTAAAAATACAGAAAGAATAGTAAGGGAAATAATTTTAGCATCAACCCATTGTTCTGGTATAAATCTTGGTGTTTTATGAAAGTAAAATACTACTGCAATTAAAGGCATTACAATAGGATGGAAAATAAATGATATGCTTTTTATTAACCACTTCATTAAATGGTCTTTCTTAACCTTGCTACAGGTATATCAAGCTGTTCTCTATATTTTGCTACAGTACGTCTTGCTATAGGGTATCCTTTTTCTTTTAAAATTTTAGATAAAGCTGCATCTGTTAAAGGTTTTTTCTTGTCTTCTTCTTCAATAACAGTTTCTAATATTTTTTTAATTTCTCTAGTAGATACTTCTTCACCTTGATCATTAGTCATTGATTCTGAGAAAAATTCTTTAATCAATTTGGTACCATAAGGTGTATCTACATATTTACTATTTGCAACGCGTGAGACTGTAGAAACATCCATATCAATCTCGTCAGCAATATCTTTTAAAATCATTGGTTTTAGCTTACGCTCGTCACCTGTTAAAAAGTATTCTTTTTGATAATGCATTATCGCACTCATCGTAACAAAAAGTGTTTGTTGACGCTGTTTTATAGCTTCTATAAACCATTTTGCAGCATCTAATTTTTGTTTTATAAATAACACTGCATCTTTTTGCTGTTTGCTTTTATCTTTAGACTCTTTGTAGCCTTTAAGCATGTTATTGTATTCTCTAGATACATGAAGTTCTGGAGCATTACGACCGTTTAAAGTAAGCTCTAATTCGCCATCAACTATTTTGATAGCAAAGTCAGGTACTACATGCTCTACAATACGATTATTGCCAGCATAAGAACCGCCAGGTTTAGGGTTAAGACGTTCAATTTCATGAATAGCTTCTTTTAATTGCTCTTCATTGACATCAAACTTTTGCATTAATTTTTTGTAATGCTTTTTTGTGAATTTTTCAAAAGCTTGATCTATAATTTCAATTGCAAGCTCAACATCTGGATGTTTTTCTTTACGATGTAATTGAATACTTAAACATTCTTGAAGACTTCTTGCTGCAACACCAGCAGGATCTAATTGTTGTACTTTTTTAAGTATGTTTTCTACTTTTTCTTCATCCGTATAAACGCTTTGTGTAAAGGCTAAGTCGTCTACAATATCTGATAAGTTTCTTCTTATGTAACCGCTTTCGTCTACACTTCCAACTAAAAATTCTGCAATATCTCGTTCTTCGTCAGATAGTCTAAACGTGTTTAATTGATTTATTAAATGTTGGGTAAATGTTGTTCCTGATGCATAAGGGACACTTTTTTCGTCATCATCTGCACTGTAATTATTTGCGCTTGTACGATAATCTGGTATCTCGTCATCACTTAAATAATCATCAACATTAATATCTTCTGCTTCAATCTTATCGTTATCTTCATAATCATCTTGACTGTTGTCAAAATTATCATCAAAATCGTCTTTTCTTTCTTCTTTACCAGTTTCTAGTGCTGGATTTTCTTCTAATTCTTGCTTTAAACGTTGTTCAAAAGCTTGTGTAGGCAACTGTATCAATTTCATTAATTGAATTTGTTGCGGAGACAATTTTTGCGATAATTTGAACTGTAAATATTGTTTAAGCATAAAGATTATGATGAATTATAAAAATAATAAAAAAATCCTACAAGAATTTAAATAGTTGTAGGATTATGATTTATTTAAAACTCTGCGTTTTGAGGTGTTCTTGGATAAGGAATAACGTCTCTAATGTTTGTCATACCTGTTGCAAACATAACTAAACGCTCAAACCCTAAACCAAATCCAGAGTGTACTGCAGTACCATATTTGCGTAAGTCTAAGTACCACCATAATTCTTCTTCTGGAATATCTAACGCAGACATTTTTTCTTTTAAAACGTCTAAACGCTCTTCACGTTGTGATCCTCCAACAATCTCTCCGATACCAGGGAATAAAATATCCATTGCTCTTACCGTTTTTCCGTCTTCGTTTAAACGCATGTAAAATGCTTTGATATTTGCTGGATAATCAAATAAAATTACAGGACATTTAAAGTGTTTTTCAACTAAAAAACGTTCGTGCTCAGATTGTAAATCTGCGCCCCATTCTTCTATAATATATTTAAATTTTTTCTTCTTGTTTGGTTTACTATTACGTAAAATATCTATTGCTTCTGTATAGCTTACGCGCTTAAAGTTGTTTTCTGTTACAAACTTTAATTTTTCTATTAGGCGCATATCGCTACGTTCTGCTTGTGGTTTTGTTTTTTCTTCGTTAAATAAACGATCATCTAAAAACTGTAAATCGTCTTGGCAATTTTCTAAAACGTAAGTGATCACACTTTTCATAAAATCTTCTGCCAAATCCATGTTACCTGCAAGATCCATAAAAGCTACTTCAGGCTCAATCATCCAAAACTCTGCTAAGTGACGTGATGTGTTAGAGTTTTCTGCTCTAAATGTTGGTCCAAACGTGTACACTTTACCTAAAGACATTGCGTAAGTTTCGGCTTCTAATTGACCAGAAACTGTAAGGTTAGTTTCTTTACCAAAAAAGTCTTCTTTATAGTTTACGTCTCCGTCTTCTGTTAATGGTGGATTTTTAGGGTCTAATGCGCTTACGCGGAACATTTCTCCTGCACCTTCTGCATCACTACCTGTAATAATTGGCGTGTGCATGTAGTAAAATCCGTTTTCATTAAAATATTTATGAATGGCAAAAGATAATGCAGATCTTAAACGCATCACTGCACTAAACGTGTTTGTTCTTGTGCGTAAGTGTGCATTTTCTCTTAAAAACTCAAACGTGTGTTTTTTAGGTTGAATAGGGTAAGTTTCTGGATCAGAATCTCCTAAAATTTCAATATTTGTTACAGCAATCTCTACTTTTTGGCCTTTACCTTGACTTTCTACTAAATCTCCAGTAATGGCAACAGCAGCACCAGTTGTAATGCGTTTTAAGATGTTTTCATCTGTATTTTCAAAATCAACTACACATTGTATATTATTAATTGTAGAACCGTCGTTTAAAGCTATAAAACGATTTGCTCTAAAGGTACGTACCCAACCTTTTATATGTACTTCTTGAAATTTAGTTTCTTCTAATAATGTAGCGACTGTATATTGATTCATTTTAAAAAATTTTAATTCAAAAATAGAGTTTTTTATTTATTCTTTATCTGAAATAGATGCCTCTTCATCGTCTTCTTCGGGAATAATATTTATTGAAGGTTCTTTTAATACTTCTTTATTGGCAATATTTCTTTCTAAAGATAGTAGTAATGATGGTAACAATAGTAAGTTAGATAGCATGGCGAATAATAGCGTTACAGATACTAAAGCACCAAGTGCAACGGTACCACCAAAACTAGAAATGATAAATACTGAAAATCCAAAAAATAGTACTATAGATGTATAAAACATACTAACGCCAGTTTCGCGTAAAGCGCCATAAACCGACTTTTTAATTTTCCAGTTATTGGCTTGTAACTCTTGTCTATATTTAGCTAAAAAGTGAATGGTATCGTCCACAGATATACCAAAAGCAATACTAAATACTAAGATTGTAGATGGTTTTATAGGTACACCTAAATAACCCATTAAACCTGCTGTTACTACTAAAGGTAAAAGGTTAGGAATTAGCGACACTACTATCATTCTGAATGAACGGAACATATATGCCATAAATAATGAGATTAATAAAATGGCTAAGCTTAACGAAATAGCTAGATTTTTGACTAAGTATTTTGTTCCTTTTTGAAATACCAACGCTTTACCAGTCATAGTTACATTGTAACGTTCTTTAGGGAAAGTGTTATCTATTTTTTCTTGTAAATTTTCTTGAATACGCTCCATTCTATCAGTACCAATATCTTTCATAAAGGTGGTAATGCGTGCATATTGACCTGTACTATCTACAAAATTTGAAAGTAAATCTACGTCTGATGACGAATTTTTAGCATAGCTTAAAATAAAGCTGTTTTCTTGACTAGTAGGTAATTGATAGTATTTTGGATTTCCGTTGTAATATGCTTGTTTTGAGTATTTAACTAAATCTACAACTGAAATTGGTTTTGATAATTCTGGAGTTTCTACAATAAACTCTTCAATTTTATCCATGCGTTTTAAAGTAGACAGCTTCATAACGCCTTTTTTACGTTTGGTGTCTACCATAATTTCTAATGGCATAATGCCATTAAATTCTTCTTCAAAAAAACGAATGTCTTTAAAGAATTGTGCCTTTTTTGGCATGTCTTCTATTAAACTTCCAGAGATACGTATTTGATAAATACCTATTATACAAACTACTAAAAGCACTAAGGACGTAATGTAAATGGTAATACGTTTTTCTCTAACCATATGTTCCATCCAATTTACAAAACCACCAATCCAACGTTTGTTTAAATGTTCTAAATGTCTCTCTTTTGGATAAGGTAAAAAGGTGTAAATTATAGGAATTATAAGCAAACAGAGTATGAAAATGGCAAGTATACTTAACGATGCTACAACACCAAATTCTTTTAATAACGTACTTTCTGTTAAAATAAATGTTGCAAACCCAGATGCAGTGGTAACATTAGTCATTAACGTGGCGTTACCAACTTTGGTTATAACACGTTGTAAACTTTTTACTTTATTACCATGAGATTTTACTTCGTGTTGGTATTTATTGATTAAGAAAATACAGTTAGGTATACCAATAACGATAATTAATGGTGGTATTAATGCAGTAAGTACTGTAATTTCGTATTTAAGCATTCCCAGAAATCCAAGTGTCCACATAACACCAATACAAACGACCACTAATGAAATTAAAGTAGCTCTAAAAGATCTAAAGAATAAAAAGAAAATTAAAGATGTAACAACAAGAGCTGCTATTACAAAAAGATTAATCTCATCAACTATGTTTTGAGCATTTAATGTTCTAATATATGGCATACCAGATACGCGTACTTGCATATCATTTAAGCTTTCAAATTCTTTAATTTTTTCTTCAAGATTATTTAAGACAAAGTCTTTTCTTGCAGGTGTGTTTACAATATCCTTTTTAAGATAAATAGCTGTTCTTACTGTTTTACTTTCTTTATTAAATAAAAAATTGTCGTAAAAAGGATATTTATTAAAAAGTTCGTCTTGCAAAGTTTCAATTTGAGCAATAGACTTTATAGAATCTTTTATAAAAGGCTCTAATTTAAATTGTTCTTTATCTGTGTCTTTTACAAGTTTTTGAAGATCTTTTATAGAAATTACAGTCTCTACCTCTGGAGCAGATTTAAAACTTTCTGATAAGTTATTCCATGCATTAAGTTTTTCAACAGTAAAAAGTTTAGTGTCTTTTATACCTAAAACAATCAAATTACCTTCCTCACCAAAGACTTTTAAAAACTCGTTATACTTAATGTTTACTTCGTGGTCGTCTGGTAAAAGGTTAGCTTCTGTGTATGTAAAACGCATGTATTTCCATTGCGTACTTAATAGAATGGTAATGACAATAATGCCTAATAGAATACCAATTTTGTTACGCAAAATTTTACGTGCTATAAAATCCCAGAAGTTATTTGAAAAAAGTTTTAACATATTGCTTCAAAAAATCATGCAAAGGTATGTAAAACCAATGTATTTACTAGGCAATCAAGGTTAAAAATGTTTTTAATATTGTTTGCTTTATAATTTTTAAAATATTTTAAAAGCTTTACATTATTTAAAAGTATTCAAATAAGTTTACAGAGTAATATTGAAAGTGAATTTGACAGCAATATTATCTTCTTCTTTTGGTAGGTGATAGGCACCATATCTATAAGTAGCACTTAAGCCAAAACCAAAAAGCAATTTGTTAATTTCAAATCCGGTTTCTGTGTAACCTTTGTCAAGCGTATTAAAATCAAGATTTTGATGCCTGTCAATATTACTCATATTACCTAATGCATATCTAGAAATTAAAACTAATTGTGGCTGATAACGTTCTGTAATTTTAAAAGGAGAAAAATAATGCTTTACAATAAATGTGGTAAACTTATCTGAGAAAAACTCGTTAAAAAACATAGTTTCAAAACTATTTATGCCTGCTACAGAAAAACGTTGTAAAATGGTTTCTTTTCTGATATTATTCGGGTAAGCATGGTATAAATGAGTTAAAGGCGTATCACCATGAGCAAAACCAGCAGTAAATGTTAGTAATGTATTAGCATTATTCTTATGGTTAAACTTTTGAATTGTTCTAAAATCTACTTTAGAAAAGTTAAAGTCTGCACCAAAGACGTCTTTAAAACTTTTAGTGTATTGTAAAGTAAATTTAGGAAAACCACTTTTAACCAATGTTTGTTTGTTACCTTTTACATCAAATTTATCAAACGGATTATATTGAAAAGCTATCTTAGCAAGTGATACTTCAAACGCATGGTAGATAGAATTATTAGCAATAAAATTATAACTGTAAGTTGGGCTAATATTACTTGTTGAAAATTGAGTCTCGGTTAATAATTTAGGTGAAATTTCATGCTCGACAGATAGTTTTGTAGTGATGTGCTTATGAAATAGGTCTATGTTTAATAATCGAGGCTCAAAAAACTGAAAAAAGCGTTTGTCTAAAATAAATTGCGTGCTTCCTGTTTCTTGTAAATCATCAGTATACGAAAGGTTAATCCATGTATTGGTTTTTGGAGCAACTCTAACACCGCCACCAATACTATATTTAGATTTTTTATCTACAAAACCATAAACTAAGTAAGCATTGATTCGGTATTTATCCGAAAATTCATTGCTTGTCTGTCCGCCAAGCCCAGATCTTAATCCTTCGTATTGGTTAAACTTGACTAAGTATCTTAGATCAATATCTAAAAATTTGGTAGGGAAAAAACCATTACCTAAACGGTTTAAAAAGTTGGCTTTTTTAATTGAATCATTAACCGCAGCAGTACTATCTTTTGGTGTTTGAGAAAACGCAAAACTTACACTAAACAAAAATATTGTAGTGCATAAAAATAGGGTAGAAGTGTATTTGTGTTTTAACATTCAAACTAAAAACGATCCAAAATAAAATATATTAAAAAAGAAGAAATAAAAAAAGCGACTTTAACAGTCGCTTAAATCATTAAACGGTCATAATTTCTTTTTCCTTAATCGCTAAAATTTCGTCAATTTTTTTAACGTATTTATCGGTAAGATCTTGTACGTCTGCCTCAGCATTTTTTTGTACATCTTCAGAAGCATCATCTGTTTTTTTAATGTCGTTATTAGCTTCTTTTCTTGCGTTTCTTACTCCAATTTTAGCATCTTCTGCTTCAGCTTTTGCTTGTTTTGCTAAATCACGTCTGCGTTCTTCAGTTAATGGTGGTACGTTAATAATTATAAAATCACCATTATTCATTGGGTTAAAACCTAGGTTAGCATTCATAATTGCTTTTTCAATTTCTTGAAGCATATTTTTCTCCCAAGGTTGAACACTAATGGTTCTTCCATCAGGAGTGTTTACGTTTGCAACTTGACTTAATGGTGTTTGAGATCCATAATAATCAACCATTACACTACCTAACATTGCAGGACTAGCTTTACCTGCGCGAATGTTCAAAAATTGTTTTTCTAAGTGTTTTACTGCTTTATCCATTGCTTCTTTAGCAGTATCTATAATAAATGTAATTTCTTCCATAGTATGTATTTATTATCGAAGCTCTTTCAATAATTGAGCCAATTTTTAAAATTGAAATATAAAAATTATAAATTAACCTCTGTTCCAATGTTTTCACCAGAAACTACTTTTAGTAAATTACCTCTTTTGTTCATATCAAAAACTATGATTGGTAATTTGTTTTCTTGGCTTAAAGTAAACGCTGTAGTATCCATTACTTTTAAACCTTGTCTAATGACATCATCAAAAGTGATATGGTCAAATTTTATAGCAGATTTGTCTTTTTCTGGGTCTGCATTATAAATTCCGTCTACTCTTGTTCCTTTTAAAATGACATCTGCTTCAATTTCGATTGCTCTTAAAACTGCTGCAGAATCTGTTGTAAAGTAAGGGTTACCAGTTCCTCCACCAAAAATAACAACTCGTCCTTTTCTTAAGTGGCTTAAAGCTTTTCTTCTAATAAAAGGCTCGGCAACTTCATTAATTTTGATGGCTGTTTGAAGTCTAGTTTTTACATCGGCGTCTTCTAAAGCACTTTGTAAAGCTAAACCGTTTATTACTGTGGCAAGCATACCCATGTGGTCACCTTGTACACGATCCATACCATTACTTGCTCCTGCAACACCTCTAAAAATATTACCGCCACCAATAACTATGGCAACTTCAACACCTTTGTCGGTTAGTTGTTTGATATCTTCTGCATATTCTGCTAATCGTTCTGGATCTATACCGTATTGGCGCTTACCCATAAGAGCTTCACCAGATAGTTTTAGTAAAATTCGGTTGTATTTCATTTTAATTTTGAAAGTTTAGCAAAGCTACATAATTTTTTGAAATCAAATTATTAAAATTTTTGTTTTGTCTTTTTTGACTTCAAGGCATTAAAAAAAGCCATTACTAAGTTGTAATGGCTTTTTATATTTATGTTTTATTGCGTTTACAATAAAAGACTATCCTACGCTTACACGTTTAAATCCTGTGATTTCAACATCACCATAAGATTTTACGTATTCTGCAACAGTCATTTTTTCGTCTTTGATAAACTTTTGATCTAATAAACATTGTTCTTGATCTAAAGTTGTGTTATCAGAGATAAAACGTTCCATTTTACCTGGTAAGATTTTGTCCCAGATTTGTTCTGGCTTACCTTCAGCTTTTAATTGCGCTTTAGCATCTTCTTCAGCTTGAGCTAAAACTTCTGGAGTTAATTGAGACATTGAAATGTATTGTGGTACATTTTTTAATGTTTTTCCTAAACGCTCTAACTCTTCGTTTTCTTTTTCAATTGCAGCAATTCTTGCTTCAGTTTCGCTAGCTACGTATGCTGGATCAAAATCTTTGTAAGATAAGATTGATGCACCCATAGATGCAATTTGCATAGCAACGTCTTTTGCTAAAGTTTCTACGTTATCTACAGCAGCAGAAAAACCAACGATAGCAGCAATTTTGTTAATATGTACGTAAGAACCAACGTAAGGTGCGTTTACTTTTTCAAAAGCATTGATGTCTAATTTTTCACCAATAACACCAGTTTGTTCTACTAATTTTTCTGATACTGAAATACCATTAAAGTCAGAAGCTAAAAATTCTTCTTTGTTATCAAAGTTGATAGCATTATCTGCCATTTCGTTAGCTAAAGCAACAAAAGATTCGTTTTTACCAACAAAGTCAGTTTCGCAACCTAATACAATAGCAACACCAGTTGTGTTATCATCGTTTACTTTAGCGATAGCAGCACCTTCAGAAGAGTCACGATCTGCTCTTTTTTCAGCAACTTTTTGACCTTTTTTACGTAAAACGTCAATTGCTTGATCAAAGTCTCCACCAGCTTCTACTAATGCTTTTTTACAGTCCATCATACCTGCACCAGTAGCTTTTCTTAGCTTGTTTACTTCTGCTGCAGAAATTTTTACTTCACTCATAATAAGTTATAATTTAAAAAAAAGTCGTTCAATTAATTTTCAGTAAAGAAAAGAACTAAACGACTTATTCATGTTTGAAAATTGTTAATTTATTCTTCTTCCTCTTTTGAAGCTTTTGCTTTTTTAGGAGCCGATTTTTTGTCTGCTTTTGCAGCGTCTTTCTCAGCTTTTTCTGCTTTACGCTCGTTAAGACCTGCTGTAATAGCTTCTGTAACGTGCGTTAAGATTTTATCAATAGATTTAGAAGCATCATCGTTTGCTGGTATTACGTAGTCTACCTCACGTGGATCAGAGTTAGTATCTACCATAGCAAAGATAGGAATGTTTAATTTTTGTGCTTCTTTAATTGCAATGTGCTCACGCTTAATATCTACAACAAATAAAGCTCCTGGTAAACGTGTCATATCAACGATAGATCCTAAGTTTTTCTCTAACTTAGCTCTTAAACGGTCAACTTGTAAACGTTCTTTTTTAGATAACGTATTAAATGTTCCGTCTTTCTTCATTCTATCAATAGTAGCCATTTTTTTAATCGCTTTTCTGATAGTAACAAAGTTTGTTAACATTCCACCAGGCCATCTCTCAGTAATGTAAGGCATGTTTATACTTGCCGCTTTTTCTGATACGATGTCTTTAGCTTGTTTTTTTGTAGCAACAAATAAAATTTTACGACCAGATGCTGCGATTTTTGCTAACGCTGCACCAGCTTCGTCTATTTTAGCTGCTGTTTTATATAAGTTTATGATATGGATGCCATTACGCTCCATGTATACGTAAGGAGCCATGTTTGGGTCCCACTTACGTGTAAGGTGTCCAAAGTGTACACCTGCTTCAAGTAATTCTTTTACTTCTACTGCCATTTTGTAATAGTTTACGTTCTGTTGAATTAGCAATAATTAAGTGGTCATTAAAATAAATTCGCCTTAATTATTTAGATGCTAAACTATACTTGCCTTTTGGGCTAAGTACAACAATAACTAGTTTAATTTTTTGTTTTGTGCTAAAAATTTTAGCAATAATATTAACGTTTAGAGAACTGGAATTTCTTACGAGCTTTCTTCTGACCGAATTTTTTACGCTCTACCATTCTTGGGTCTCTTGTTAATAATCCTTCAGGTTTAAGAATACCTCTGTTTTCAGCATCTAATTCGCACATTGCACGAGAGATTGCTAAACGTACAGCTTCTGCTTGTCCTGTAATACCACCTCCAAATACATTTACTCTAATATCAAAGTCACCTTCGTTTTCTGTTAACATTAAAGGTTGTTTTACTTTGTACTGTAATGTACCTGTAGTGAAGTAGTCATTTAAATCTTTTTTGTTAATCGTGATGTTTCCTTCTCCTTTAGATAAGTATACACGAGCAACTGCGGTCTTACGACGACCAATTTTGTGAATTACTTCCATTACTTGAATTCGTTTAAGTTAATTGTTTTTGGTTTTTGAGCTTCGTGAGCGTGCTCTGTACCAACAACAACAGTTAAATTACGGAATAAGTCTGCTCCTAATTTGTTTTTAGGTAACATCCCTTTTACTGATTTCTCTACTAATCTTGCTGGATCTTTTCCAAACATTTCAGTAGCAGTTAAACTTCTTTGACCACCTGGGTAACCTGTGTGACGTAAGTAAGTCTTATCGTTCCACTTGTTTCCTGTTAAGTTGATTTTTTCTGCGTTAACAACAATTACATTGTCTCCACAATCAACATGTGGTGTAAAGCTAGGCTTGTGTTTTCCTCTTAAAAGTTTTGCAACTTTAGAAGCTAAACGACCTAATGTCTGACCTTCAGCATCTACTAAAACCCACTGCTTATCTACAGTAGCTTTGTTTGCTGAAATCGTTTTGTAGCTTAATGTGTCCACGTTATTAATTATTTTTTATTAAACATTCCTCTCTCAAAAAGAGTTTGCAAATTTACGATTATATATTTGATTACCAAATAGTGGGCTTACTTTTATTTGATAACTCTGTTGATATCTTTTTTTTAGCTCTTTTTTTAGATAAAAAAACAACTAACATTTTAACTATAAGAAGTTAAGAATATATTATTTTAGTGTTTTATTTAAGTTGAAAGGATAGCTTTATTAACACGACTTAATGTATAACATTTAATAGGAAAAGAAAACAATGCTAACTTGGAAAGATATTATAAGTTTTACTGTAAACGGAAATCCAACTCCAGATACACGTGTTGAGAAAACAGACGAGCAATGGAAGGCACAATTAACACAAGATCAATATAGAATTACAAGATTAAAAGGAACTGAAGCGCCACATAGTGGTGCGTTATGTAGTGCTTTTGAAGCTGGACAATATAATTGTGTGTGTTGTGGTTCGCCATTATTTGATTCTACAATTAAATTTAGTTCAGGTTCAGGTTGGCCTAGTTTTACGCAGCCAATCCAAACTAATGCAGTCAAATATGAAAAAGATTCGTCTTTTGGGATGATCCGTGTAGAAATTATGTGTAATACTTGCGATGCACATTTAGGACATGTTTTCCCGGATGGTCCAGAACCAAGCGGTTTGCGTTATTGTGTAAATTCAGAATCTTTAATTCTTAATAAAGAAGGGTGATTTAATGACAACAAAAAAGTTAGAAGTCGCTACCGTTGGTGGTGGATGTTTTTGGTGTACAGAAGCAGTGTTTAATCATGTAAAAGGTGTAGAAGAAGTAATTTCTGGTTACACAGGTGGTAATGCGCCAGGTAAACCAACTTATCGCGAGATTTGTTCTGGGTTAACTGGTCATGCCGAAGTGGTTAAAGTAACTTTTGATGCTAATATTATTAGTTATAAAGATATTCTTGAAATCTTTATGACAACACATGATCCTACAACTTTAAATAGACAAGGTGCAGATGTTGGGACGCAATATCGATCTGTGATATACTATTATAATGATAAACAAAAGGAAATTGCTAATCGTGTTTTAGAAGAATTAAATCCTTTATATAGCAATCAAATAGTAACAGAAGTAAGTCCAATGGGTGTTTTTTATGAAGCTGAAAAAGAACACCAAGAATTTTATCAAAATAATCCAGATTATGGGTATTGCACCTATGTCATAGATCCAAAACTGAATAAGCTAAGGCAATTACATACAGACAAATTAAGATAAAAATTTCTAACTACCTCATAATGAGTTGTTGTGTTGTTTAGTGAGTATGGGTAACCATAACTAATAATTCCTTTTAAAAAATCTATTATAGTTTAATTTTTGATTAATTTTGCAGCGTTATGCAAGAAGAATTGAGACTTTCTAGTTGGTTACCTACCACAAATAAAGAGGTGAAAATTCGCGGATGGGAAGAACTTGATGTTATCCTATTTAGCGGTGATGCCTATGTAGATCATCCAACCTTTGGTCCAGCAGTAATTGGACGTTTGTTAGAAAGTATGGGTTTACGAGTTGCTATCGTTCCACAACCTAACGTTAACGATAACCTTCAGGATTTTGTCAAGTTGGGTAAACCACGTTTATTCTTCGGTGTTACAGGTGGTTGTATGGATCCTATGATTAGTAACTACAACGCCAACAAAAAGCGTCGTGATAAAGATGCCTACACGCCAAATGGCGAAATAGGTTTTAGACCAGATTATGCATCTACCGTTTATAGTAAAATTTTAAAAGAAAAATGGCCAGATACACCAGTTTTAATTGGTGGAATTGAAGGCTCCTTACGTCGTGTGACGCATTACGATTATTGGAGCGATCAATTAATGCCAACCATTTTAGAAACCTCTAAAGCTGATATGTTGGTCTACGGAATGGGTGAACAACCACTTCGTGAAATTGTACGTTTGCTAGAACGTGGTGTACCTTTTAATAGTATAAATACTGTTAACCAAACAGCGATTCTTATTAATGATGAAAACGATATCCCAAAAAATAAAAATTGGGAAGATGTTGAAATCGCGTCGCACGAAACCTGTTTAAAAGATAAAAAGGCTTACGCGTCTAACTTTAAAGTGATAGAGCAAGAGTCTAATAAATTGGCTGCAAGACGAATATTTCAAAAAGTAGGTAATAAGATGCTGATGATAAATCCACCTTATCCTACAATGACGGAAGCCGAAATTGATGCGTCTTTCGATTTGCCTTATACGCGTTTACCGCATCCAAAATACAATAAGCGTGGGCCAATTCCTGCTTACGAGATGATAAAAACGTCTATAAACATTCACCGTGGATGTTTTGGTGGATGTAGTTTTTGTACCATTTCGGCACATCAAGGAAAATTTATAGCGAGTCGTAGTAAAGAGTCCATATTAAGAGAAGTTGATAAAGTGGCGAATATGCCAGATTTTAAAGGCTATTTATCTGATATTGGTGGACCAAGCGCGAATATGTATCAAATGAAAGGTAAAGTACAATCTATTTGCGATAAATGTGTTGCACCAAGTTGTATTTCGCCAGTAATTTGTAGCAATTTAGATACGTCTCACAAACCGTTAACCGAGTTATATCAAGCAGTTGATAGTCATCCGAAGGTGAAAAAATCCTTTATCGGTTCTGGAATTAGACACGATATGTTGGTGCCAGAATTTAATAAAAACGCCGACCCAAAAGAGTTAGACGATTATACAGAAGAAGTGATGACAAAGCATGTTTCTGGTCGACTTAAAGTAGCGCCAGAACATACCAGTGATCCGGTATTAAAATTAATGCGAAAACCATCGTTTAGTTACTTCCATAAGTTTAAAGAACGTTTTGATAAAATCAATATCAAGAATAAACTGAACTTACAGTTAATTCCGTATTTCATCTCAAATCATCCTGCCTGCGAAGTTGAAGATATGGCAAATCTTGCTGCCGAAACTAAAGATATGGGCTTTCAGCTTGAGCAAGTTCAAGGTTTTACGCCAACACCAATGACGGTTGCAACGGTGATTTATTACAGTGGTTACCATCCGTATACGCTTAAAAAGGTAAATACGCCAAAAACCAGAAAAGAAAAAGACGAACAACATCGTTTTTTCTTTTGGTATAAAGATGAAAACAAAGCTTGGATTAAAAACACGCTTAATAAATTAGGAAGACAAGATTTACTTGATGTTTTATTGCCTAAAAAAGATGAAAAATGGCGTAAAAATAAACCTGGTAAAACTAAAAACACCTTTAACGATGCTGTACCTTTTAACCAACGAAAAAATAAGGTAAAGTATAAGAAAAAAAAGCGAAAGTAATTCCTTTGCTTTTATAAATCCCTTCTACCATGCTTAGCGGCAATAACACTAATTGCTACAATTTGAAATGCATGAAACATCATAATTGGCAATAAAATAATGCCTAAAAATGAAGCGTTTTGAAATAGTATTTTAGAAAATACTGTACCGTGTACTAAAGACTTTTTAGTGCCGCAAAACTGTGCTGTAATTCGGTCTTCAATAGAAAAATTAAACCGTTTTGCGACAAAACCTATAAAGAAATATGCTATCCAAAAGATTAATATAGCAACAGCTAAAACGGCTAGTAATTTTAATGGACTTAAATTTTCAAAAATGCGATCTAAAAAGGATTTAGAAAAGCTTTTGTAGATAATCAACAAAATCACACTTTTATCAAATAGTGTAATTTTTTTGCTGTGTTTTAATGCAAAAGCTCCTAAAAAGCGTCGTAACAATAAACCTAAAATAACTGGTGCTAAAATTTCTAACAATAACTTTTGATAGACTTCGATTAAGCTATAATCTGTTCCAGTAGAGGTCATAAAAAGACCAATCCACAACGGTGTAAGAATCACGCCAATTAATCCCGAAATACTCGCATTAAATATAGCTGCAGGAATATTTCCTTTGGCAATAGATACCATAACTACAGATGAAGATACTGTTGAAGGTAACGCTGCTAAAAACATAAAAGCCAGCCAAATAGCTTTGTTATCTTTAGTGATTAAAGGGTAAGCAGTCAATACAATTAAAGGAAAAACAATAAATGTTGTCGCCTGAATTAAAACATGTAGTTTCCAGTTTTTTAAGCCAATTTTAATTTGTTGCGGACTTAATTTTAGTCCGTAGAAAAAGAAAATAAGCGATATACCAATACTGCTCAAAGTATTTAAAACTTGTGCACTTTCACCTTTACCCAAATCAGGATAAATGTATGCCGCTATTACGGTAATTATAATAGCAATGACGAATTTGTCTATTTTCAAAACTCGATAGAGATTTTAAATTTAATGCGCTTCTAACCAGTTATCACCAAGACCAATTTCAACATCTAAAGGAACCGATAATGTAAATGCATTTTCCATTTCAGTTTTTATCAATTTTGAAATCTCATCTAGTTCTGGTTTATAGACATCAAAGACCAATTCATCATGGACTTGTAGTAGCATTTTGGTTTTATAATCACCAGTTTCTAGTTTCTCGTAAATATTAATCATTGCTAGTTTAATGATATCTGCAGCACTACCTTGAATTGGCGCATTTACCGCATTTCGTTCTGCTGCACCACGAACAACCGCATTTCTAGAATTGATATCTTTTAAATATCTACGTCTGCCTAAAACCGTTTGCACATAACCATGATCACGCGCAAAATCCACTTGCTTACTAATGTAGTTTTTCAGCTTTGGATAGGTTTCATAATACGTGTCGATTAGTTCTTTAGCTTCGCTACGTGATAAATCAGTTTGGTTACTTAATCCGAAAGCCGACACACCATAAATAATTCCGAAGTTAACTGTTTTCGCATTGCTACGTTGTTCTCTAGTCACGTCTTCAATAGCAACATTAAATACTTTTGAAGCGGTTGACGCGTGAATGTCTTCACCATGTTTAAAGGCTTCAATCATCGTTTCTTCTTCACTTAACGCTGCGATGATGCGCAGTTCAATTTGAGAATAATCGGCAGCTAATAAGGTGTAGTCTTCGTTACGAGGCACGAATGCTTTTCGTACTTGTCTTCCACGTTCGGTACGAATAGGAATGTTCTGTAAATTAGGATTATTACTACTTAAACGACCTGTTGCAGCAACAGTTTGCATATAATCTGTATGTACGCGACCTGTAGCTTCTTCAACTTGAAGCGGTAAGGCATCTACATATGTGCTTTTTAGTTTGGATAAGCCTCTAAAATCAAGAATGTTTTGGATAATTTCATGGTCTTTTGCCAAGTAACTCAATACATCTTCTGCGGTAGAATACTGTCCAGTTTTGGTCTTTTTTGGCTTGTCTACCAACTTCATTTTTTCAAATAAAATAACACCTAATTGCTTTGGTGATGCAATGTTGAATTCTTCGCCAGCAGCTTCGTAAATGCTTTTTTCTAAGTTGGCAATATCAGTATTTAATTGCTCTGATAAGCTATTTAAAAAGTCTTTGTCAAGGTTAATGCCTTCCAATTCCATTGCGGCTAACACGCGTAGTAATGGGATTTCTATCTCATCAAACAATTTTTGTGTGTTGGCTTCGCCTAACTCTTTTTCAAAATGTTCTTTAAGTTGAAGTGTGATATCGGCATCTTCTACAGCATACTCGGTTTGTTTATCTAATGGCACATCGCGCATTGATAATTGGTTTTTACCTTTTTTACCAATCAAGGTTTCAATGGAAATAGGCGAGTAGTTTAAATACGTTTCTGAAAGCACATCCATGTTGTGACGCATGTCTGGATTAATCAAATAGTGCGCTAACATGGTATCGAATAATGGTCCTTTAACTTCGATACTATATTTGGCTAAAACCTTAATGTCGTATTTTAAATTCTGACCGATTTTCTGAATGTTTTCAGCTTCAAAAAACGGACGTAATTCTTCAATTAATTCTTGTGCTTCATCTTTATTTTCAGGAAAAGGTAAATAGAAACCTTTGCCAGTTTCCCAAGAAAACGCAATACCAACCAATTCTGCAGTTAACGGATTTAATCCTGTAGTTTCGGTATCAAAACACACCGATGTTTGGTTAAGCAGGTTTTTTACAAAAAGTTTAGTTGCCATTCCGCTAGCAACACTTTGATAAAAGTGACTTGTGTTTTCGGCGGTATTTCTTGTGAAAGTTGTGTTTGCTTTTGTTTGCGAATCATCATCGCCGCCACCAAATAAAGAGAATTGTCCTGCGCCAGCAGATGCTTTTTCTTTTGTTGATTGAGACTTCTCGACTGCGCTCGAAGTGATATTTTGATTTGTTGTTGTAGCTGAATTATCGCTTTCTGAAGTAAACGTTTTAATGAAATTGTCTGTAAGACGTCTAAACTCTAACTCTTGAAAAATTTCTTTTACTTTTTCAATATCTGGATGATCTAACTCGAAATCTTTCGCGTTGAATTCTACTGGAACATCAAGCATGATTCGCGCTAATTCTTTTGAAAGTCTTCCTAATTCGGCATTTGCTTCAACCTTTTCTTTCATCTTACCTTTTAGCTGGTCTGTGTTGGCTAAAAGTCCTTCCATACTACCAAATTGCTTGATGAATTTTTTGGCGGTTTTCTCGCCAACACCAGGCAAACCAGGTATGTTATCACTAGAGTCGCCCATCATTCCTAAAAAGTCAATGACTTGTTCTGGTCTTTCGACTTCAAATTTTTTCTGAACTTCTGGAATTCCCCAAGTTTCATATCCGCCACCAAACGATTTTGGGCGATACATAAAAATATTTTCGGTAACTAATTGTGCAAAATCCTTATCTGGCGTGACCATATAGGTTTTGTAACCTTCTTTTTCCGCTTGACGGGAAAGTGTCCCAATAACATCATCTGCCTCAAAACCTTCCTTTACCATAATTGGGATGTGCATAGCTTCCAAAATGTTACAAATGTGAGGAATAGCAGTGCGAATGCCTTCTGGTGTTTCGTCACGATTGGCTTTGTAGTCTTCGTACATTTCTACACGATCTACACTTCCGCCTTTATCAAAACATACTGCTAAATGGTCCGGTCTTTCGCGTTTGATAACATCTAAAAGTGAGTTCATAAAACCCATAATGGCTGAAGTATCTTCACCTTTAGAGTTAATTCTTGGGTTTTTTATGAATGCATAATATCCACGAAAAATAAGCGCGTAAGCATCGACTAAAAAGAGGCGTTTTTGTTCTGACATGTTTTGAATTTTAATCTTATAAAAAGTTCTTGACTGCGCTCGAACAGACAAGAACATCAAAATTACGAAACTTAACTCAGCTTTACTTAGATTTTTTAAAACCTTATTAGCAATAATTTAATTTTTGACTAATGTGATTAATGTTAATCTTCCCTTAAATTAAAGTAGATATGATTTTTAAGACTGTAATTTTGTTAAAATTATAGATATGTTACGCTGGATTATAATAATAGTTTTATACGGAATTTTTAATTTTTATGCTTTTCAATCGGTAAAGACTTTAACAAGTAAAAAATGGATTTATTTCTTGTTTTTTGCGCTTACAATAATGGTGTTAGTAAACTTAGTTTACCAATTTATAATACCAACCCAAGGTCGTGTGCTTACACCAGCTAAGAGTTATGCTTTAGGTTTTTTTCTAACTGTTATTGCCTTAAAAGTAGTACTGATTTCTTTTTTATTTACAGAAGATGTAATTCGTATTTTATACGGAGCATATCAAAAAGTGTTTGGAGATAAAGAAACCTTTTATTTGCCTTCTAGAAGGAAATTTATAAGCCAAATAGCTTTAGGTATTGCAGCAATACCATTTGCATCCATGCTTTATGGAATTTATAAAGGAAGATATAATTACAAAGTGTTAACTTATACTTTAGAATATCCAGATTTACCAGAAGCTTTTGATGGTTATCAAATCACACAAATTAGTGACGTGCATTCTGGAAGCTTTGATAATAAAGAAAAAATCGAATACGCAATAGATTTAATTAATAAACAGCAATCTGATGTAATATTATTTACTGGAGACTTGGTTAATAATGAGGCTTCTGAGATGGAACAATGGAAAAGCACTTTTTCAAAATTATCAGCAAAAGATGGTGTGTTTTCAGTTTTAGGAAATCATGATTATGGAGATTATATGAACTGGCCAAACGAAACTGCTAAGCAAGAAAACTTAGAGTATCTTTTTGAAATTCAAAAAGAAATGGGTTTTGATTTGTTGAAAAATGAAAATAGATTTTTAGAACGAAATGGAGAAAGAATAGCTTTGATAGGTGTTGAAAATTGGGGAGCAGGTTTTAAACAAGTTGGAGATTTAGATAAAGCTTCTGAAGGCGTAAATCAAGATGATTTTAAAATTTTAATGTCTCATGACCCAACACACTGGGAAAAAGTTGCTGTCACCCATCCTTTACACTATCACTTAACATTAAGTGGTCATACACATGGTATGCAGTTTGGAATAGAAATACCAGGTTGGATAAAATGGAGCCCAGCAAAATGGCGTTATAAATATTGGGCTGGTTTATATGAACAAAACAAACAAATAATAAACGTAAATAGAGGATTTGGTTACTTGGCTTTTCCTGGTCGAGTAGGTATTTGGCCAGAAATAACGGTTATTAAGCTTAAAAAAGGACTTCAAGAGGCTTAAATTAAACTAAATGTTTTATTTTTAAAGATACGTTAATACAAAAGCTTTAATCAAATGTCAAAATTTGGAGAATTAATTGATGTAGAAATTCCTGTGCTTTTAGATTTTTTTACAGAATGGGATGAAACATCTAAAAACATGCATGCGGTCTTAAGGGATGTTGCAGCTGCATTGGGAGATAAAGCAAGAGTCATTAAGATAGATGTGGATAAAAATAAAGAGCTGTCTGAGGCTTTACGAGTTAAAGGTTTACCAACCTTAATTATTTATAAAAATGGAGAGATGAAATGGAGGCAAACAGGACAGCTTGATGCAAACTCTATAATTAATGTTGTAGAACAGTTTATTTAAAGACTTTTGAAACTGTAGCCTCTATCAGAGTAATAAGATAGTACTTTTGGTAACGTGTATTGTAATTTTTTTTTAGCCTTAATACTATCGTGAAACACGATTATATTACCATCTTTAGTATGTTTTAAAACATTGTTTAAGCAATCCTTACCGCTTAAGTTTATATTCCAGTCGTAACTAATTACAGACCACATTACAATTTGGTAGCCTTTTTTAATTAGTTGTCTAGCTTGCTTATTTTTAATCTTTCCATATGGTGGTCTAAATAATTTTTTAGTTGAAAAATATTCTAAACCTAACTCTTTTTCTAAAGTGTTTTGAGCTTTTTCTGTGTTGTTGACATAAGAGTTGGTTTTGTTAATCCAACCGTTTATATGATTAAAAGTATGATTGCCTATACTGTGACCTTCTTGATTTATTTTATGAAGTATATCTGGGTATTTTTTTACATTGTCTCCTATACAAAAGAAGGTTGCTTTTGCATTAAATTGTTTTAATGTGTTTAATGTCCATTCTGTAATTTCAGGAGTTGGACCATCATCAAAGGTTAGGTATAATGTTTTATTAGAAAACGTCTTTTCCCATATGTATTTAGGAAAAAGACGTTTAATTATTATTGGAATTTTTACAGGAAAAGCTAACATTTATTCAGCTTTTAAAACAGTATCAAATTCTTTTAAGAACTCTTCTTCAGACATTGGTTTTGCTGTAGGTTCTTCTTCGTAAAAGTGTTTAAATAAATCAAGGTAGTTATTAAAAGCTTTTGTTTCTTGTTCTGCAAACTCTTTGTCGTAACTTCTAAGAACATCTACTAAAGCCTTATAACGTTCAATATTAGTTAGGATTTCTGTAAAGTTATACTCTTGATTTTCTATCGTTAAATTACCATAGTATCTTAAATATTCTTGGTATTTTGTTGCAACCTCTTTAAACAATTGTCTTGCTTTTTCTTTATTATTTACCTCATAATATGTGCTAATGTATGGTTCTAAAAGCGTGTAGAATCCGTATTTATCAACAGGCATATTTTCCATAGCAATATCTGCAATTTCTTCTGCTTTGTCTAGTTTGTTTTCGTTTAATAAAGCTTCTATTAAACGAGCTAAGTTACCGCGGTAAGTGATCGAGTTTTTTCGTGTTTCTGGGTCATGATAGATGTCTCCGCCACTATTTCCCCAATCCCAATTTACGACTTTATTATACATAAAATCGGTGTCAATACGTCCCATATCGTATGGGTTTGCTCTAGATACAGGAGTTTTTATTGGTACTAATTTGTAAACCATTCCGTTTAATTGCAGATAATCTTTAAGCCAAATGTAATCATCATCTCCAAATGCGCCACCTGTAAAGTAGATTGGACGTTGCCAATTGTTGTTTGCTACAATATCTAACATTAGTAATCTGTTTTTATATATAGCACTATCGTCTATTGTTATATAAAGATTATCTTCTATTAAGGCACTATCTTTAGCTTTAACAATTCCGTTTTTAATTACTTCTTTTTTGTCTACGGGAATACGGACATGTTCTGCAGGGAAATAATTTGAGTTAATTAATTGACTTGGATAAGAAGATACATCATCTCCTTCTTGCTGCATTATGTGTTTTAGCTTAGTTTTTGGATTGTCGCTTGTTATAAAGGTCATAAACTCCTTTATAGCTAATGTATCTTTAGTACGTAAACGCTTCATTATATAGTCTCTTGTCCCGTGTTTGTATTTGTCATGTGTAAGAGCAGATGGTATTGGCTCGCTCTCGTAAGCTTGACGTTTCATTTGATCAATGTACCAATCTGTTTGGAATAAACTTGTATTGACAACACGCACATCGGTACGATATTTTTCAATTTCTTGAGCATACCAAAGCGCAAAGGTGTCGTTATCACCAATTGAAAATAAAATACCGTTTTCATCACAAGAATCTAGGTATTTTTTAGCCATAGCTAAAGCAGTGTACTTGTCAGAACGATCATGATCATCCCAATTTTGAGTAGCCATAATTAATGGGACTAAGGCTAAACAAAGCACTGTTATAATTGGAGCTAAGATTTTACCAGAAAGATATTTTTTTAGCATATCAAAGATGGCATATACCCCAAACCCAATCCAAATAGCAAAGACGTAAAAGCTACCAACAACAGAATAATCTCTTTCTCTAGGTTCAAAAGGTCTTACGTTTGTGTAGACTTGAATAGCAATTCCTGTAAACAAGAAAAACACTAGCATAATCCAAAATAATTTTTTGTCTTTATTAAAAAGAAAAAATAGTCCAATTAACCCTAATATAAAAGGAAGGAAATAATAGGTGTTTCTTGCTTTGTTGTTTTTCACATCACTTGGTAGATTATCTTGAGATTGCCCTAAATGAAGCTCGTCAATAAATTGAATGCCACTAATCCAATTACCGTGTTGGTCTAGTTTACCTTGTATATCATCTTGTCTACCAACAAAATTCCACATAAAGTAACGCCAATACATATAACCTAATTGGTACTCGAACATGAAAGCAAGGTTGTCTCCAAAAGAAGGTTTTTCTACATCTAAAAATTGACCAAATTGCTTTAAAAAATTATGGTAATCTTCATAATCAATTCTCCCTTTAACAACATCATTTTTAAAGTCTAAAATGGATTGTTCTAAACGTGGTTCTCCTTGGTAAGCAGGTTTTATTCTAAAATCTAAAAAACCAGTAAAAAGCATATAGTTTTCTGCGTTTTCTGCGCTCCACATACGAGGTAA
This sequence comes from Mesoflavibacter sp., assembly GCF_964226795.1. Taxonomy (NCBI): domain Bacteria; kingdom Pseudomonadati; phylum Bacteroidota; class Flavobacteriia; order Flavobacteriales; family Flavobacteriaceae; genus Mesoflavibacter; species Mesoflavibacter sp. The sequence continues at coordinate 271,783 of NZ_CAXQQP010000005.1, forward strand.
TACCGCAGCGTGTTTAGAGTTGTAGTTTTGCTTAGCGTTTTTATAATCGTTAACTATAATGTATTTGCCAGTAGTTTCATCTTTTTCATATTTAGGCTTGTCGTCAACATATGGTTCATTTTCATCTAAACCAGAATATTGGTCAGTAAATAAAGGTCCGTAAAATAGATGTGTTTCTGGATATTGCTCTAAGTTATAATAGGCTAAAAGTTCTCTAGCGCTTGAAGGGTTATTTTCGTTAATTACTACATTAGCATTAGCACGTATAGGTAACATTAACCATGATGATGAACCTATTAAAATGAATAATAAGCAAAGAATACCAGTGTTAAAATCATAAAGTTTTTTAGCTCTAGTATATTTTAATCCATAATAAAAAGCCGCTATAAGTAAAATACCAGCAATGATAGAACCTGAATTAAAAGGTAGACCTATTTGATTTACAAAAAACAACTCTAAAGCACTAAAATACCTAAGTACATTAGGAAACATTAATTTGAATATAAAAAGTAGAACGGCTACAGAAGCCACATTAGCTATAATAAAATTCTTAACAGTTATTTTTTTATAATTTTTGAAATAATAAATTAGACCAATAGCAGGTATGGTTAATAATCCCATAAAGTGAATACCAAACGATAAACCTATAACAAATGCAATTAAGATTAGCCATCTATTGCCACGTGGTTTGTGCATGTCTTTTTCCCAACGTAAGCCCAAATAAAACATTATAGACATTATAAGTATTGCCATAGCATATACTTCTGTCTCAACAGCATTAAACCAAAACGAATCTGTAAATGAAAAAGCTAAAGATCCAACTAAAGCGCTTCCTAAAACAGCTATTTGTTGACCACTTTTAAGAGTCTTGCCTTCTCCTAATATTTTTTCTAAAATTAAAACAATAGTCCAAAACATGAATAAAATGGTAAAAGCACTAGATACGGCGCTCATCATATTCATTAAAAGTCCAATTTGATCTGGGTTTAAAGCAAAAACAGAAAATACAGCGCCAAGCATTTGATATAAAGGTGCTCCTGGTGGATGACCAACTTGTAATTTAGAAGCAGTTAAAATATATTCTCCAGCATCCCAAAAACTAACTGTAGGTTCTACAGTTAAAGAATAAGTAATTAATGCAATTAAAAAAGCGAACCAACCTAAAATTAGATTCCATTTTTTAAAACTTAAGGACATCATATGTTTTGTTTTATTTACGTGGGCGAATTTAGTAATTATTATGTTATAAGTAAGGTTTTTAAGTTAACGTTAAGTTTTTATTGATAATTTTTTTAAAAAATATTTGTACAAATAAAAGAATGTTTTAAATTTGCACGCTCAATAAGGTTATTGGCCTATGGTGTAACTGGCAACACGTCTGGTTTTGGTCCAGAAGAGTCTAGGTTCGAGCCCTAGTAGGCCAACAAAAAAAGCTTCCTAATTTTAGGAAGCTTTTTTATTTTAAGATATTTAGTATTTTAAATTTTAAATGTGATTACAGGTCTATTGGCATGATTAACCAAATCTTCACTTATACTCCCGTTAAAAAAGTGAGCTATACCTTGTCTACCGTGAGTGCTAATGCCAATTAAGTCTGCGTTTATAATTTTAGAAAAGTTTAAAATGCCTTTTTCTACAGTTTCATCATTGTAAATATTAATAGTGTAGTTGTTATAGTTTTGTCCTTCAATAAAGTCAAAAATTCTAACTTTTGAAGTAGCAGTAGTCACAAAATTACTAGGTGTATTTACGTATAAGAGGTGAATCTTAGCATCAAAAAGTTGGGCTAACTTAACCGCTTGGCTATATGTTTCTTTATTGTCATTTTTGAAGTCAGAAGCAAAAACAAATTCTTTAATATCAAAATGTTCATGCTTGTTTTTAATAACTAAAACAGGTGTTTTAGAGTGTCTTACTACTTTTTCTGCGTTAGACCCAATAAAGAGCTCTTTTAATCCTTCTGCGCCATGCGATCCCATTACAATAAGATCTATAGATTCTTTTTCGCAAGTTTCGAGAATACCTTTAGTGATGTCATGAAAATCTACAGTTTCGGTAACAGTAATATCTCTTAGGTAATCTTTTTTTAAAACATCTTCAAACTGCTTGTGTGCAAGTTTCATAAAGTACATAGCCTCAGGTAAATCTGCAGGAGCGCTTCCTGTATTAAGTTGTTGTATAGGTAAATCAAGCATATGTAGTAATACAATTTCAAAATTGTGCTTCCTGGCTAATTCTGCAGCCACTTTTACAGCATTTTCAGCTTCGTTAGAAAAATCTGTTGGTACTAATATTTTTTTCATAAAAAAGATGTTTTTTTGGGTGGATAGTCTTATAAATTTATGAATAAAATTTGATAATCAAAATATTATGTAAATCAATAAAAATGTGTATATTTGCAGCGTTGAAAGAAAAAAGATTAATTGAGGGGACGGAAATGTCCCCTCTTTTTATACTTACACATGTTTACAGATATAGTCAAGAATTTATTAAACAAAGCATTAGAAGAACGTCAAGATTTATTTTTGATAGATTTTAAAATGTCTAATGATAACGCTATTAAAATTATAATAGATGGAGATAAAGGTGTTACTGTAGAGGATTGCATTTATATTAGTCGTGCAATAGAGCATAATATAGATCGAGAAGAATATGACTTTTCTTTAGATGTAATGTCAGCAGGCGCAGCAGCACCGTTTAAATTACCAAGACAATTTGCTAAACATGAAGGAAGAACACTTGAAGTTAAGACCGAAAACGGTAAGTTTGAAGGAAAGTTAACATCTGTATCAGAAGACGGAATAACTTTAGAGTGGAAAGCGAGAGAGCCTAAACCAGTTGGTAAAGGCAAAGTAACAGTTCAAAAAAAAGAAAATATTGCTTTTAAAGACGTTTTAGAGGCTAAAGTGATTATAAAATTTTAATTCAGTAATAGAGTTATGGAGAATATAGCATTAATTGAATCTTTCTCAGAATTCAAAGACGATAAGTTAATAGATCGTGTTACACTAATGGCTATTTTAGAAGATGTATTTAGAAATGCATTAAAGAAGAAATTTGGAGATGACGATAATTTTGATATAATTATAAACCCAGATAAAGGAGATTTAGAAATTTGGAGAAATAGAATAGTTGTTGCAGATGGAGAAGTAGAAGAACCAAATCAAGAAATTTCATTATCCGAAGCTCGTAAAATAGAACCTGATTTTGAAGTAGGTGAAGATGTATCTGAAGAAGTAAAATTAATAGATCTTGGTCGTCGTGCAATTTTAGCATTACGCCAAAACTTAATTTCAAAAATCCACGAGCACGATAATACAAATCTATACAAGCAGTTTAAAGAATTAGAAGGCGATTTATATACAGCAGAAGTTCACCACATACGTCACAGAGCTGTAATTTTATTAGACGATGAGGGAAATGAAATTATCCTTCCAAAAGACAGACAAATACCATCAGATTTCTTCAGAAAAGGAGATAATGTAAGAGGTATTATTGATAGTGTAGAGTTAAAAGGGAACAAGCCTGCAATTATCATGTCAAGAACATCGCCAAAGTTCTTAGAAAAATTATTTGAATCAGAAATCCCTGAAGTATTTGACGGATTAATTACAATTAAAAACGTAGTCAGAATACCAGGTGAAAAAGCAAAAGTAGCTGTAGATTCTTATGATGATAGAATAGATCCTGTTGGGGCTTGTGTTGGTATGAAAGGATCTCGTATTCACGGAATTGTACGCGAGTTAGGAAACGAAAATATAGACGTAATTAACTATACAAACAATTTACAGTTGTATATTACGCGTGCATTAAGCCCAGCAAGAGTAACATCTATAAAAATAGATGAAGAAAATAAAAGAGCAGAAGCCATCTTAAAACCAGAAGAAGTAAGTAAAGCAATCGGTAGAGGTGGACACAATATACGTCTAGCAGGTCAATTAACAGGATATGAAATTGATGTGTTACGTGAAGGTGCAGAAGAAGATGTAGAATTAAGAGAATTCTCGGACGAAATCGAAGAGTGGATCATAGACGAATTCTCTAAAGTAGGTCTGGATACAGCAAAAAGTGTACTAGAACAAGACGTAGAAGATTTAATAAAAAGAACAGACCTAGAAGAAGAAACAATTTTAGATGTTATCAGAATTCTTAAGGAAGAATTCGAAGATTAACATATATTTGAAAAAAAACAAGGTTAAAGGCAATTTATGGCTGAAACAATTAGATTAAATAAAGTATTACGCGAGCTTAACATCTCTTTAGATCGTGCTGTAGAATTCTTGGATTCTAAAGGTATCGAAATAGAGAAGCGTCCTACTACAAAAATTTCGCAAGACACTTACAATATTCTTTCTGACGAATTTGAGACAGATGCAAATAAAAAAATCAAGTCTCAAAAAGTAAATGAAGAAAAGAATAAAGAAAAAGAAGAACTTAGGCTAAAGCGCGAAAAAGAATTAGAGGCAAAGCAGAAAGCAGAAGAGGCAGAAAAAGCAGCAAAAGCAGCAAAAGAAGAAGCTCTTAAAAAAGAGCAAGAAGTTGTTAAGGCTTCAAAAACACTTTCTGGTCCTAAAACTGTCGGTAAAATCGACTTAGACCAAGGTAAAAAGGCTAAAAAAGAAGAAAAGCCAACCGTAGAAAAAGCCAAAGAAGCGCCTAAGCCAAAAGAAGAAAAAGTCTCAAAAGAAGTTTCTAAAAAGGAAGATGTTGCTGCTCCTAAAATAGAAAAGTCTAAAGTTGAAGCTGAAAATAAACAAGAGCCTAAAAAAGAACAGCCAAAAACTGAAGAGACAAAAGCTGAAGAAGTAAAATCAGAACCAGCAGAAGAAACCATAAAGACCCAATATAAAAAGCTTTCTGGTCCAAAAATAGCTGGAGATAAAATAGATCTTTCTCAATTCAATAAGCCTAAGAAAAAGAAAGACGATAAAAAATCTAACGATTCTTCAAACAAAAAGAAAAGAAGACGTATTTCTAAACCTGGAGATAACAACAACTCTGGTAATAACAGAAATAATAACAATAATAAAAAAGACAGCAGGTTTAAAGGTAAAAAAGGACGTAAAAGCGCTCCTGTAAAAGAAGAACCAAGCGAAGAAGAAGTACAAAAGCAAATCCGCGAAACCTTAGAAAAACTTCAAGGAAAGTCTAACAAAGGTAAAGGTGCTAAATATAGAAGAGAAAAAAGAGAGCAGCACAGAGAAAAAACCGAAAAAGACTTACAAGCAGAACAAGCAGATAGTAAAATTCTTAAAGTAACAGAGTTTGTTACAGCAAGCGAAGTTGCAACAATGATGGATGTACCTGTAACATCTATTATCTCAGCATGTATGTCTCTTGGTATGATGGTAACAATGAATCAGCGTTTAGACGCAGAAACATTAACTATTGTAGCAGAAGAATTTGGTTATGAAGTAGAATTTGTAACTGCAGATATAGAAGAGTCTATTGAAGAAGTAGAAGATAAACCGGAAGATTTAAAATCTCGTGCACCAATCGTAACTGTTATGGGTCACGTAGATCACGGTAAAACATCTTTATTAGATTATATTCGTAAAGAAAATGTAATAGCAGGAGAATCAGGAGGAATTACTCAGCACATTGGAGCATATAGTGTAGAGCTCGAAAATGGACAAAAAATAGCCTTTTTAGATACACCAGGTCACGAAGCCTTTACAGCAATGCGTGCTCGTGGTGCACAAGTTACAGATATTGCAATAATTGTAGCAGCTGCTGATGACGATATTATGCCTCAAACAAAAGAAGCAATTGCTCACGCACAAGCTGCAGGAGTACCAATTGTTTTCGCAATTAACAAAATAGATAAACCTACAGCTAATCCAGATAAGATTAAAGAAGGTTTAGCAAACATGAACTTACTTGTAGAAGATTGGGGAGGAAAAATTCAGTCTCACGATATCTCTGCAAAAGTAGGAACAGGAGTAAAAGATTTATTAGAAAAAGTATTGCTTGAAGCAGAATTATTAGAGCTTAAAGCAAATCCAAATAAACCTGCAGTTGGTACAATTGTAGAAGCGTTCTTAGATAAAGGACGTGGTTATGTCGCAACCGTTTTAGTACAAGCAGGTACATTAAGAATTGGAGATTACGTATTAGCTGGTAAACATAGTGGTAAGATTAAAGCAATGCATGACGAAAGAGGTCATGATGTAGAAGTTGCTGGGCCATCAACACCAGTATCAATCTTAGGATTAGATGGCGCACCACAAGCAGGTGATAAGTTTAATGTCTTTGAAGATGAACGTGAAGCTAAACAAATTGCAAACAAGCGTATGCAATTACAACGTGAGCAAGATGTAAGAACAACTAAGACATTAACATTAGATGAAATTGGTCGTCGTATTGCCTTAGGAACATTTAAAGAGTTAAATATCATTCTTAAAGGAGATGTGGATGGTTCTGTAGAAGCATTAACAGACTCATTCCAAAAGCTTTCAACTGAAGAAATTCAAGTTAAAATCTTACACAAAGGTGTCGGTGCAATTACAGAAAGTGATGTGTTATTAGCATCAGCTTCAGATGCCATCATTATTGGATTTAATGTTCGTCCAGTTGGTAATGCAAGAACAATTGCAGATCAAGAAGAAGTAGATATCAGAACATACTCAATTATCTATGATGCTATTAACGATCTTAAAGACGCTATGGAAGGTATGTTATCTCCAGAAGTTAAAGAAGAAGTTACAGGTACTGTAGAAATTAGAGAACTGTTTAAAGTGTCTAAAGTTGGTACAATTGCAGGATGTATGGTAACTAATGGTAAAATCTTAAGATCATCTCAGGTTAGAATTATTAGAGATGGAGTTGTGGTTCATACAGGCGAATTAGCTTCTCTAAAACGCTTTAAAGATGATGTTAAAGAAGTGTCTAAAGGATACGATTGTGGACTTCAGATTAAAAACTATAACGACATTCAAATTGGAGATGTTATAGAAGCATTCCATGAAGTAGAAGTAAAAAAGAAGTTAAAGTAATTTTAACTTAAATCATAAAAAAAAAGCGATTCTAATATCTTTAGAATCGCTTTTTTATTTTAGTTAAAAAACAGCCTTAATCTTTGTCTTTTTTAGGTTTAAAAATGAATGCTGAAGGGAATTTTTTTTGAATCTCAATAAGCGCTCTATCAGCCTCTAATCTGCTTCTAAAACGACCTATCCATACCTTGTAATTTGGCGTTTCATAAACTAACTCACAAGACCATTTTTCATAAGAATTTATGAATTTCGATTTCTCTTTTTCAGCTGCTGCTAATGAGCCTGAGAAAATCTGAATTTTATATTTATTAAAATCTGTATTCTCCTTATTTAGATCTTTTTTAATCTCGATAACTTTAGTCAATTTATCGTCTTCATTAACGGTAATGTTTCCATTTTGAGCAAATATTTCATTACTAAATAGAATAATAACAGTTGTTAACAATAAGGTTTTTAAGGTATTAATTTTATTCATTTTTATCTTTGTTTAATGCAAATGTAAATTTTATAAACTTATTTATTAGTTAATTTATTATTTAGAATTACTCTAAATTACCAATTAACAGTTCGCTAACATTTCTAAAATCGACTTTAAATATTACTTTTGCATAGCGCATTTTATAACTGTGTTTGTAAAATATAGATGAAAAAATCATACCAAAGTCAAGAAGTAAATTCAATATATAATATGAAACAGGTGATTCACCGTAAGTTAGGCATTAATTCCCTTCGTTTAAGCTTAATTTTTTTACTAACTTTTTCTACCTCGCTTTTCGCTCAAGATGGCGATCCTGTAGCAGGAAAATCATTGTTTAATGCTAATTGTGCGGCTTGTCATAAGCTTGATAAGAAAATGACCGGTCCGGCGCTACGTAATGTAGAGCAGCGTCTTTCTGAAGAAGAAGGCTTAGATAGAGAGTGGTTATACACTTGGATTAAGAATAGTCCATCAATGATTAAGTCTGGAGATGCTTATGCTAATAAAATCTATGAAGAGTATGGTGGTGCAGCAATGACTCCATTTCCTCAATTATCTAATGCAGATATAGATAATATCTTAGCATACACTGCTACAGAAGCAGCTCCGCCACCAGCGCCAACTCCTGGAGCAGAAACAGGAACAGCTCAAGTAGAAGGTGGTATTTCAAACGATATTATTTTAGGTGCTTTAGGTTTGTTGTTTGCTTTATTAGCAATCGCATTATTTTTAGTAAACAAAACATTACGTCGCTTTGCTGAAGCAAAAGGAGTTGAGCTAGAATCTACAAAACGCACACCGATTTGGAAAGCATTTATTCAAAATCAATTTTTAGTATTGGTAAGTGTAATTGTGTTGTTGTTAGCTTCGGCATATTTTGTCTACGGTTACTTTATGCAAGTTGGTGTTAATCAAGGTTACGAGCCGGTACAGCCAATTCACTATTCTCACCGTATTCACGCTGGAGAAAATGGTATAGATTGTAAATATTGTCACTCTTCAGCAAGAGTTAGTAAGCATTCTGGTATTCCTTCGTTAAACGTTTGTATGAATTGTCATAAATCAATTTACGAAGTGGCACCAGAAACCCAACAAGAAGGTTTAGCTGAATATGGAGTTGATTACAATGCAGAAATCAAAAAGCTTTACGCTGCTGTTGGTTGGGATGATGCTGAACAAAAATATACAGGAGAAACTTCTCCAGTTAAATGGATAAGAATACACAACTTACCAGACTTTGCATACTTTAACCATTCACAACACGTAACTGTTGCAGGTGTAGAGTGTCAAACATGTCATGGTCCTGTTGAAGAAATGGAAATTATGAGTCAGCATGCACCATTAACAATGGGATGGTGTATTAACTGTCACAGAGAGACCAATGTAAAAGTTAAAGACAATGCTTATTACACAAAAATCCACGAGCAATTATCTAAAAAGTATGGTGTAGAAAACCTTACTGCTGCTCAAATGGGTGGATTAGAATGTGGTAAATGTCACTATTAATTATTAATAAGAAATAAATTCAATTATATAATATGTCATCAAACAAGAAATACTGGAAAAGTGTTGAGGAGCTAAATGAGAATAGCTCTATTGTTGAGACGCTAAAACAAAACGAATTTGTTCAAGAAATTCCAACTGACGAGTTTTTAGGAGATAAAGATAAGTTAGAGAGTTCTTCAACAACACGTCGTGATTTCTTAAAGTATGTTGGTTTTAGTACAGCTGCTGCTTCTTTAGCGGCTTGCGAAGGACCAGTTGTAAAATCAATTCCTTACGTAGTTCAGCCAGAAAGAATCGTTCCTGGTGTAGCTAACTATTATGCTACTGTAATTGCAAATGGTTTTGATTATGCTAGTGTTTTAGTAAAAACTCGTGAAGGTCGTCCAATTAAAATTGAAAATAACACTTTAGCACCAACACACGGTAGTGCTAATGCAAGAGTGAATGCTTCAGTTTTAGATTTGTATGATAGCTTAAGACTTCAAGGACCAAAAAAAGGAGGTAATAATATCTCTTGGTCTGATTTTGATGCTGAAACCTCAAAAAAATTAAATGAAATTAAAGCGTCAGGAAAGCAAATTGCTTTGTTGACTCAAACATACTCTAGTCCATCAACCAACAAATTAGTAGCTGAATTTACTGAAGCTTATGGTAATGTAAACCATGTGGTTTATGATGCTGTTTCAGAATCTGCTGCTTTAGATGCTTTCCAAGCTAAATACGGAGAGCGTGGTTTAGCTAATTATGATTTTTCTAAAGCGATGACCATAGTTTCTGTTGGTGCAGATTTCTTAGGAGATTGGCAAGGTGGAGGATTTGATGCAGGATATGCGCAAGGACGTATACCAAAAGACGGTAAGATGTCTCGTCATATCCAATTTGAATCTAACATGTCTTTGTCTGGTGCAAACGCAGATAAGCGTGTTCCTGTTACACCAACTAACCAAAAATTAGTATTAGCGCAATTACATAGTTTAATTGTAGGTGGATCTGTAAATGCTAATGCACTACCAGCAAATGTAAAAGAGGCTGTTCAAAAAGTAGCTTCAGAATTAAAAAGAGCAGGAAGCAATGGTGTGCTAGTATCTGGTATTCAAGATGTAAACGCTCAAACAGTTGTTTTAGAAATTAACGAAGCTTTAAATAGTAAAGCATTTGATGCTAAAACACCTATAAAAACACGTCAAGGTAATGCAAAAGCTGTTCAAACTTTAATATCAGATATGAAAGCTGGTAAAGTTGGAGCGGTAATTATGAGTGGTGTAAACCCAATGTATACTTTACCTAACGCTAAAGATTTTGCTGAAGCAATTAAGAAAACAGATCTTTCAATTTACTTTACAATGAAAGAAGATGAAACTGCATCTGTTTCAGAATATCTTGCTGCAGCACCACATTATTTAGAGTCTTGGGGAGATGTAGAATTCAAAAAAGGACACTATGGTTTAATGCAACCAACAATTCGTCCTTTATTTGATACAAGACAATTTCAAGAAGCATTATTAAAGTGGAACGGTAACGATTCTTCTTTAAATGAATATATCAAAACTACGTGGAATGCAGGTGTACTTAATGGAAGTTCATTCAACAAAGCATTACACGATGGAATATTTGTAGGTTCAATTAACTCAGCTGAAGTTTCAGAAACTGAAGAAGTTGAGCAAGATGAAACACCTGCAAGTAATGCTGCAAGAGCTTTAGCGTCTTCAGCTAAATCTAACGGTACTGAATTAGTGCTTTACACTAAAACAGGTATGGGAGATGGACAACAAGCTAATAATCCATGGTTACAAGAGTTTCCAGATCCAATATCTAGAACATCTTGGGATAATTATTTAACAGTATCAAAATCAGATGCTGAAGCTTGGGGATTAGTAAATGAACATGAAGCTACAGGTGCTTTAAATGGTAGTTATGCTACTGTAAAAGCCAATGGAGTAAGTGTTACAGTTCCTGTAATTATTCAACCTGGGCAAGCAAAAGGATCTGTTGGTTTATCTTTTGGATACGGTCGTACAGCTGGTTTAAAAGAAGAAATGCAAACAGGTGTAAACGCTTATCCTTTATATAAAGACTTTAACAATGTGCAATCTGTATCAGTAGAAAAAGCTACTGGAATGCATGAGTTTGCTTGCGTACAATTACAAAACACCTTAATGGGTCGTGGTGATATTGTTAGAGAAACAACTTTAGAAATATTTAATACTAAAGATAAACATTATTGGAACCCAATTCCAGAAGTATCATTAAACCATGAAGAAACTCCGGTGACTTCACCAGAAGTAGATTTATGGGATGAATTTGATAGATCAATAGGTCACCACTTTAATTTATCTATAGACTTAAACGCTTGTACAGGATGTGGAGCATGTGTTATTGCATGTCATGCTGAAAACAACGTTCCTGTAGTAGGAAAAGAAGAGATAAGACGTAGTCGTGATATGCATTGGTTACGTATTGATAGATACTATTCTTCTGAAGAAACTTTTGAAGCTGATGATGAAAAGAAAGAAGGTTTCTCTGGACTATTTGGAGATAACGGATCATTAGGTGGATTTGGAGAATTAGAACATCCAGCGGATAATCCTCAAGTGGCTTTCCAACCAATAATGTGTCAACATTGTAATCATGCACCTTGCGAAACTGTTTGTCCAGTTGCAGCAACAGCTCATGGTAGACAAGGTCAAAACCATATGGCATATAACCGTTGTGTAGGTACAAGATACTGTGCTAACAACTGTCCATATAAAGTACGTCGTTTTAACTGGTTCTTATACAATGGAAACGATGAGTTTGATTATCACATGAATAACGATTTAGGTCGTATGGTTGTTAATCCAGACGTAACAGTACGTTCTCGTGGTGTAATGGAAAAATGTTCTATGTGTATTCAAATGACACAAAAAACCATTCTTGATGCTAAACGTGATGGACGTGAGATTAAAGATGGCGAGTTCCAAACAGCATGTTCTGCAGCTTGTAGTAGTGGAGCGATGATTTTTGGAGATATCAATGATAAAGAAAGTAAAGTTGCAAAACTTACAGAAGATAATAGAATGTATCACTTACTAGAGCATGTAGGTACAAAACCAAATGTGATGTACCATACTAAAGTAAGAAATACTACAGAATCATAAATTAACTAAGAAACACTTATATAAGGATTATGGCGTCTCATTACGAAGCACCTATTAGAAGACCTCTAGTTACCGGCGAGAAATCGTATCACGATGTAACAGTAGATATCGCTGCTCCTGTAGAAGGTAAAGCAAATAAACAATGGTGGATTGTTTTTTCAATTGCTCTTGTTGCTTTTCTTTGGGGAATAGGTTGTATTATTTATACCGTATCAACAGGAATTGGTACTTGGGGATTAAACAGAACAGTTAACTGGGCTTGGGATATTACTAACTTCGTTTGGTGGGTTGGTATTGGTCACGCAGGAACACTGATTTCAGCAGTACTTTTATTATTCCGTCAAAAATGGAGAATGGCAATTAACCGTTCTGCAGAAGCAATGACAATTTTCTCTGTTGTTCAAGCTGGTTTATTCCCGATTATTCACATGGGTCGTCCATGGTTAGCATATTGGGTATTACCAATTCCAAACCAATTTGGATCGTTATGGGTTAACTTTAACTCGCCATTACTTTGGGATGTATTTGCAATTTCTACGTATTTGTCAGTATCATTAGTATTCTGGTGGACTGGATTACTACCAGACTTTGCAATGTTACGTGATAGAGCAATAAAGCCATTTCAAAAGAAAATATATAGTTTATTAAGTTTTGGTTGGACAGGTCGCGCAAAAGACTGGCAACGTTTTGAAGAAGTATCTTTAGTACTTGCAGGTTTAGCAACACCATTAGTACTTTCGGTACACACCATTGTATCGTTTGACTTTGCAACGTCTGTTATACCAGGATGGCATACAACAATCTTCCCTCCATATTTTGTTGCTGGAGCAATTTTCTCTGGTTTCGCAATGGTAAATACACTTCTTATCATTATGAGAAAAGTGTGTAATATGGAAGATTATATTACAGTACAACACATCGAATTAATGAACATCGTAATTATGATTACTGGTTCTATTGTAGGTGTGGCATATATTACGGAGCTTTTCGTAGCTTGGTACTCTGGAGTAGAATTTGAGCAATATGCATTCTTAAACAGAGCAACTGGACCTTACGCTTGGGCATATTGGATGATGATGTCTTGTAACGTATTCTCTCCACAGTTTATGTGGTTTAAAAAGCTACGTACAAGTATTATGTTCTCATTCTTTATTTCTATTGTTGTAAACATAGGTATGTGGTTTGAGCGTTTTGTAATTATTGTTACATCATTGCACCGTGATTACTTACCGTCTTCATGGACAATGTTCTCTCCAACTTTTGTAGATATAGGTATTTTTGTAGGTACAATAGGATTCTTCTTTGTATTATTCTTATTATACTCTCGTACGTTCCCTGTAATAGCACAAGCAGAGGTTAAAACAATCTTGAAATCTTCAGGACAACGCTATAAAAACATAAGAGAAAGAGGTGACAGTTTAGTAGGAACAGGCGCAGACAAAAGAACTTCTGTTTATAATAAAGTAGAAGCACCTAAAGTAGAGGCAGCTCCAACAACAGAAGCATTACCAAAACCTGAAAACACTGAAAAAGTAAGTAATTTACTTTCAGGAATAGGAACATTTGACCCAGCAACACAAACTGCTGATGATTTAAAGAAAATCAATGGTATTGGTCCTAAAATGGAAGAAGTACTTAACAGTATAGGTATTTATACTTACCTTCAAGTAAGTAAGATGACAAAGAAAGAATACGACTTGTTAGATGAAATTACAGGTTCTTTCCCAGGAAGAGCAGAACGTGATGATTGGTCAGGACAAGCTAAAAATTTAATAAACTAAAAGTAGCATATGGAAGCTTCAAAAGTAATTCACGCTATTTATAACGACGATGATGTTTTAATGAACGCAGTAAAAAAGGTTAAAGCTGCAAAACATCATATAGAAGAAATTTACACTCCTTTTCCTGTACACGGACTAGATAAGGCAATGGGATTAGCACCAACACGTATAGCAATAACAGCTTTTTTATACGGTTGTGTAGGTTTAACAGTTGCAGTTTTAATGATGAATTTTATCATGATTGAAGACTGGCCTCAAGACATTGGAGGTAAGCCAAGTTTTAGCTACTTAGAAAACATGCCAGCATTTGTACCAATTATGTTTGAGCTTACAGTATTTTTTGCAGCTCATTTAATGGTAATTACATTCTATTTAAGAAGTAGAATGTGGCCTTTCAAAAAAGCTGAAAACCCTGATCCTAGAACTACTGATGACCATTTTTTAATGGAAATACCTGTTAGTGGAAACGAAAACGAATTACATAACTTGTTAGTAGAAACTGGTGCAGTAGAAATTAACGTAGTTGATAAAGCTCATTAATTAGATACAATGAAACATTTAATTAAAATAACAATAGTAGCCTTAATTGCAGTATCGTTTACGTCTTGTAATAAAAAGACAAGACCCAATTACGAGTACATGCCAAATATGTATGAATCTGTAGCTTACGAAACTTATCAAGAGTCTGATGCTTTTGCAAACGGTAAAGAAGGACAATTGCCTGTTGAAGGAACAATCTCAAGAGGATATATGCCTTTTGATTATGCAGGAGACACTGATGGATACAATCTAGCTAAAGCTGAATTAACAAGTCCATTAGATTCTACTCAAGTTGATTTAAATAGAGGTAAAGAACTTTACAATATTTATTGTGGTATTTGTCACGGTAATAAAGGTGCAGGACAAGGACAATTAGTAAAGAGAGAAAAAATACTTGGAGTTCCTAGTTATGCAGATGCAGGTAGAGCGATAAATGAAGGTAGTATTTACCATGTTATCTATTATGGTAAGAATGCAATGGGTAGTTATGCTAATCAACTAAATGAAGAAGAGCGTTGGCAAGTTGTAGCTTATGTATTAAGCTTAAAAGCAAATTTAGAAAAATAAGATTTAGATAAAGTTTATATAAAGATATGTACACGTTTTCAAATAGACTAAAGATTTTTGCTGGTATCTTAATTGTTTTAGGACTTTTAGGGGTAACCTATGGTTTTATGAATTCTCATAAAACATTAGACCAAGTAAAAGAAATGTTAGCGGCAGAAGCAAGTCATGGAGGTCATGGCGATTCTCATCAAACAGAAGAGCATGTTGTTAAAGGAGGTAATGACCATTCAGACAATCCACATGATACAAACTCGCATGGAGCACTAGAAGATGCTGGACATCACTCAAGTACAGATGCTCATCACGGTGACGAGCATGCAAAACATGTTCAACATCAAATACATAACAGACCATGGTCAGCATTATATGTGGCTGCATTTTTCTTTATGATGATAGCATTAGGTGTATTAGCATTTTATGCAATTCAATTTGCAGCACAAGCAGGTTGGTCTCCTTTATTATTTAGAGTAATGGAAGGTATTACGTATTACCTTTTACCTGGTGCAATAATTGTTCTAGCTATTGCAATGATGGCAGGAGATCATATTTTTGTTTGGATGAATCCAGACATGGTTAATCCAGAAAGCGAACACTTTGACAAATTAGTAGCAGGAAAATCTGGTTGGCTTAATTCTACAGGATTCTTAATTAGAGGTATTATTTTTATAGCAGGTTGGAGTATATACCGATTCTTTGCTCGTAAATTCTCTTTAGCTCAAGATGAAGCAGCAGCTGGAGATAACTCTAATTTCAAAAAATCATTCCGTATTGCAGCTGGATTTTTAGTATTCTTTATTTATACTGAATCTATGATGTCTTGGGACTGGATTATGAGTGTTGATCCTCATTGGTTCTCTACATTATTTGGATGGTATGTATTTGCAAGCATGTTTGTAAGTGGTATTACTGTAATAGCATTAATTACAATTTACTTAAAATCTAAAGGTTTATTACCACAAGTAAATGATAGTCACATTCATGATTTAGCAAAATTCATGTTCGGTATAAGTATTTTCTGGACTTATTTATGGTTCTCTCAATTTATGTTAATCTGGTACTCAAATATTCCAGAAGAGGTAACATACTTTGTAACTAGAATAGAAGATTATAAATTACCATTCTTTGGTATGGTAGCAATGAATTTTATTTTCCCACTATTATTATTAATGAATAGTGATTACAAACGTATTCCTTGGTTTGTAGTAATGGCAGGAGTAGTAATATTAGCAGGTCACTATCTTGATATATTTAATATGATTATGCCTGCAACAGTAGGAGATAGATGGTTTATTGGTGTACCAGAAATAGGTTCAATATTATTATTTGCTGGATTATTCTTATTGTTAGTATTCTATGCAATATCAAAAGCACCTTTAACAGCAAAAGGAAATCCTTTTGTAAAAGAAAGTGAACATTTCCATTATTAATAAAAAAACAAATAAAGAAGAACGACAACAATGACGGCTTTAATATCAATTTTAGTTTTAATATTTATTTTCGTTGCCATTTGGCAAATGGTTAAAATCTTTGATTTGACTCAAACGGGTAAATCTACAGAGAACAACCAAATTGCTAATGATAATGACAACAAAGTAAACGGTTACTTAATGATAGGTTTTTTAATCTTCATTTATGCAATAACTATTGTTTGCATCGCAAAATATGGTGATTTACCGTTACTTTCTAATTCTGCATCAGAGCATGGACCAAGTGTTGATAGGTTAATGATAATCTCTTTACTTGTTATCTTCTTTGTTCAAACAGTTACACAATTCTTACTACACTACTTTGCTTTTAAATACAGAGGTCAAAAAGGAAGAAAAGCTTTATTCTTTGCAGATAACAACAAATTAGAAGCTATATGGACAATCATTCCGGTTATAGTTTTAGCAGGTTTAATCATTCAAGGTTTATTTACTTGGACTAGCATCATGAATGTTGATGAAGAAGCAGATCCTATGGTTGTAGAGCTTTATGCACAACAATTTAACTGGAAAGCAAGATATGCTGGAGCAGATAACGCATTAGGTAAAGCTAACGTAAGATTGATTGATTTAGATAAAGCTAATATCTTAGGTGTTGATGAATCTGATCCTAATGCCCAAGATGATGTTATTGTAACAGAATTACACTTACCTGTAGGTAAACCAGTATTATTTAAAATGCGCTCTCAAGACGTACTTCACTCAGCTTATATGCCTCACTTTAGAGCACAAATGAACTGTGTTCCTGGTATGATTACTCAGTTTAGTTTTACTCCAACAAAAACTACTGCTGAAATGAGAGAAGTACCTGAAATTAAAGATAAAGTTGCAAATATTAATAAGATAAGAACTGAAAATAGTAAAGAACTTATTGCTAATGGTGAAGAAGCTTTAGAACCTTACGAGTTTGATTACTTACTTTTATGTAATAAAATTTGTGGTACATCTCACTACAATATGCAAATGAAAATTATTGTAGAAACTCAAGAAGAGTTTGACGCTTGGATGAAAGAACAAAAGCAGTTCAAAAATTCATTAAATTTGTAATTCTAGAAAAAGAAAAATTTTAATTAAAGAAAAGATTATTAGATTATGTCAGCACACGTAGAAGCACATGCACATGACGATCATGGTCATCACCATAAAGAAACATTTATAACTAAATATATATTTAGTCAAGACCATAAAATGATTGCCAAGCAGTATTTAATTACTGGGCTTATAATGGGAATTATTGGAGTTGTAATGTCTTTAATGATGCGTATGCAAATTGCATGGCCTGGAGAACCAAACGCTTTCCTTCAAACCTTTTTAGGTAAATGGGCTCCAGACGGTGTAATGAGCGCAGATATTTACTTAGCTTTAGTAACAATTCATGGTACCATCATGGTATTTTTTGTGTTAACTGCAGGTTTAAGTGGTACTTTTAGTAACTTATTAATACCATTACAAATTGGAGCAAGAGATATGGCTTCAGGTTTTTTAAACATGGTATCTTATTGGTTATTCTTTGTGTCTTGTGTAATAATGGTTGCTTCATTTTTTGTTGAAGCTGGACCAGCAGCAGCAGGTTGGACTATTTATCCTCCATTAAGTGCTTTACCTATGGCTCAAGGTGGATCTGGTCTTGGTATGACATTATGGTTAACCTCTATGGCTATTTTTATTGCCTCTTCTGCTTTAGGATCATTAAACTACGTTGTTACAGTATTAAACCTTAGAACAAAAGGTATGTCTATGACTAGATTACCTTTAACAATTTGGACATTTTTCGTAACTGCAATTATTGGTATTGTTTCTTTCCCGGTATTATTATCTGCAGCTTTATTATTAATAATGGATAGAAGTTTTGGAACATCATTCTTCTTATCAGATATATTTATTCAAGGTGAAGTTTTACATTACCAAGGAGGATCTCCTGTATTATTTGAACATTTATTTTGGTTCTTAGGTCACCCAGAAGTTTATATCGTATTATTACCAGCATTAGGTATTACTTCAGAAATTATTGCAACCAACTCACGTAAACCTATATTTGGATATCGTGCTATGATTGCTTCAGTTTTAGCAATTGCATTTTTATCGACAATTGTATGGGGTCACCACATGTTTGTATCAGGTATGAATCCATTCTTAGGTTCAGTATTTACCTTTACAACATTATTAATTGCAATTCCTTCTGCAGTAAAAGCATTTAACTATATTACCACATTGTGGAAAGGTAACTTACAGCTTAACCCAGCAATGTTATTCTCTATAGGTTTAGTTTCTACCTTTATTACAGGTGGTTTAACAGGAATTATTTTAGGAGATAGCGCATTAGATATTAACGTCCACGATACATATTTTGTAGTAGCTCACTTCCACTTAGTAATGGGTATTTCTGCACTTTATGGTTTCTTTGCAGGTGTTTATCACTGGTTCCCTAAAATGTTTGGTAGAATGATGAACAAAAACTTAGGTTACGTTCACTTCTGGATCACTGCAGTTTGTGCTTATGGTGTATTCTTCCCAATGCACTTTATTGGTATGGCAGGATTACCAAGACGTTATTATACAAACAGTGCATTCCCATTATTTGATGATTTATCAAATGTGAACGTTGTTATTACTGTATTTGCTTTAGTAGGTGGAGCTTTCCAAATCGTATTTTTCTATAACTTCTTCTCTAGTATTTTCTACGGAAAGAAAGCAGAACAAAACCCATGGAAGTCTAACACTTTAGAATGGACTACTCCAGTAGAGCATATACATGGTAACTGGCCAGGAGCAATCCCAACTGTACACAGATGGGCTTACGATTATAGTAAACCAGGACATGATGACGACTTTGTTCCTCAAGATGTACCTTTAAAAGAAGGAGAAGAAGAGTTACAACACTAATCATCACTCTAAAATATTTAAAAAGCCTTTCTAAACAGAAAGGCTTTTTCTTTATATTTGCTTTTGTATGAATGAAAACCTAGATCCAACAAACGATAATTTTTCTCCTGAAGAATTTGATATCGAAAAAACTTTAAGACCTCTAAATTTTAGCGATTTTACAGGTCAAGATCAGGTATTAGAAAACCTCCAAATATTTGTACAAGCAGCCAATAAAAGGTCAGAAGCATTAGACCATACGCTTTTTCATGGTCCACCAGGTTTAGGTAAAACGACATTAGCAAATATCTTAGCTAATGAGCTTAATGTTGGTATTAAAGTGACTTCTGGACCAGTTTTAGATAAACCAGGTGATCTTGCAGGACTTCTTACTAACTTAGATGAAAGAGACGTTCTTTTTATAGATGAAATTCATCGTTTAAGTCCAATCGTAGAAGAGTATTTATATTCTGCTATGGAAGACTATAAAATTGATATTATGATTGAGTCTGGACCAAATGCAAGAACCGTTCAAATCAATCTAAATCCGTTTACTTTAGTTGGCGCTACAACGCGTTCAGGATTGCTTACAGCACCTATGCGCGCTCGTTTTGGTATTCAAAGTAGATTACAATATTATAGCACCGAATTATTAACAACAATCATACAACGTAGTGCAGACATTTTAAATGTACCAATTTCTATGGAAGCTGCAATAGAAGTTGCAGGTCGTAGTCGTGGTACACCAAGAATTGCTAATGCATTATTGCGTCGTGTTAGAGACTTTGCGCAAATAAAAGGTAATGGATCTATAGATATCAAAATAGCTAAATATGCTTTAGAAGCTTTAAATGTTGATGCTTATGGTTTAGATGAAATGGATAACCGAATCCTTTCTACTATCATCGATAAGTTTAAAGGTGGACCAGTCGGTATAACAACCATTGCTACTGCAGTTAGTGAAAGTTCAGAAACTATTGAAGAAGTTTATGAGCCATTCTTAATTCAGCAAGGTTTTATCATTCGTACGCCACGAGGAAGAGAAGTAACCGAACTAGCCTATAAGCATCTTGGAAAAATAAAAGGACCAACACAAGGCGGTTTGTTTTAAGAAAAGAATAAAATTTATGAAGCAACAAACACATATTCCTGAGGTTTCATTGCTTCAGTTTATAAAACATTCTTTCAAAATTCTAAAAAATCCGTTACCATTTCATCATAGAAATTTTAATAAATATGGTGATATTTTTAGGCTTAATATTGGCGCAAAAAATCATATTTTCTTTTCCCGTGATGCACAATTAGCTATTCATGTACTTCAGAAAAATCAAAAAAAATATACAAAGTCAAAAATTCAAACTAAAGATTTAGCAAAATATGTTGGTAAAGGACTATTAACTGCAGAAGGAGATCATTGGAAAACGCAGAGAAAACTTATTCAACCTGCATTTCATAAAAAAAATCTTCAACAGTTATTAGATACGATTCAGTCTGCAATTAATACTGAGTATGATAAAATCGAAACCAACAAACCTATAGATGTCTTTCCTATTTTTAATGATTTAGCGTTTCAAACTGTAGTTAAATCTTTATTTAGTAGTGCCGCAAATGAAGACGAGATAAATAGACTACAACACATTACTGAAGAAGTTCAGAAAATGTTGGTCAAAGAGCTTAGACAACCGTACCTAGGTTGGTGGTTTAAAATAAGTGGTACATTACAAAATCACTTAGATTTAGGTCAAGAGTCTAAAGATATTTTAAAACGAATTGTAAACCAACGCCAACAATCTAATATCAAGTACAACGATTTATTAGATATGTTGTTGTCTGCAAGATATGATGATGGTTCTTCAATGGAAGAGAAGCAGCTGTTAGACGAAATTTTAATACTATTTGTTGCAGGTCATGAAACCACATCAAATGCATTAACGTTTACTCTACAGCTATTAGCGTTACATCCTGAATGGCAAGACAAGATTTATGTTGAAATAAAAGCGAATGAAGATGAGCAAGACTTGATGAATCTTGTCATGAAATCAAAAATTTGTCAGCAAGTTATTGAAGAATCTATGCGTTTGTATCCGCCAGTTTATTTTATAGACCGAGTGAATATTGAGGACGATAATTTTAAGGATTATCATTTTAAAGCAAATTCAAATCTGTTGTTTTCGGTTTTCGAAATTCATCGTCATCCAAAACTTTGGGATCAACCAAATAAGTTTTTACCAGAACGATTTGAAGATGGTGGTAGGCAATTTTCTTCACAATATTTTCCTTTTGGAGCTGGACCAAGAAAATGTATTGGTAATAATTTTGCAATGTTTGAAATGATTATAGCAATAAACGAAATTATAAAACGCTACAAAATCAAACCAGAATTTAAATCTATAGATATTTTGCCTCTTATTACTTTAAAACCAAAAAATGCTATCTTAAATTTTGAAGCTAGATAATATTGAATACTAAAACTAAATACACGCAATTAATTAAAACCGAAGCAAAACGTCTCGGTTTTTTGTCGTGCGGAATTAGTAAAGCTCAATTTTTAGATGAAGAAGCGCCACGTTTAGAAAAATGGTTAAATAAGAATATGCATGGTCAAATGTCGTATATGCAAAATCATTTTGATAAGCGTTTAGATCCAACAAAATTAGTAGAAGATTCTAAAAGCGTCATTTCGTTATTACTTAATTATTATCCAGAACAAACGCAAACAGAAGACAGTTATAAACTATCAAAATACGCTTACGGTACAGATTATCATTTTGTAATAAAAGATAAATTAAAGCAGCTTTTAGCGTTTATAAATGAAGAAATAGGAGAAGTCTATGGTCGTGCTTTTGTAGATTCTGCACCAGTTTTAGATAAAGCTTGGGCAGCAAAAAGCGGGTTAGGTTGGATAGGTAAACATAGTAACCTATTAAGTCAAAAAACGGGCAGCTTTTATTTTATTGCAGAATTAATTATAGATTTAGAGTTAGATTACGATAACCCAACAACTGACCATTGTGGGACATGTACAGCTTGTATAGACGCGTGCCCAACACAAGCAATTGTAGAACCTTATGTGGTAGACGGAAGTAAATGCATTAGCTATTTTACTATCGAGTTAAAAGACGAATTACCGTCTAATATGAAAGACAAATTTGACGATTGGATGTTTGGATGTGATGTGTGTCAAGATGTTTGTCCATGGAATAGGTTTAGTAAACCTCATAATGAACCATTATTTAATCCGCATCCAGAATTGTTATCTATGACTAAAAATGATTGGCAAGATATTACCAAGGATGTTTTTAATAAACTATTTAAAAAATCAGCGGTTAAGCGTACAAAATTTTCTGGTTTACAAAGAAATATTAACTTTTTAAAATAGGTTTAGTAGAGTTTCTAACTATTAAATCTGTATCTAGTACAACCTTTTTATATCTAAATTCCTCATTTTTCTTTTTAGCTTTAATCTCTTTATATAAAACTTTAAAAGCTTCTTTACCCATTTTAAATCCAGGTTGATTTATGGTTGTTAGAGAAGGAGATACAACTGTAGACATAAACCAATTACTAAATCCAACTATAGAAATATCTTCAGGAACTTTTATATTCATTTCATTAAAAGCAGTAATTGCTCCGATAGCAACTAAATCTGTATTTACAAAAATACCATCAACATTTTTATGTTCTTCAACTAATTTTTTTGCATAATATTTCCCTTCTTCAAAACTAACATCATTTAAAACATAAACTAGTTTAGAATCGTAAGGTATGTTAAAATCTTCTAGTGCTTTTTTGTATCCTAAAAATCTATCAATTGAGTTTTGAGGTAGCAATGGACCTCTAAAATGGGCAATTTTTTTACAACCAATTTCAATTAAATACTTTGTAGCTTCATAAGCAGCTTTTCTATCATCAATAATTACCTTCGAGCAGTCAATAATTTTTGCAATTTTATCAAACATAACCAAAGGTGTATCATTATCTATAACCTCTTTAAAATGATCAAATTTAGAAGTGCCATTAGCTATCGAAACTAAAATCCCATCCACTCTTTTGTTTTGTAATAGCTCTAGTTGTTTCTTCTCTAACTCATAAGACTCGTTAGACTGTAAGATTATAACTAAATACCCTTTTTTTTCTGCCTGAGCAATAATACCCTTAATAACACTAGAGAAAAAATGATGTACAATTTCAGGAACTATTAACCCAATAGTTTTAGACTCTTTAGTTCTTAAATTTACTGCAAAAGAGTTTGGTTTATAATTCATCTCTTTAGCAGTTTTAAGAATAAGCTTTTTGGTTTCAGGATTTACATCAGCGTATCCTTTTAAAGCTTTAGACACAGTAGATACAGAAACATTAATTTTTTCTGCAATTTCCTTTAAAGTAGTTGGCATTTTATATGTTTTTGTAAAAGTAACTAAAATTTACGAAAACGTTTTTGTTATTTTCGAAAACGTTTTCGTTTAGAAATTTATATTTTTATTAAGATCTAGTTATAAATTTGACAACAAACAACTAATAATTTTGAATATTTAAAACTCATTGCATGATGAACACGATTAAAACAAAATGCTTTTTAGCAGTTTCTTTTTTCTTTTCATTATCGTTTGTATTGGCTCAATCAACGATAAAAGGAAAAGTTAAAGACCTTAGCGGTACACCAATACCAGGTGTTAATGTAATTTTAGATGGAACAACCAAAGGATCTCAAACAGATTTTGAAGGTAATTACACGATTTCTAACGTAGAAAATGGTACTTACATTGTAAAGGCGTCATATTTAGGGTATGCATCCCAATCTAAAAATGTTTCAGTTAATAATGCAGATGTAACATTAAATTTTGATTTAGAAGAAGATACAGAATCTTTAGATGAAATTATTATAACAGGTGTTACTAATCCTAGATCAAAAATTGAATCTAGTGTATCTGTAACAAGTATGAAGCCTAAGGTTATTGCTCAGTCAGCGCCTCGTACAACTGCAGAAATTTTTAGAACGATACCAGGTATTAGATCTGAATCTTCTGGAGGAGAAGGTAACTCCAATATTGCTGTTCGTGGTGTACCAATTTCTTCAGGTGGATCAAAATATGTCCAACTACAAGAAGATGGATTACCAGTGTTGTTATTTGGTGATATTTCTTTTGGTACCGCAGATATTTTTACAAGATTTGATTCTAATGTAGCGCGTATAGAAGCAATAAGAGGTGGATCTGCATCTACATTAACATCAAATGGACCAGGTGGAATTATAAACATCATTAGTAAAACCGGAAAAACAGAAGGTGGTAACTTAGCAACAACAGTTGGTTTAGATTATAATTCTTTTAGAGCAGATTTTGATTATGGTACTAAAGTAGGAGAAGACTTATACTTGCATACAGGTGGTTTTTATCGTGTAGGAGAAGGTGTGAGAGAGACAGGTTTTACGGCTAATAATGGAGGACAATTAAAATTAAGTTTAACAAAAGAATTTGAAAAAGGTCAAATTAGAGTTTATGCTAAATATTTAAATGATAAAGCTGCAGCTTACTTACCAATGCCAATGAAGGTAACAGGAACAAATAGTAATCCAGATTGGAGTAATGCGCCTAATTTTGATGCAACAACAGGATCTTTACACTCGTCAAATTTATTACAAACAGTAGGTTTAGGTGCAGATGGACAGTTAAGAAGAGGAGATGTAAGAGACGGTATGCACCCTAAATCTACATCTGTAGGTATGGAAGCAAAATTTGATATAGGTGAAGGTTGGAAAATTAAAAACAACGCAAGATTTTCTGCAAATAGCGGAAGCTTTGTGTCTCCATTTCCAGCAGAAGTTGCTTCAGCATCTTCAATAGCAGATAGTTTTGGAGCAGGATCAACATTACAATTTGTAGATGGGACAGCAGTCCCTACAAACAGTTTAGTAGCTAGAATACATATGTTTGATGTAGAGTTAAACAACTTTAACAACTTTATGAATGATTTTAAACTTCAAAAATCTTTTGAAGGTGTAGATTTAACTGTTGGTTACTTTAAATCTTTACAAAATGTGTCAATGTCTTGGTTATGGAATTCATACTTACAAGAAGTTAATGATGATAACGCAAGATTAATAAATGCATTTGACGCATCAAATAATCCATTAAGCGAAAACGGATTGTATGCTTACGGAGTTCCGTTTTGGGGTAACTGTTGTACAAGAAACTACGATACACAATACAATGTTTCTGCACCATATGCTAACGTAACAGTAGAAGCTACAGATCAATTAACTTTTGATGCAAGTGCAAGGTATGATAAAGGTAGAGTAGATGGTTCTTTTGCAGGCGCAGTAACAACTCAATTTGATATTAATAATGATGGAGTTATTTCTGTACCAGAACAAAGCGTAGCTGCAATAGATAATGCTAATGTAACACCAGTAGATTATGATTACGATTATTTTTCATACTCAATAGGAGCAAACTTCAAGATTAAAGAAAACCAAGCAGTTTTTGCAAGATATAGTAAAGGTGCTTCAGCAAAAGCAGATAGAATTTTATTTTCTGGATTAAACTATACAGACGGAGATAGAATAAACGCTTTAGACTTTATTAGACAAGCAGAATTAGGTTTTAAACAAGGATTTAAAAACGGAGCTTTGTATGCAACTTTCTTTATGGCTAATACAGCCGAAGAAGGTGGTTTTGAGGCTTCTACAAATAGTATCATAGAAAATGATTATAAATCTAAGGGATTAGAAGTAGAAGGTTTTTACAACTTTAATAACTTTAACTTACGCGGTGCTGTAACTTACACAGATGCAGAAGTAGACTCAGGTGCTAACGAAGGTAATACACCAAGAAGACAACCAGATTTTATTTATAACATAATGCCATCTTATAACTTTGGTGAAACAAAACAAAACTCTATAGGATTAAGCTTTACTGGTCAAACAGAAGCTTATGCACAGGATAATAACGAGTTAGTAATGCCAGGCTTTGTTATAGTAAGTGGTTTTGCTAACGTTAAGATTACAGATTCACTTTTTGCTAACATTTCTGCTAACAATATTTTTGATAGTATAGGTGTAACAGAGGTAGAAGAAGGAAGCATTGTAGAAAATCAAGACAACTATGTTAGAGCTAGACCTTTACCAGGAAGATCTATGACACTTGGTTTACAATATAAATTTTAAAATTTATTTGATTTGATTGATAAAAATAGGTTGGTATTTAAAAAAAGTATCAGCCTATTTTAAATAAAGCTTACTGTGAAAACAATAATTCTAAATACTTTTTTTTCATTAATATTTCTTTTCAATACAAGTGTAATTAAAGATCAAAATCAATTTAAAAATAATAATATTCAAGATGTAATAATAGTTTATGGAAGTGATACTTGCCATTACTGTTTGGATGCAAAAACATTTTTAAATAAAAACAATATTAAGTATACGTACTATGATATTGATAAAAATGAAAAAGCATTAAATGAAATGCTTACTAAATTAAGAGCAAAAAAAATAAGTGTTTCAGATTTAAAGATACCGGTAATAGATAAAAACGGAAACATCTTTACAAATAACATTAAGTTTGAAGATTTTTTAAATAAGATAAAAGAATAAACGTAATGCTAAAAAAACCAAAATTAAGTTTCTGGCAAATACTAAATATGAATGTTGGGTTTTTCGGAATCCAATACAGTTTTGGTTTACAACAAAGCGCAGTTACACCTATTTACGATTTTCTAGGAGCAAGTCCTGATCAAATCCCAATACTACATTTAGCAGGACCGGTTACAGGTTTAATTGTACAACCATTAGTTGGTGCTTTAAGTGACAAGACTTGGCATCCTAAATTAGGTAGACGTAAGCCTTTCTTTTTAATAGGAGCAATATTATGTAGTATAGCTTTGTTAGCTTTCCCGTTTAGTAGTTCATTATGGATGGCTGCTGGTTTATTATGGATTTTAGACGCAGGTAACAATACTGCTATGGAGCCTTACCGTGCTTTGATTGCAGATAAATTAAGCGAAGAGCAACAACCACTTGGTTTTCAAATGCAAAGCTTTTTTACAGGATTTGGACAGACATTAGCTAATTTATCTTTATTTATTTTTCCTTTAATTATAGTTGGTACCACAGGTTCATTACCTTCATGGGTATATGCATCTTTCTTTTTAGGATCTATATGTTCTATCGGATCTATTTTGTGGAGTATGAGTAAGACTAAAGAAGATCCACCAACAAAAGAAGAGTTAGAGTTAATAAGAAGCAATGATAAAGGAATTTTTCATCCATTATTAGAGATAATAGAAGCTATCAAAGATATGCCAAAAGTAATGTGGCAATTAGCTTTAGTATATCTATTTCAGTGGTATGCATTATTTTGTTATTGGCAAAACTCTTCAAAAAGTGTAGCGCTTTCTGTCTGGAATGCTACACCAAGTTCTAATCCAGATGCATATGCAGAAGCAGTTGGTTGGACAGGATTAATTAACGGTTGGTATAATATTATCACATTTTTAGTTGCTTTTGGTTTAGTATATCTAACAAAAAAAATAAAACCAAAACATGTACATGCTATCTGTTTACTTGTAGCAGCAGTTGGTTTTTTTGCATTTCCAATTATAGAGAATAAAAATTTATTGTTTGTAGCAATAACAGGATTTGGTATTGGCTGGGCAAGTATGATGGGTATTCCTTATTTAATTGTTGTTTCAGACATACCAAAAGAAAGATACGGAGTTTATATGGGAATTATCAATATGATGATAGTTATACCAATGATTATTCAAACATTGTCGTTTGGATACATACTTAAACACTTTTTAGGTAATGATCCAAGAAACGCAATAACTTTTGCAGCAGTACTATTGGTTATCAGTGCTGCACTAACATTAATTATTAAAACAAAAAATAAAGCTTAATATATGCACTACGAAAAGTCCATAGAGTTACTTTTAAAATGCAGTACAGAAAAAGGATTTGTTGCAAGCGCTCAAGATATTTCAAATTATAAACGTGTTTGGGCTAGAGATGGAGTAATATGTGGTTTATCTGCTTTAGCTTCTGGACATAGAGAGTTAATAAAAACATTTAAAAACACATTACTTACACTAGCAAAGCATCAACACGAAGTAGGTACAATACCATCTAATGTAGGTGTTTCAGAAAAAGATGAATCTGTAAGTTATGGTGGATTAGCAGGTCGTGTAGATGCTGCTACTTGGTTTGTAATTGGTGTTTGCCAATACGCTAACTATACTAATGATTTTGCTTTTTTTAATGATTTAAAACCAAAAATATACAAAGTATTACAGCTTTTAAATGCTTGGGAATTTAATAATAAACACCTAATGTATATTCCGTTATCGGGTAATTGGGCTGACGAATATATTACCGACGGATATGTCTTATACGACCAACTATTAAGGTATTGGGCAATACAATCTTTTAATTATTTAGAAAACGATCAAAGCTTAAGTAATAAGCTTATTCAAATAAAAAATCAAATTAAAGCAAACTTTTTTCCTAATTCTAATAAAGAAAAATTTCATGATCGTGCCTATAATGCAATAAAGATAGATTCATTTTTACCGTGCTCATTCTCACCATCAGGATATAAAACTAACTACGACGCGTTTGCAAATGCATTGCTGTTAATTTTAGATTTTGGAGATAAAAAATTTAAAAACAAACTAATAGATTACAGTTTAGAATTAGCAGAATCTACAAAATTAGGTTTGCTACCTGCTTTTTGGCCAGTTATAAAACCAAACGATCAACATTGGGATTTACTCAAAGACAACTGTAAATATGAATTTAGAAATTACCCATACGAGTTTCATAACGGTGGTAGTTGGGCAATGGTTAATGGTTTTTTTGGATTAGGACTACTTAAACAAGGAAAAACAGAACAAGCAAAAAAAATACTTAAAAATATAGATAAAGTTAATCAAGTTGAAGATTATAAGTTTTACGAAAACTTTAATACTAAAACAACAGAACCTAACGGAGTGCCTTATTGCGCATGGAGCGCAGCAGCATCTGTGCTACTTACTCAGTCTATAAAACAACAAATAAAATTTATTTAAATTGAAAACTATAGATATTTTATGCGTTGGTGAAGTA
The DNA here is from genome assembly GCF_964226795.1 of Mesoflavibacter sp. NCBI lineage: Bacteria > Pseudomonadati > Bacteroidota > Flavobacteriia > Flavobacteriales > Flavobacteriaceae > Mesoflavibacter > Mesoflavibacter sp. Next base: position 301,235 of record NZ_CAXQQP010000005.1, read on the forward strand.
TTGTTAGATTTTATTGGAGAAGAAGCTAATAAAACAGTACAAACAACAAGCGCATATAAAAGATACTTAGGAGGATCTCCTACAAATGTTGCAGTAAATGCAGTAAAGCTAGGCTTAAAATCTGCATTAGTTGCTACTTGTGGTAATGATGGATTAGGACGTTTTGTAGAAGATAAATTAACCAAAAGCAATGTAGATGTAAGTGCACTAAATAAAACTGAAGAGTATCCAACATCTATCATTTTAGTGTCAAAATCTACAGAAACTCCAGATTTTTTACCATTTAGACAAGCAGATTTTCATATAAATGAAAGTCAAATTTCAGAACAATTAATAGAGTCGTCAAAAATTTACCATACAACTTGTTTTGCGTTAAGTAAAAATCCGGCAAGAACAACAATTCTAAATAAAGCAAAAAAAGCAAAAGAAAAAGGATTGTCACTTAGTATAGATATAAATTATTCTGAAAAAATTTGGCCAAACACAGAAGAGGCAATTTCTGTAATTAAAGAATATTTAAAATTAGATCCTTTAGTAAAATTAAGTTTAGATGATTGTAAGCGATTATTTAAAGAAGATAAAAAAGACCAATTTATTTTTGATTATTTTCATTCTTTAGGTGCATCAGTAGTATGTTTAACAAAAGGAAGTGAAGGAGTTGTGGTATCTGATAAGTCTGGAGAGTTAGTAGAAAAAGCAAGCTTAAAAATAGAAAATATTAAAGACGCAACAGGTGCTGGTGATGCTTTTTGGACAGGTTTTTTATATAGTCAACTAAATAATAAAAATTTAGAGGATAGTGTTGATTTTGCTCAAAAAATAGCAAAACAAAAACTTCAACACGTTGGAGGTTTACCTAATCATGTTAAGTTTTAAAATAATTATTCATAATTTTATGAAAAGCTACCTATTAAAGGTGGCTTTTTTTATACACTAATTTTAAGCAAACAATTATATAGCTTACATTTGTAATTCAATTTAAACTTAAAAAAATTCCGCGTAAGCAGAAACATTATATCCTTATGAGTAAACAAAGTAGACGTCGCGAAGCTTTAGTATATCATGCAAAGCCAACTCCAGGAAAAATAAAAGTAGTACCAACAAAAAAATATGCAACACAAAGAGATTTGTCTCTTGCATATTCACCAGGTGTTGCAGAGCCTTGTTTAGAAATAGAAAAAGATAAAAATAATGCCTATAAATATACTTCTAAAGGAAATTTAGTAGCAGTAATATCTAACGGGACAGCAGTTTTAGGATTAGGAGATATTGGTCCAGAAGCTTCAAAACCAGTAATGGAAGGTAAAGGTTTATTATTTAAAATCTTTGCAGATATTGACGTATTTGATATAGAAGTTGATACAAAAAATGTAGAAGAATTTATCCAAACCGTAAAAAATATAGCTCCAACCTTTGGAGGGATTAATTTAGAAGATATTAAAGCACCAGAAGCTTTTGAAATAGAGCGTAGATTAAAAGAAGAACTGGATATTCCAGTAATGCATGATGACCAACATGGTACTGCTATTATATCTGCAGCAGCATTATTAAATGCTTTAGAATTAGCAGAAAAAAAGATAGATGAAGTTAAAATTGTAGTAAGTGGTGCAGGTGCTGCTGCTATCTCATGTACAAGACTATATCAAGCTTTTGGAGCAAAACGCGAAAACATTGTCATGTTAGACAGTAAAGGTGTAATTAGAAGCGATAGGGATAACTTAACAGCTCAAAAAGCAGAGTTTGCAACCGATAGAAAAATAAATACATTAGAAGAAGCAATGCAAGATGCAGATGTCTTTATTGGCTTATCAACGTCAGATATTGTAAATCAAGATATGTTACGTTCAATGTCTGTAAACCCTATTGTATTTGCTATGGCAAATCCAGATCCAGAAATAGCCTATGATTTAGCAATAGCAACTAGAGAAGATATTATAATGGCTACAGGACGTAGTGATCATCCTAACCAAGTAAATAACGTATTAGGTTTCCCATTTATTTTTAGAGGTGCTTTAGATGTTCGAGCAACAAAAATTAACGAAGCTATGAAAATGGCAGCAGTTAAAGCTTTAGCAGATTTAGCTAAAGAGCCAGTGCCAGAACAAGTAAATATAGCTTATGGCGAAACGCGTTTAGCATTTGGTAAAGATTATATTATACCAAAACCATTTGACCCAAGATTAATTTCTGAAGTACCACCAGCAGTAGCAAAAGCAGCTATGGAAAGTGGCGTAGCAAAAGAACCAATTGAAGATTGGGAAAAATATAAAGACGAATTAATGCAACGTCTTGGATCTGATAACAAATTAATGCGATTATTATTTAATCGTGCTAAGATGAATCCAAAGCGTGTTGTATTTGCAGAAGCAGATCAGTTAGACGTACTAAAAGCAGCTCAAGTTGTATATGAAGAAGGTATTGCACATCCAATTTTGTTAGGTCGACAAGAAGAAATAGAGCGTCTTAAAGAAGAAATAGAGTTTGATGCAGAAGTGCCTATTATAGACCCAAAATCAGATGAGCAGTTAGAGCAAAAAAATAAATATGCTCAAGTCTATTGGGAACAACGTCAAAGACGTGGCGTAACTCTTTTTAATGCACAAAAGATTATGCGAGAGCGTAATTATTTTGCAGCTATGATGGTTAACGAAGGAGATGCAGATGCTGTAATTACAGGATATTCTCGTAGTTACCCTTCTGTTGTAAAACCAATGTTAGAACTATTTGGTTTAGCACCTGGTTCTTCAAGAATAGCTACAACAAACTTAATGATGACACAGCGTGGACCATTATTTTTAAGTGATACGGCTATAAATGTAGATCCTTCTGCTAAAGATTTAGCTAGAATAGCTCAGATGACAGCAAAAACCATGAAAATGTTTGGTTTAGAGCCTGTAATGGCAATGACCTCATATTCTAATTTTGGATCATCAACAAATCCAAGAGCATCAAAGGTAAGAGAAGCTGTAAGTTACCTACATAGAGCCTATCCAGATTTAGTAGTAGACGGAGAGTTACAAACAGATTTTGCTCTTAATAGTAAAATGCTTCAAGACATTTTTCCTTTTTCAAAATTAGCAGGACGTAAAGTAAATGCATTAATATTTCCTAATTTAGATGCAGCTAATATTACTTACAAGCTTTTAAAAGAATTGAATAAAGCAGATTCTATAGGACCAATTATGATGGGTATGAAAAAACCTGCTCATATACTACAATTAGATGCAAGTGTAGACGAAATTGTAAGTATGGCAGCTATAGCTGTAATAGATGCTCAGCAAAAGCAAAAACTAGAAGAAAGTCTAAGGAATAAGAAGTAATTTTGAGTAAGAATAATTTTATTACATTTGAGGGTTTAATAGGGCTATTTTATGATTACTCATATACAAGGTAAATTAGTAGAAAAAAATCCTACAGATGTTGTAATAGATTGCAACGGTGTAGGATATTTGTTAAATATATCACTTCATACTTATTCTCAAATACCAGACCAAGAAGCATTAAAACTGTATACACATCTTCAAGTTAGAGAAGATGCACATACGCTTTTTGGATTTGCGTCATTGGCAGAAAGAGAAGTATTCAGGTTATTAATATCTGTAAGTGGTATTGGTGCAAATACAGCAAGAACGATGTTGTCTTCATTAACTCCAAAGCAAATTAGAGAAGGTATTGCAACAGAAGATGTAGCTTTAATTCAATCTATAAAAGGAATTGGAGCAAAAACAGCACAAAGAGTAATCATAGATCTAAAGGATAAGATTCTTAAAATCTATGATATAGACGAAGTTTCTGTTAAAGAAAGCAATACAAATAAAGAAGAAGCGTTATCTGCATTAGAAGTTTTAGGTTTTGCTAAAAAGCAAGCCGAAAAAGTTATAGATAAAATAGTGGCTCAACAACCAGATGCCAACGTAGAAACTATAATAAAACTAGCACTAAAAAATTTATAATTTATTTTGAATACAGCTCAACATAGTTTTTATAAATCCACACTAACTAACCTATTTACCACTTTTTTATTATTATTTAGTGTTGTTATTGTAGCTCAAGAAACTCCAGAAACAGAAACCGATAGTACCAAAACAGGCTTTAATTTAGGGCAAATACAAATGCCTAATCCAAGCAGTATTGATTCAAAATATACTTATGATGCTTTAACAGATAGATATATCTATACAGAATCTGTAGGAGAGTTTAATATAAATTACCCAATAATTTTAACACCACAAGAGTATCAATCTTTAGTAGATAAAGAAAACATGCAATCTTACTATAAAGAAAAGATTGATGCTTATGATGGAAAGAAAGAAAACTCAGAAGAAGCTCAAAAAAATCTATTGCCAGAGTTTTATGTAAATTCAGGTTTTTTTGAAAGCATTTTTGGAGGAAATACTATTGAGTTTATCCCTCAAGGATCTGTAGAAATGGATTTAGGTATCCTTTTTACAAAGCAAGATAACCCTTCATTTTCACCAAGAAACAGACGTAACTTTACTTTCGACTTTGACCAACGTATTAGCTTAAGTATGTTGGGTAAAGTAGGAACACGTTTACAAGTAAATGCAAATTACGATACACAGTCTACGTTTGATTTTCAAAACGTAATAAAATTAGAATATACACCAACAGAAGACGATATCATTCAAAAAATTGAAGTTGGTAACGTTAACATGCCTCTAAACAACTCATTAATTTCAGGAGCTCAAAGTTTATTTGGTGTTAAAACACAACTTAAATTTGGTAAAACAACAATTACAGGTGTGTTTTCGGATCAAAGATCAGACACAAAATCTGTAGTTGCTCAAGGTGGCGGAACTTTAGATGAATTTGACTTTTTTATTAGAGATTATGATGAAAACCGTCACTTCTTCTTAGCACAATATTTCCGTAACAACTATGATAAAGCATTAGAAAATTACCCGTTTATAAATAACAATATTCAGATTACAAGAATTGAAGTATGGGTAACAAACAGAAGTAATCAAACGCAAAATGTACGTAACGTTGTAGCGTTTCAAGATTTAGGAGAAACAGGTGTTATAGGTAATGCTGGTGTAAATGTTTATCAAGGTCCAAACGCATTTCCGGATAACGGAAACAATGGTTTAGATCCAACAATTATTGGGCAGCCAATGTCTCAATTAACAGATGCAGTAAGAGATATTGCTACCGTACAAAACGGAATTTTAATACCTGGTTTTAACGAAGGTTTCGACTTTGCAAAACAAGAAAATACCAGAAAGTTAATAGAAGGACAAGAATATAAAGTAAACACACAATTAGGATATATTTCTTTAAATCAAAGACTTAATAACGATGAAGTTTTAGCAGTAGCTTATCAATATACTGTTGGTGGGCAAGTATTTCAAGTAGGAGAATTTGCTAACGATGGTCTTGATGCAACAGATGTTAATACCAACTCTCAAGGTCAAGTAACTAATGTAACTAACAACGCATTAGTTTTAAAACTTTTAAAAAGTAGTATTACTAGTGTACAGCAGCCAATTTGGGATCTAATGATGAAAAACATTTACGATACCGGAGCTTATCAATTAAGTCAAGAAGATTTTAAGCTTAATATTTTTTATAACGAAGCTGCACCACTTAACTATATCACACCAGTAGAAGGGACTTCTTTTCCTACAGTAGATTTAGATAATAATCCAACAACAGATGATGAGGTTATACAAGAAACTACGCTGCTAAGATTATTCAATTTTGATAAACTAAATTTTAATAATGATCCTCAAATAGGAGGAGACGGATTTTTTGATTTTGTATCAGGAATAACTGTAATACCAGAAAACGGTAAAATAGTTTTTACTAAAGTAGAACCGTTTGGACGTTATTTATTCGACTTATTAGATGATGATGGTAACCCAGGTGATAATGCTGCAGATTATGAAGCAGATACTTACACTAACCCAAACCAAGAAAAATATGTATATGACTTGTTATATAAAGCAACAAAAACAGCTGCTTTAGACGAGTCTGAAAAAAATAAATTCCAAATAAAAGGACGTTACAAATCGTCTGGTGGTGATGGTATCCCGATTGGTGGGTTTAATGTGCCAAGAGGATCAGTACGTGTACAAGCAGGAGGAAGAGTGTTAGTAGAAGGTGTAGATTATACAGTAAATTATCAGTTAGGTAGAGTATATATTATTGATGATGCTTTAAAAGCTTCAAACACACCAATACAAGTTTCTACAGAAAATAATTCAATCTTTGGGCAACAAACTAAACGTTTTACAGGAATAAATGTAGAACATCGTTTTAACGAAAACTTTGTGGTTGGCGCTACGTATTTAAACCTTAACGAAAGACCTATTACGCAAAAAGCAAACTATGCTACAGAGCCTATAAACAATACAATTTTAGGGTTTAATGGTAATTATTCTACAGAAGTTCCATTCTTTACAAGACTTGTTAATAAGTTACCAAATATAGATACAGATGCACCATCAAATTTTTCTGTTCGTGGTGACTTTGCATACTTACTACCAGGAGCACCAAAAGGAACTAATTTTAATGGAGAAGCTACTGCATATATAGATGACTTTGAAGGTACTCAAAACGGAATTGATCTAAAATCACCGCAAGCTTGGACACTATCTTCTAGACCTTTAAATTTAAATAACACGACAGCTTTTGATGCTGTAGGTATAGAAAATGGTTATGGTAGAGCAATGTTAAATTGGTACTCTATAGATCCTATTTTCTACGGAAGTCAAAGACCATCAGGTATCTCAGATGATGATATGTCAAGCCTTTATACAAGCCGAGTATTTGTAAACGAACTTTTTCCGCAGCAAGATATAGCTCAAGGACAAACTACGGTTATTAATACTTTAGACTTAGTCTATTATCCAGATGAACGTGGTCCCTACAATTTTCAACCAGGTTCTGAGAATGGAAATACAGTAAACCCTGAAGAGAGTTGGGCTGGTATAACTAGACAAATAACATCTACAGATTTTGAGCAATCTAATGTTGAGTATATCGAGTTTTGGCTTCAAGATCCATTCCAAGAAAATCCATCTAATCCAGGAGGTAAATTATTTATAAATCTGGGAAGTATTTCAGAAGATATCTTAAAAGATGGTCGTAAACAATATGAAAACGGTTTGCCACAAGACGGTAATATTAGTTTGTTGCCTCAAACAGCTTATCAGTCTGTAGTGCCACAAAACCAAGCGTTAATTTATGCATTTGATACGACAGGAGAAGAAAGAACTAATCAAGACGTTGGATTTGATGGTTATAATGACGCAGAAGAAGCAGCTAATTTTCCAGCAGCATTTTCAGGAATAGCAGATCCAGCAAAAGATAACTACAACTATTATTTAAATGCTGAAGGCGATTTATTTGAGCGTTACAAACAATATAATGGCGTAGAAGGTAACTCTCCAGATTTCTTTAGTGATACTAACAGAGGATCAACAACACAACCAGATGTAGAAGATGTTAACCGTGATAATACTATGAATACTATTGATAGCTATTATCAATATGAAATAGAAATAACGCCAGCTACATTAAACTTAGATAACGAGTTTATTGTTGATACTAAAAATGTTAACGGAAACAGTAATCCAAGAGTTTTACCAAACGGAGATACCGCTTATCCAAAATGGTATCAATTTAGAATACCAGTAAGTTCTGGTGAAGCTGTAAATGGTATTACAGACTTAAGATCTATAAGGTTTACAAGACTATTCTTAAATGGCTTTGAGCAACCTACAGTATTTAGATTTGGTACATTAGATCTAGTAAGAAGTGATTGGAGAAGATTTAGATTAGCATTAGATGGCGGTCCAACAGATCCAACATTTGAAGATACAGATTTTAGCGTAGGTGCAGTAAGTACACAAGAAAACGAAGGTAGCTATGTGTCGCCACCAAGCGTAGTGCCAGAACAATTAAATAATAACAATACCATTGTTAGGCAAAATGAGCAGTCTTTAGTCGTTAAAGTATGTGATTTAAAAGCTAAAGATGCTAGAGCTGTATTTAAGAATATTGCAATAGATATGCGTCAATATAAAAAGTTGCGTATGTTTATGCATGCACGTCAAGGCGAAACACCTGGCTTAGGTGATAATGAAATGGTAGGCTTTATAAGAATGGGTAACGATTTAACCCAAAACTATTATCAAATAGAAATTCCATTAGAAGTTTATAACGGAGGCGGTACAGCAGAAGATTTTTGGCCAGAAGTAAATGAAATAAACTTAAAACTTGAAGTTTTACAACGCTTAAAAGCTTTAGCAATTAGTAACCAAACATTAACAAGTGGTCAGGCTAATTTTTATGATGTTGTAGGAGATGATTTAGTAGAGGTTCCTTTTTCTGAACAATTTGAAGGTTATGTATCTGGTCAACATCGTGTGGCAATAAAAGGTAATCCTAATTTTGGAGATATTAGAACCTTAATGGTTGGTGTAAAAAACGCAACTAATAGTAATTTATGTGGAGATGTTTGGTTTAATGAGCTAAGACTTTCAGACATGAATAACGAAGGTGGTTGGGCTGCAGTAATGAGTGTAGATACTAATTTAGCAGACTTTGCAACAGTAAGTGCTACAGGTAGAATGAGCACTTCTGGTTTTGGAGACATCAACCAAGGACCTAGCGAGCGTAGCTTAGAAGATGTAAAACAATATGATGTTGTAACTAATGTTAATATTGGTCAATTATTACCAGAAAAATGGGGATTACAAATACCATTTAATTATGGTCAAGGAGTAGAAGTGGTAACACCAAAGTTTGATCAACAATACGAAGATTTAGAGCTTCAAACACGAATGGACGAAGCTGCAGACGATGCAGAACGTGATCAAATTTTAGAACAATCCGAAGAGTATACTAAAAGAAAAAGTATCAACTTTATTGGAGTTAAAAAAAATAGAACAGGAGAAGCAAAACCACGTTTTTACGATGTAGAAAATTTAACACTTAACTACTCTTACAACAAAACAGAACATAGAGATTTTGAAATTAAAAACTCTGTAGACAAACAAGTAAGAGCAGGCGTTAATTATGCTTATAATTTTGAGCCAAAAGTAATTGAGCCATTTAAGAAAAATGATTCTTTATTTACAGGAGAATATTGGAAGCTATTAAAAGATTTAAACTTTAATGTGTTACCTGCTAGTTTTACTGTAAACACAGATTTAAACCGTCAGTATAATAGACAAAAGTTTAGAGACATAGATTTAGGAGGTAATAATATTGGATTAGAAGAACTATATAGAAGAAACTATACCTTCGACTATCAATACAATATCAACTGGAATCTTACAAAATCACTTCAACTTAATTTATCTGCTTCAAATAACAATATTGTACGTAATTATTTTAAAGACAATATTATTAACGGAGAACCAGATCCTATGCTAGATGTTTGGGACGGTTTCTTTGATTTTGGAGATCCAAACCGTCAACAACAACAAGTTGGTATTAATTATGAAATTCCTTTTGCTAAAATCCCAACCTTAAACTTTATAAAAGCAACTTATAGTTACTCTGGGTTATACCAGTGGCAAAAAGGATCTGATTTATTTGGTAATCTTACAGCAGATGATGGTAATACATACGATTTAGGTAACTCAATTTCTAATGGTAATTCACACAATATTAATTCAACTTTAGACATGAATAAGTTGTATAAATATTTAGGTATTGCAAAAAAGAGAAGTCCAAGACGTAGTAATAGGGTTAGTAGGGCACGTGGTGCTCAACCACCAGCTGTTACCAATAAAGATGAAAAAGCAAAGCAAAAGAAAAGCGGAGATGGTTTTGGAGCCAAACTAGGCAATTTTGGTATAGGAATATTAACATCGATAAAACGTATACAAGCTGTTTATAGCGAAACTAATGGGACATATTTACCAGGATACTTACAAACTCCAGGTTTTTTAGGTACATCTAAACCAACACTAGGTTATACTTTAGGTAGTCAAAGAGATGTGCGTGATCTTGCAGCAAGAAATGGATGGTTAACCATATTCCCAGATTTTAACCAACAGTATACGACTAACCAAACTAAACAGTTAGATTTATCTGCAAACTTAGAGCCGGTTAAAGATTTAAAAATTGATTTAATTGGATTTAGGACTTATGCTGAAAATTATACAGAAAACTACCGTATAGAAAATGACGAGTATGTGTCCTTAACACCAAATACGTACGGTAATTTTAGTATATCTGCATTTACATTACCAACAGCATTTAGTAAAAGTGATGAGAACGGATCTCAAGCATTTGATGATTTTAGAGCAAATAGAATTGAAGTTGCAAAACGTTTAGCCACGCAAAGAGGAATTGATGTGACAGATCCTGCAAATTTAGATGCAGAAGGTTATCCAAAAGGGTTTGGTAAAACAAGTCAACAAGTATTATTGCCATCATTTGTAAGTGCATACACAGGAAGAGGAGCTAACAAAACACCATTAGATGCATTAAGAGATATACCAATTCCTAACTGGGATTTAAAGTATACAGGTTTTATGAAGTTTAATTGGTTTAAAAAACGATTTAAACGTTTCTCTTTAACACACGGTTATCGTTCAACATATACCATTCAACAGTTTAGAACAAACTTAGATTATACACCAATAGATTTTACAGTAGATTATGATTCTCAACCAAATGAAGCTTTAGATCAAGCAGGAAACTATAAAGCAAAAAGTTTATTAAGCGGTGTAACTTTAACAGAAATGTTCAGCCCATTATTCCGTTTTGACATGGAGATGAAAAACTCAGTAAGAGTCCTTTTAGAAATGAAAAAAGACCGTATGCTATCATTAAGTTTTGATAATAATCTAATGACCGAAATTGCAGGAAACGAGTATACAGTAGGATTAGGTTACCGCCTTAAAGATGTACGCATAAAATCAAAATTAGCAGGACCAAGACGATCAATAGTATCAGATTTAATTATGTCTGCAGACTTGTCTGTAAGAGATAACAAAACAATAATTAGATATTTAGATGTAGATAACAACCAAATAACAAACGGTCAAACCATTTGGGGATTAAAATACAATGCAGAATATGCTTTTAGTAGAAACTTAACAGGTATTTTTTACTTCGATTATACCTTCTCAGAATATGCAATTTCAACAGCATTTCCTCAAACAACAATTAGATCTGGTTTAACCCTTAGATATAATTTCGGAAATTAGTAATTCTTTATTTGAAATTATTACTCATTTAAATACATTTGTAGCAACTTAAAAAATAAAAGATGAATATTCCAGCAGATTTAAAATATACTAAAGACCATGAATGGGTTAAAATTGAAGGTGACCAAATAACAGTTGGTATTACAGATTTTGCTCAAAGTGAGTTAGGAGATATAGTTTACGTTGAGGTTGAAACTTTAGACGAAACTTTAGATGCAGAAGAGGTTTTTGGAACAGTAGAAGCAGTAAAAACAGTATCAGACTTATTCTTACCTGTAGCAGGAGAGATTGTTGCTTTTAATGATTCTTTAGAAGACGAACCAGAAAAAGTAAACACAGATCCTTACGGAGAAGGTTGGATGATTAAAGTAAAAGTATCTGATGTAACATCATTAGACAGCTTACTTTCTGCAGAAGATTATAAAGCCATAATTGGTGCGTAAATTATTAGTATTACTTAGCATAGGTTACTCAATTGTGCTTACAATATTAAGTTTATTGCCACAAGTAGGACCAAGTAATATGCCAAGTAATAGTGATAAAGTATTTCATGCGGTTGCTTATATGTTTTTTACCATGATTTGGTATCTAACACTAAAACAAAGTTATTTTTTAAAAAAAGCTTTAAGTAAAGCAGTTGGATTAGCCATAGTTTTTGGCATAATTATTGAAATATTACAACACACATTAACACAGCACAGAGAAGCAGATATTAAAGATGTAGTAGCCAATATAATAGGAGCTCTTTTAGCTGTATTGATTATTAAATTAGCGTTAAAAATGAAAGTTAAAAACAACTAATACCTTGTTTTTTTAGTAAATAAATAGTTATTTTAGCATTCAGTAAAAATCACAAACATGGAACCAAAGAAAAATCCAGAAGCAAATGTAGGTCGTAACAGTAGTCTATATTTAGCAGTAGGTTTAGCACTTATGATGTTTATATCATATACAGCGATCAATCATAAAACATATGACAAAGAAGCAATTGACATTGGTCAATTAGATCTTGGTGAAGAAATAGAAGAAGAAATTCCAATTACTGAAATACAAAATACACCACCGCCACCGCCACCGCCACCAGCAGCTCCAGAAGTTATCGAGGTTGTGGAAGATGAAGAAGAAGTGGAAGAAACAGTAATCGAGTCTACAGAAACAACTCAAGAAGAAGTAATCGTAGAGGTTGAAGAAGTAGAGGTAGAAGAGGTAGAAGAAGTTATCGAAGATGTACCATTCTCAATTATCGAAAATGTGCCAATCTTTCCTGGTTGTGAAAGTGGTAACAACGATGCTAAGAAAAAATGTATGTCTGATAAAATCAATAAATTTGTACAACGTAACTTTAATACAGATTTAGCTCAAGATTTAGGTTTAGATTCAGGTATTAAAAGAATATTTGTATCATTTAAAGTAGATACACAAGGTAACATTGTAGGAATTAGATCAAGAGCTCCTCACCCAAGATTAGAACAAGAGGCAGCAAGAGTAATTCAAAAATTACCTAAAATGAAGCCAGGTAAGCAAAGAGGTAAACCAGTAAATGTACCTTACTCTTTACCAATTACATTTAGAGTAGAATAGTTAAATAACTATCATATATTAAAAATCCCGTTACAATTGTAACGGGATTTTTGTTTTTGGTATGTTTATTGTGACATTTTCATAATATTAACATTTAAACTTTATTAATTATGAAAAATCTTAAAAAAGAGCACAATCTCACTCGCCAAAATGAGAGTAAAGTGCAGCATTCACAAAAACATGATGCAAATTTACAAAAAAACTCCACGTTGTATTTTCAAGTAGGATTAATACTATGCTTATTGGCTGTTTATGGCGCTTTAGAGATGCGTTTTGAATCTACTAACTTAGCTATAATCGAAGATTCAGTAGAGCCTGTATTTGAAGAGTATACTTTAGATCAAAAGCAGTACAAAATTATAAAAGATGCTGTTAAGGTTGAAGATCCTGTAAAAAGGCAACCTAAACATGTTTTAGAACCTGAAATTATTGAAAATGACGAACCTGATGCAGAAGAAACTACAGATTTAATAACCGAAATGACTAAACCAAAAACAGAAATTGATGTTACTAAAGTTGATCTTAAAGACATTACGGTTGAAGTACCAGAAGATCCTATAGAAGATGTCCCTTTTGTAAGGATAGAACAAGTCCCTGTATATCCAGGATGCGAAGGAGAAACTACTAACGATGGTCGTAAAAAATGCTTCTCAGAAAAGCTATCAGAATTAGTAAGAAAAAAATTTGACACAGATTTAGGAAATCAACTAGGTTTAAAGGAAGGTATTCAAAAAATCTATGTTAATTTTAGAATAACTAAAACAGGTAACGTAGAAGTGTTAAGGACAAGAGCGCCTCATCAAGTATTAGAAAAAGAAGCTAATAGAGTAGTAAATACAATTCCTAAGGTACAACCAGGAAAACAAGGTGGGCAAGAAGTTTCGGTGTTATACACATTACCAATCATGTTTCAGGTAAGGTAATAAAAAAATACTATCACTTATTTAAAGTCGTTATTGTGATATATAGCGACTTTTTTTGTTCAAAGCTGTTATAAAAAAAGCATTATCTTTCAGCAAAATTTAAACCCAAAATAAATGAAGTCATTCATTTTAACCTTATTCACTCTATTAACGTGTCTATCCTATGGACAAAACAACACTTTTATAAGTAAACCACCAGTTTTCGAAAATTGTAAAAACCAAGAAGATAGTACTCAACTTAATTGCTTTAATCAAGAGGTTTTTAATTTTATATTTAAAAATTTTCAAACACCAAAAGAAATTGATTCAAGCTATAAAGGCGAAATAGTTGTGGTTTTTGAAGTAACAGAAAAAGGAGTGTTTAAAACCATTTTTATTGAAGCAAAGCACAAATCGTTAAAGGAAGAAACACAACGTATATTTGATCTATTTCCTCAAATAGAACCAGCAACTTATAACGGTAATCCTACGTTTAGACAATATTCTATGTCTATTTATTTACCATTAAATGAAGCTAATAAACCTTCAGAAGTTGAAGCTTTTGTTCTTGATCATAATAATCAATCTAAAACCAATCAGGTTGTACAGTTAACAGATTTAGAAAAGAAGGCTAAAGCCGAATTTGATAGCGTACAAAAAGCAGTAACAAAATATCAAAATAAAGAATATAAGAGTCAAATAAATATTCCTTTTAGTCATGAAAACTATTTTCGTTTTGACCGTTCAATGAATTTAGTAGGTACCAATAGTCACACAGCATCAAAGCCATTTATGTATGAAGATGTTGAAAATTATTACGATTTTGAAGCAGAAAATGAAGCCTTAAAACAAGATAGACAGACTTGGGCAGGACAAAAATTATGGAATGAGCATTTAGTGCAATTACAAGGAAAAGATTATTGGTTTACTGTAGATCCTGTTTTTGATTTACAATTAGGTAAAGATACTGATGCAGGTTTTGATTACACATATAACAATACTCGTGGTGTTTATATACAAGGTGGATTAGGTAATAAATTTAGCTTTTCTGCAACAGTTTACGAAAATCAAGGTCGGTTTGCACAATACGTTAATCAATATGCAGAAAGTTTAAAGGCGTTTGGTCCTGATCCTGCCATAATACCTGGTCGTGGTATTGCAAAACGATTTAAAGATGATGCTTATGATTATCCTGTAGCAGAAGGATATTTGTCATATTCACCTGCAAAATTTATTAATGTTCAGTTTGGACATGGCAAACAATTTATTGGCGACGGTTACCGTAGTTTACTACAAAGTGATGTAGCAAGTCCTTATCCTTTTTTAAAGTTGAATACTAAATTTTGGAAAATTAAGTACACCAACACTTGGACCTGGTTAAAAGATGTAAGACCAGAAGCGGTAGTAGATGATGCATTTAGAACAAAATATATAGCAAATCATTACTTAAGCTGGAATGTCTCAAAAAAATTAAACATAGGATTATTTGAATCTGTTATTTGGGAAAACACTAACGATAGAGGCTTTGATGTTAACTATTTAAACCCAGTAATTTTCTTTAGAGCGATAGAATTTGAAACTGGTCAAGGTGCTGGTAATGCTATTTTAGGAGCCTCAGGAAAATATAAATTTAATGACAATGTAAATATTTATGGGCAATTTATTTTAGACGAATTTTCTTTAAATGATGTGAAAGCAGGAGAAAAAAGCTGGAAAAATAAGTTTGGGTTTCAATTAGGCGCTAAATATTATAATGCTTTTAAAGTAAAAAACTTAATGCTTCAAGCAGAATATAACCAAGTAAGACCGTATACATATTCTCATAATACAATTGTGCTAAATTACGCACATAACAATCAACCTATGGCTCATCTTTGGGGCGCAAATTTTAGAGAGTTAGTTTTGATTGGGCGTTATCAAAAACAACGTTGGTTTGGAGAAGTTAAGGTTATTACTGGTGTTAGAGGTTTTGATTACAATAACGAAACAGATAACTTTAGCTATGGTGGCGATATTTATAGAGATTATAATGACAGACCATTTGATACAGGTGTAGAAATAGGTCAAGGTATAAAAACAACATCTATAAATGCAAGTGCTCAATTAGGGTATTTAGTTAATCCAGCTTCTAATTTAAAAGCATTTGTTAATGTAAACTACAGAAATTTTAATCCAGAAGCAGAAACATTAAACGTTTATAATAACAGTACTGTTTGGTTTAACTTTGGTTTAAGAACAGACTTATTTAATTGGTATTTTGATTACTAAAAACAATTAAAACCATCATATTAAAGCCTCAAGTTAAAAACCTTGAGGTTTTTTTATGCTAAATAATCAATTAGCAGTATCTTTGCGCAAGCAAAAAAGTAAGCTAAAATTTTGAGTACAACAACTACGGTCGTAAAACATACAGCAATTTCAGATTTTAAAGAAATTACAAAAATGCGTTTGTCTCTAAGCGTAGTATTTTCATCTATTGCAGGTTATTTACTTGGTGCAGATACAATAAGTGTAAAAGTCTTAATTTTATTAGCTCTTGGCGGTTATTTTATGGTTGGAGCAAGTAATGCTTTTAATCAAATTATAGAAAAAGATTTAGATGCTTTAATGCATCGCACAAAAAATAGACCAGTTGCTTCAGGAAGAATGACTGTAAACACAGCATTTATAATTGCTTGTGTTTTTACTATTTTAGGTATAGTTATTCTTTATACTATTAATCAGCAAACAGCAATGTTTGGTGCTATTTCAATATTTCTTTACACAAGTGTTTACACACCTTTAAAAACAAAAACACCTTTATCGGTATTTGTAGGAGCTATTCCAGGAGCTATCCCATTTATGTTAGGTTGGGTAGCAGCAACAGATCATTTTGGTATAGAACCAGGAACTTTGTTTGCACTTCAATTTTTTTGGCAATTCCCTCATTTTTGGGCAATAGGCTGGTTTTTATTTGAAGACTATAAACGTGGTGGTTTTTTTATGTTACCTACAGGAAAACAAGATAAAGGAACAGCAATTCAAGTCATATTATACACTATTTGGACTATTTTAGTTTCAATAATTCCAGTTTTTGGTTTTACAGGAAAATTAGAATTATCGATAGTAGCAGGAATTATCGTTTTTGCATTAGGTTTAGTAATGTTATACTACGCTATACTTCTTTATAAGAAAATGACCGAAAAAGCGGCAAAACAATTAATGTTATCTAGTGTACTTTATATAACAATTATTCAAGTTATTTACGTCGTAGACAAATTTTTAAGATAAACAATGGATTTAACCGAAGGAACAATTCAAGAAAAACACAGAAGATCAAGAAAAATGATGCTATACTTTGGTATAGGAGCATTAATTATGTCTTTTGCAGGTTGGACTAGTGCATTTATAGTAAGTAGTTCTAGACCAGATTGGTTATCAGATTTTGTAATGCCTCAGCCTTTTTGGACTAGCATTATAATTATGATAATTAGTAGTGTAACTTTTATAATAGCTAGAAAAGCTTTAGAAAAAAATAATAAATCATTAACAACTGTAATGCTAGTAGTTACATTTGTTTTAGGGCTATTATTTGTTTTAAATCAAATTAAAGGATTTAATCAAATTATAGACATGGGATATAATTTTACAGGACCAACAAGTAATGTAACGGTAAGCTATATCTATCTTATAGCAGTGGTACATATTATTCATGTTCTTGCAGGATTAATACCAATTTTAGTAGTAATAGTAAATCATTTAAGAGGAAAATATACCTCAGAAAATTATACAGGTTTTGAATTAGCCGAAATATTTTGGCATTTTGTAGACCTATTATGGCTTTATTTATTCTTCTTCTTATATTTTTTCTTAAGCTAAAAATTGGCGTAAAACCTTATTTAGACGCGTTAAAATTTAGCTGAAGCAATTTTTTTAAGTCAATAAATTGATTATTTTTGTCACACTTTTTAACAACTAATTTAACACTATGAGCACGACAGTTGCAACTACCAATACAGAAGGTAAAACTTGGAGTGGTGGAAATGAGCCACTTAAAGCAAGTTATGGTAAAATGATGATGTGGTTTTTTATCGTAACAGATGCCCTTACTTTTTCTGCGTTTCTAGCAGCTTACGGATTTTCAAGATTCAAATTTATAGACTCTTGGCCAATAGCAGATGAGGTTTTTACTCACGTACCTTTCTTACACGGTCAAGAATTACCTATGATTTATGTGGCGTTTATGACGTTTATATTAATCATGTCTTCTGTAACAATGGTATTAGCGGTAGATGCTGGTCACCATATGAAAAAGAATAAAGTAACTTGGTATCTTTTCTTAACAATTATTGGAGGTATCATCTTCGTTGGTTCTCAAGCTTGGGAATGGGCAACATTTATAAAAGGAGATTATGGTGCTGTTCAAACAAAAGGAGGAAACATTTTACAGTTTGGAGAATATAAAACAAACGAAAACGGAGAGCAAGAATTTAAAAGAGTAGCAGTTAAAGATTTTGTTATAGTATCTCCTACAGATAGAACTAATCACGAGCGTAAAAACGGACTTTGGTTTGTAGATGAAGGTACATTACCTCCTTATCAAATCAAAGATGTCGTTGCTGGTTTAGAAGCTAATCCTAATATTTTAGTAAGAACTCAAATTTTAAATGAAGAAAGACAAAAAACAGTACTTTCTCGTGAAGAGTCATTAGCAGCTATCAAAAATAACGGTAAGCGCGTTGTAGAAGGTGCAAACTTAGAAGTTAATGAATATGGATCGCCATTATTCGCAGATTTCTTCTTCTTTATTACAGGTTTTCACGGTTTTCACGTACTATCAGGAGTAGTAATTAATATTATCATTTGGTTTAATGTTATTTTAGGTACTTACGAAAGACGTAAAAGCTACGAAATGGTTGAAAAAGTTGGTCTTTACTGG
The DNA here is from genome assembly GCF_964226795.1 of Mesoflavibacter sp. Taxonomy (NCBI): domain Bacteria; kingdom Pseudomonadati; phylum Bacteroidota; class Flavobacteriia; order Flavobacteriales; family Flavobacteriaceae; genus Mesoflavibacter; species Mesoflavibacter sp. The sequence continues at coordinate 319,828 of NZ_CAXQQP010000005.1, forward strand.
CACTTTGTAGATTTAGTTTGGGTATTCGTATTTACATTCTTCTACTTAGTATAATTTAATAGAAAAAGATTTATCATGGCAGATACACATAAATTAGAAATATTTAGAGGACTTATCAAGTTTAAGTCTAACACTCAAAAAATTTGGGGCGTATTAATCTTACTATCTATTGTTACAGCTGTAGAAGTTGTATTAGGTATTTACAAACCAGAAGCTTTAGAATCTCATATATTAGGGATGAAAGGTTTAAACTGGATCTTTATCATTTTAACAATAGTAAAAGCATATTACATTACTTGGGACTTTATGCACATGCGTGACGAAACACCAGGGTTAAGACGTGCAGTTGTTTGGACAGGTGTATTCTTAATCTGCTACCTAGTATTTATTTTATTACAAGAAGGTGGATACGTTTATGATGTTTATGATAATGGTTTTATTAAAAGAGATTTCTAATATAGAAACTTAACATAAATTATAGTAAAAAAGGTGGCTTTATAAAGCCACCTTTTTTTATTTTTGCATAACTAAATACATTTCATAAAAATGACGAAGAAAAATATAAAAAAAGGAGCTATACTAAGTATTCTATTCTTTCTACCAGTTATTTTTCTTTTGTTTCTGTATCCATCTACAAATAATTATAATCCATTAGATGTAGTGCATGAAGATGTTTTAGATTTTTCTAATCTTTCTTCAGCAAAAACAGACATAATTCTTAAAGATCACATAACAGTTTTAGGTTTTTTAGGAGAAGATCCAGAATCAAAAATTGTAGAAACTTCAAATTTAAAAGAACTTATTTATGATAAGTTTCAAGGGTTTAAAAAGTTTCAAATTGTGATGATTGTAGCAGAAGGCACAGAAGAAAAAACAGAACGCTTATCTAAAGAGCTATCTAAATTTGAACCTTTAGAATATTGGCATTTCGTTTCATTAAACAATTCAGACATAAAAAAACTGTTTAATAGTTTAAGAACAAGTCAAATTTTAGACTATAATCAGGCTATTAGTAATGTTTTTATAGTAGATAAAGAACTAAACCAAAGAGGACGATTTGATGATAGGTCAAAACGAGAAATTAAAAGAGAAGAGAAGCCATATATTTTAACCTCATATAATGCAACAATGGTTTCTGAGTTAAAAAATAAATTAGCAGCAGAAGACTTGCGAGTACTTTTTACAGAGTACAGACAAAAACGTAAAGGAGAATTTAACTCAACAGTTAGAAGAGCAGAAGATTTAAAAGGAGAGCAAAATGAGTAAAAAAGCAAACTATTCATACGTAGGAATATCGTTTATTATTTTACTGTTTGGAATTATTTTTATTCCAAAAATTGTAGACAGAATAACTAACAAAGATGTAAATCGTACCTATGAAAGTAGATCAGGAAGTATATTAAAAAATCCTTCTGAAGTAGATAAAAAAGATCAAGCTTTAGAGTATTTGGTTATTAATGGTAAACGTAAAAAAGTGCCAGAATTTAGGTTTACTGATCAAAACGGAAACACGATTACTAATAAAGATTACTTAGGTAAAGTTTATGTGGTAGAGTTTTTCTTTACAACATGCCCAACTATTTGCCCAAGAATGAATAGAAATTTAGTCGAAGTTCAAAATACTTTTAAAAACGAAGATAACTTTGGTGTAGCGTCGTTTAGTATTATGCCAGAGACAGATACGCCAGAAAAATTAAAAGAATATGCCGAAAACTACGGAATAACAAATCCTAATTGGCATTTAATGACAGGAGATAAACAAGATATTTATAACTTGTCAAATATTGGATTTAATATCTTTGTAGATGTAGAAAATTTTGAACATTCAGGAGATTTTGCTTTAGTAGATAAAAACGGATTTTTACGATCTAGAAAAGATGACTTTGGTAACCCAAAAATCTTTTACAAAGGTGTAATTAGCGAGCAAGAAAAAGTTGATGAAGATGGCAATCCGCAAGAAATCTCAATGCTAAAAGAAGATATAGCCAAATTATTAAAAGAATAAACAAACGTCACTTCCAGTGATTTTGAGGTACGAAAAATTGTATCGAGAAGAAAACATGAGCACAGAAAACCTACAAGAAGAAAAAAAGTACAACAAATGGATTGTTGCACTTTCGGTAATTATCCCATTAGCTGTAGCAGCATTATTTGGTATAAAACTTAAAGATTTTGGTATAGATGTAGAACCATTAACCTTTTTGCCTCCAATTTATGCAGCTATTAATGCAGTAACAGCTATTGTTTTAGTATATGCTGTAATTTCTATTAAAAAAGGACAACGCAAACAACACGAAAATTTAATGAAGTTTGCAATTACACTTTCTGTATTGTTTTTAGTCATGTATGTTGCATATCATATGACTAGCGACTCGACCAAATTTGGTGGTGAAGGTGCTATAAAATACATCTATTACTTCATTTTAATTACTCATATTGTATTGTCTGTTGCGGTAATACCATTTGTGTTAATTACATATGTTAGAGCCATTACAAACAATTTTGAAAGGCATAAAAAAATAGCAAAAATCACTTTTCCGTTGTGGCTATATGTAGCAGTTACAGGAGTTATAGTTTATATAATGATTTCACCCTATTATGTTTAATTTGTCTGTTCGAGCGCAGTCGAGAACTAATTAATAATGAAAACAAAATTTCTTTTTATAATTATATCATGCTTTTTCTTCCTAAAAAGCAATGCGCAATGCGCAATGTGTCGTGCTGTTTTAGAAAACGAAGAAGGGCAATCTGCAGCAAAAGGAATTAATGACGGTATTATTTATTTAATGTCTATACCTTATATTTTAGTATTTGGTTTAGGCTTTTTTGTGTATTGGAAATATTTTAGGAAGAAAAAAGTAGAGGCTTAAAATCTCTAAATTAACTTTTAACAAAATATTTTAAAAAAAATTGTAACAAATCTTGTCCTTTGTAGTCTAATTGATAATGAGTAACTTAAATCAATCAAAAACCATCAATTATGCTCACCATAAAAAAACTACACAAGTCTTACCCAATTGGGGATTCTAGTCTACATGTTTTAAAAGGAATTGATTTACAAGTCGAAGAAGGCGAAATGGTAGCCATTATGGGTTCTTCTGGTTCAGGAAAATCAACACTACTTAATATTATAGGTATGTTAGACGAAGCTGATGAAGGAGAATATATTTTAGATGGTGTGCCAATTAAAAATCTTACAGAGAAAAAAGCAGCCATTTATCGTAATAAATTTTTAGGATTTATATTTCAGTCTTTTAACCTAATTAGTTACAAAAACGCTTTAGAAAATGTGGCGCTACCGCTATACTATCAAGGTCAAAAAAGAAAAGACCGTTTAGAAAAAGCATTATTTCACCTTGAAAAAGTAGGTTTAAAAGAATGGGCACATCACTTACCTAACGAGCTGTCTGGAGGGCAAAAACAACGTGTAGCAATTGCGCGTGCTTTAGCAGCTAACCCAAAACTATTATTAGCAGATGAGCCAACAGGAGCTTTAGACACCAAAACATCTCATGAGATAATGGATTTTATTCAGTCTTTAAACGATGAAGGAAAGACTATTCTTATGGTAACACACGAAGAAGATATTGCTAGTATGTGTAAGCGTATTGTACGTCTTAAAGATGGTGTGATTATGGAAGATACATTTGTAGAACAAGTAAGAGCTTCTCAATATGTTTGATATAGATCTTTGGCGCGAGATATTTCAAAGTATCAACAAAAACCGAACTAGAAGTTTGTTGTCTGGTTTTACGGTAGCGTTTGCTATTTTATTATTTGTCATACTTTTTGGGATTGCTAACGGACTTAAAAATACGTTTGCAGAAGCATTTGTAGATGATGCAGCCAATTCTATTTTTATCAATGCAGGTATGACTACTAAAGCCTATAAAGGATTGCAGTCAGGTAGACGTATTCAACTAAAAAATGAAGATCAAAACTTTATTGAAGACGAGTATGGTAATAAAGTTCAATACATCACTTCTAGAATTTATAAAAATGTCAACGCCTCTTTTCGTAACGAAAAAAACAGTTACAATTTAAGAGCAGTAAATCCTGATCATCAGTTTTTAGAAAAAACAATGATAAGAGATGGACGCTACATAAACCAATTAGATATAGATAATAAATCTAAAGTCGTTGTTATTGGTCGTTTGGTAGAAGAAGATTTATTTTTAAAGACAACTGCTTTAGGTAAATATATAAACCTAAGTGGTATACCTTATAAAGTTGTAGGAATTTTTACAGACGATGGTGGCGATAATGAAGAACGAATGATATATATGCCTGTATCTACCGCGCAACAAATTTATGGTAATAACGATTATATAGACCAGATTAACCTTGGCTACAATCCAGAATTAGATTACGATCAAGCTATAAATTTTGGAAGACAATTAGAAAACAAATTAAAAGAACGTTTTACAGTGTCTCCAAAAGATCAGCGTGCCATTAGAGTACGTAATATGGCAGAAGGGACAAAGCAAGTTGGTATGATGACTTTTGGACTAACTGTTATAATTATAGTTATTGGTTTTGGTACATTAATAGCAGGTGTTGTTGGTATTAGTAATATCATGATATTTATAGTTAAAGAACGTACTAAAGAAATAGGTATACGTAAAGCACTTGGGGCATCACCACGATCAATAGTTTCAATAATTTTAATAGAATCTATCCTAATTACAGCAATTGCTGGTTATGTAGGATTGTTAATTGGTGTTGGTGTTTTAGAATTTGTTGGACCAATTTTAGAACCTTACTTTATTAAAGATCCAGGTGTAAGTACCAGTTTGGTTGTAAGTGCAACCATTACGTTAATTATTGCAGGATCTATAGCTGGATATTTACCAGCAAAAAAGGCATCAAAAATAAAACCAATAGTAGCACTTAGAAACGATTAATATGAAGTTTTTATTCGAAAGAGATACTTGGCAAGAAGTGTACGAAAGTTTAAGCAAAAATAAACTTCGTACCATATTAACCATGGTTGGTGTTTGGTGGGGAATTTTACTCCTTATCGGGTTACTTGGTGCTGCACGCGGATTAGAAAATTCGTTTAACAGATTATTTGGTGACTTTGCTACAAACAGTGTATTTGTTTGGGGACAAAGTACAAGCAAACCATTTAAAGGTTTTCAAGAAGGAAGACAAGTACAATTACAATTATCTGACGCTAAAAAAGTAGAAGAAAATGTAGAAGGGATTGAGTTTGTTGTACCTCGTAATCAAAATCAAGCTCAAGTTGTTAGAAATTTTTTATCAGGAACATTTAGTTTAAATGGAGATTATCCTTTATTAGATAAAGTACAGAAGAAAAAATTAATTCATGGTAGATTTATAAATCAAAATGACATTGACAACAACAGAAAAGTCGTTGTAATTTCAGAAGAAGTCTATAAACAATTATTTGAAAAAGATGCTGAAATGATTGGCGAATACGTTCAAATAAACGACATGAATTTTAAAGTGATTGGTATGTTCCAAAACGGAAATGTAAATATGGGACCAACCAGTGATATGCATATACCATTTACAACATTTCAGCAAATCTATAATTTAGGAGATAGAATTGGTTGGATGATGATTACCGGTAAGCCAGAATATGATATCGCTCAAATAGAACAAGACGCAAAATTATTACTGCGTAACCTTAATAGAATTCACCCAGAAGATAATCGTGCGTTTGGTAGTTTTAACTTAGGTAAAGAGTTTAAAAAAGTAACAGGCTTTTTAGTTGGTATGCAGTTTTTAACTTGGTTTGTAGGTATAGCAACATTAATTGCAGGTGTTTTTGCAATTGGAAATATTTTACTAATTACAGTTAAAGAACGTACTAAAGAAATAGGTGTAAGACGCGCATTAGGGGCAACACCTTTTGAGATAAAACGACAAATTTTAGTAGAAGCCGTTTTCTTAACCATATTTGCAGGAATTTTAGGAATAATTTCTGGAGGATGGATATTAATAGCTTTAGATGCTGCTTTTGGACAAGGTGATGAAGCAGTTATTGTAAACGCTTCAGTCTCTATAGCAGTCGTATTTATAGCATTAATTATACTTGTTGTTTTAGGAACATTAATAGGACTAATACCAGCATTTAAAGCCACAAGTATAAAACCAATAGAAGCATTAAGAGAAGAATAAACTAAACAATCAAAATAAATAATCAATACAATGAGTAAAACAGCAAAAATCCTAATTAGCGTCATAGTAATAGTATTACTGCTAGCTGTAGTTTTAAAGTATTTTAATAACGCTAATTCTAAAGCTATTGAAGAGTTTAAGGTGGAAGAGCCATTTTATACCTCAATTAACACTAAAGTTGTCGCAACTGGAAAATTAAATCCAGAGGAAGAAATTGAGCTTAAACCTCAAATCTCAGGAATCGTAGATAAAGTTTTAGTAGAAGAAGGAGATATCGTAGAAAAAGGAGATTTAATTGCAAAAATTAGAGTCGTTCCTAACGAGCAAAATTTAGCAAGTGCAAGCAGTCGTATTTCATCAGCTAAATTATCTATGAATAATGCCGAAACACTGTACAACAGAAACAAAACTCTTTTTGAAAAAGGAGTGGTTTCTAAACAAGATTTTGAAAATAGCGAGCTGTCTTACAACCAAGCTAAAGAAACTTATAACCAAGCTTTAAACGATTATCAAATCATAAAACGCGGATCGTTATCTGGCGGAAGTAGCGCAAACACAAACATTACTGCACAAATTGCAGGAACAATTCTAGAAATCCCAATTCGTGAAGGAGATCAAGTCATTCAAAGTAACAACTTTAATGCAGGTACAACTATTGCTACTATTGCAGATATGAGTAAAATGATTTTTGAAGGAAAAGTGGACGAAGCTGAAGTTGGTAAAATAGAAGAAGGTAAAAAAATAAAAGTAGTTTTAGGAGCTTTAAACGAAAAAGACTTTCCTGCTACTTTAACCTTTGTGGCGCCTAAAGGAATAGAAGAAAATGGGGCAGTACAATTTACTATTAAAGCAGATGTAGATGTAGAACAATCTACAAGAATTAGAGCAGGTTATAGTGCTAATGCAGAAATAGAAATGGAAAGCAAAGACAGTATTCTTTCAATTAAAGAATCATTACTTCAGTTTGATAGAATTACAGAAAAACCTTTTGTAGAAAAGCAAAAAGAAGACGGCACTTTTGAAAAAGTAGATGTAGAAACTGGTATATCAGACGGTATCAATATCGAAATTACTGAAGGTGTAAGCGAAGGAGATAAAATAAAAGTGTGGAATAAAGCATCAAAAGATAATAATGATGGAGGTAACAACTAAGATAAAACAACTAACCTTAGCAGGACTGCTGTTAGTAGGATTATCTGCTTCAGCACAACAAAAAAAATGGAGTTTACAAGAGTGTGTAGATTACGCTCTTGAAAATAACATAACCATTTTACAAGGAGAAAATTCAATATTAAATAACGAGCAGAATATAGATGCTGCAAAAGGACAGTTTTTACCAAGCGTAAGTGGTTTTGTTGGGCATACATTGTCATTGGGTAACAGAGAGTTATTTCCTGGTCAATTTGTAGACCGTACAGATAACTCAACTAACGCATCGATTAGTTTAAATCAAACTGTTTTTAATGGATTTAGATTAACTAATCTTTACAAACAATCTCAATTAAATTTAGAAACATCAAAGTTAGAACTTAACAGAATTAAAGATGATATTTCTTTAAATGTGGTTAATGCTTATCTTAATGTATTATTTAATATAGAAAATCTAGAAATAGCTAAAGCGCAATACAGTTTTAGTAAAAAACAATTAGATCAAGTAAGAGATTTAGTAGATGCAGGTGTGCAACCACAAGCCAATGTTTATGATGCAGAAGCAACATTAAGTAGCGACTTACAAAGTGTTACAGTTGCAGAAAATAATTACGAGCTAGCATTACTTTCTTTATCTCAATTATTACAATTACCTTATGAAGGTTTTGAAGTAGAAGTTATAGAGTTAGATAACCCTTCATCAGAATTAATGTATAATAACGCTAGTCCTATAGTTTCTTATGCTCTTGATAATAGATACGAAATTAAAGTAGCTCAAAAAAACATTGAAAACTCTGCTTTAAATACAGAAATATCTAAGAGTGGATATTTACCAACAGTTTCATTTAACTACGCATTTGGATCTAATGTCTTTTTTACAAATCTTATAGACACAGAAGATTCTTTTTTCAATCAGTTAAATAACCAAAAAGGACATAGATTTTCTTTAAATGTAAGCGTTCCAATATTTTCGCAGTTTCAGAATAAAACCAATGTTGCTAAAGCAAAAATTCAAGAAGAAAATGCTCAGCTTAATCTTAAACAAGCTAAGTTAGATGTAGAAGCAAATGTACAACGCGCTTTTACAGACGCTAAAGCTGCTTTAAGAGCTTATGAAGCTGCAAAGTCTAGTTTGCAATCTCAAGAAATAGCATTTCAAAACTCACAAGATAGATATGATATTGGAGCAATGAATGCTTTTGATTTAGAACAATCAAGATTAAGATTGGTCAATGCAGAATCATCTTTAATTAATGCTAAATACGATTTTATTTTTAAAACAAAAGTGTTAGATTTCTACCTTGGTAAACCAATAACTCAGTAATACTTTGGCATACATTTTAAATATAGAAACTGCAACAACAAACTGTTCTGTTTCTGTTGCAAAAGACGGTAAAACTATAGCTTTAAAAGAAGACTATGACAACGGTTATAGTCATGCAGAAAAGCTTCATGTTTATATAGATGAAGTTTTAAAAGAAGCACAAATCGAAAAGCAACAATTAGATGCAGTTGCGGTTAGTAAAGGACCAGGTTCTTATACAGGTTTGCGTATTGGTGTATCAGCAGCAAAAGGATTATGTTTTGCTTTAGATGTACCTTTAATTGCGGTATCTACTTTAGAGGCTTTAGCACATCAAGTTGAAGCTGAAAGCGGCTTAATTGTACCAATGTTAGATGCAAGACGCTTAGAAGTGTATTCAGCAATTTTTAATTCAGATTATCAAGAAGTAAGAGCTATTGAAGCTCAAGTTTTAGATGAAAATTCTTTTTCAGAATATTTAAAAGAGAATAAAGTTTACTTTATAGGAAACGGTGTAAAAAAGACAATGGATTTAATTAAAAGTGAAAAGGCAGTTTTTATAGAAGAAAAACTACCTTCTGCAAATGAAATGAGTGCATTGTCTTTTGAAGCCTATAAAAAAAGCAACATACAAGATGTTGCTTATTTTGAGCCTTTTTATTTAAAAGATTTTATTGCTTTAAAATCAAAAAAGTAATTAATTTTCTTTGTGTATTTCTACTTGATGTGGATATGGTATTTCTATACCAGCAGCATCTAGTGCTTCTTTAGTGTTTTCCATAGTTTCAAAATATACATCCCAGTAATGTTCAGTCTTACACCAAGGTCTTACAGCAAAATTTACAGAGCTATCTGCTAATTCTAAAACATTAACTGTAGGAGCTGGTTGTTGTAGTACTTTTGGATTGTCGGTAACAACTTTCATTAAAATTTCTTTAGTTTTTTTAATGTCAGAATCATATCCAACTCCAAAAACTAAATCTACACGTCTTGTTCCTTCTGTAGTGTAATTAACAATGTTTCCATTAGATAATGCACCGTTTGGGATGATAATTTCTTTGTTAGATAATCCAGTAAGTTTAGTTGTAAATATTTCAATTTCTTTTACAACACCTATTTCACCTTGTGCTTCAATTAAATCACCAATTTTAATTGGTTTAAAAATCATTAATAAAACACCGCCAGCAAAGTTACCTAAAGATCCTTGTAAAGCCATACCTACAGCTAAACCAGCAGCTGCTAAAATTGCAGCAAAAGAAGTAGTTTCTACACCTAATTTAGATAGAATAGCTAGGATTAACAAGATTTTTAAAACCCAACCTAAAAAATTTACAAGAAACTTTTTTAAGCTTTCGTCATACTCTCTTTTTTCCATAAATTTTTTAGTAGAGCTTAGAAGTTTTTTAATAATCCATGACCCTACAACCCAGATAATAATTGCTGCGATTATTCTTAATCCATAATCAGTAGCGTACTTAATACCTGTATCAATCCATTCTTCTTTCATAAATAAAATTTTAATTGTTTAACTTTAAATTCAAAGTTAGGAATTTATTGCTCTAACTTGTTTTATATTTGATAAAACTATTCAAATAGTTAAAAAGCGATTTTTATCGATGAAATAGTTAAATTATCAGATTTATTAGGCAAAATTTATGCGATGTCGTAAATTCAAGCACATTTTTAACAAATTCTTTACAGTAAGCATGAAGAAATTTTTACTATCGTTATTCTCTTTTTTCTTGGTAATCTTAGGATGGGCACAAGACATTAATATGCAAAACGGAACATTTAACCAATGTTCGGGTGTTTTTTATGATTCTGGAGGACCTTCATCTAACTATGCAGATGATGAAGATTTTGTTATAACTATATGTCCAGATGGACCAGAACAATTTATTCAATTAGACTTTACTTTATTTAGTACTCAGGTTAGTTTAGACGTCATGACTATTTATGATGGAGACGATATTACAGCACCTGTAATAGGTAGTTATTCTGGTGGAGGAGCTGCAAATAACCCAGGTACTATTTCTGCCTCTCCAACTAGTACTACAGGTTGTATTACTATTCAGTTTACTTCAGATAGTGGAGCTAACACTTTAGGATGGGCAGCAAATATTTCATGCTTACAATCTTGTCAAACTATAACGCCTAGTATAGATTCAACAGATCCTGTTGCAGATGGAACTGGTGTTATTCAAATTCCCTTAGGAGGTACAGTGTTGTTTGATGGAAGTGCAACGTTTGAAGATGATGGTACTGGTGCTACTTATAACTGGAATTTTGGAGATGCAGGTGTAGCTTCAGGACAATCAGTTAGTCATACATATAATAACCTTGGGACTTTTACAGCTACGCTTACAGTAACAGATACAAATCCAACAGGATGTTCTGCTTCAACATCCGTTACAGTAGAAGTACTTAGTCCATACATTGATGTAGATCAAACAACTTATACCGTAGACCAATTAGTTACAGATGTGTTAATAGATAGTCCTTGTGCTGCAGTATCAAACATTAACTGGAGTACGGGATCAAATTTTGGTCAAGAAAACGGAATAGGTTATTTTTCTGCTATACCTGGTGCGTTTCCATTTGAGTCTGGTATTGTTTTAAATTCAGGAGATGCAATGGAAGCAGAAGGACCAGAAACCGGTACGCAAAGTAGTGGTGGATGGCCAGGAGATGCCGATTTGGAAAATGCAATTCCTGCTTTAAATGCAAATGATTCAAATGATGCTAGTTTTATCCAATTTGATTTCGTACCTATTGCTAATTCAATAAGCTTTGACTTTTTATTTGCGTCAGAAGAATATGGAGGTTTCCAATGTAGTTTTACTGATGCATTCGCTTTCTTACTAACAGATTTGACTACTGGAGTAACTACTAATCTTGCATTAGTACCAGGTACAACAGATGTTGTATCTGTATTTACAGTTCGTGATAATACTTATAATGGTGGATGCCCATCTGTAAACCCAGGATATTTTGATTCTTATTATGGCCCAGGTGGAGAACCTCTAAATAATGACCCTATTGACTTTAGAGGCTACACTAGATCAATGACGGCTTTTTCAAACGTAACACCTAACAATAATTATCGTATTAAATTAGTTATTGCAGACGCGTTTGATAGTGCATATAATGCTGCTGTATTTTTAGGAGCAGGTTCTTTTGACCTAGGAGGAGATTTAGGTGATGATGTAACAATTGATGCAGGTACTGCAATTTGTGATGGAAATCCTATAACATTGGATACAGGACTAACGACAGCTACGCATACTTGGTATTTTGAAGGAAATCCTATAGCAGGAGAAACAGGACCAAGTATAGATGTTTATCAAGAAGGAAATTATAGTGTAGATATTGTGTATTCAGCTTCTTGTCAAACTTCAGATTCTATTTATATTGAATTTTTACCTAGCCCTACTGTTGAAAATACAATAGACTTAATACAATGTGATGTGTTTTCTTCAGATGAAACATTTGATTTAACGGTTAATGATGCTGAAGCTATTGGTACTCAAGATGCTTCTTTGGTTAATGTTAGTTATCATAATTCTTTAACAGATGCTCAAAATGATACTAATCCAATTACGACGCCCGATAATTATATAACTTCAGGTCCTTACCCAGAAACTATATTTGTAAGAATAGAAGATAGTGCTTCTGAAAGTTGTGTAGGTACTGATAGTTTTACTTTAGATATTTATTCCTTATCAATCAATCCAGCGTCAGATATGGTAGTTTGTGATGATCCGAGTAATGATGGTGTAGAGCCATTTGATTTAGAGAGTCAGACGCTATTAATATTAGGGACACAGCCAGCTTCAGATTATGTAGTGAC